>CAWIHR010000030.1:0-39234 GCA_963835945.1 uncultured Chloroflexia bacterium
CCGCCACCTGCCAGTATTGTGCAGCGTCACGATGGCTTCAGGACACGTCGAGGAATGCGAAGGATCATCCCGTGACCGCTTCCTCTCCCGCTACTCCTCCCTCAGACCGAGTCCCCGGCCAACCCCCCGCCGGGGTCCGCCGCGTCCCCGTCAGGAGCCCCGAGCGCCGCCAGCGCGAGCAGGAGGATGCCTGACTGATGACCAGCGAGGCCAGCCGCCTGCGACGCCAAAGACGATGAGCACGACGCCCGTCAGGGCGGTCAGGGCCGGGAGGCATCCGAGCCCTGAAGATGTTCAACACGGCCGGGAAGCCTCTCTGCTGCAGCCGCGCCTAGACACAGCGGCCCCGATCCCGGCTAGCAGCCCCGAGAGCACGCCCGGGAAGACGCACCGGAGCCAATGCGCGACCGATCATCGTGTTCGTGGCCCCGGAGCCATGCGATGCGCGTACGGTGGCTCACTGCTCCGTCACCAACGACAGATCGGAGTTGCGCGTCCGGCGCGTCCCCGCATAGACGGAACCCGGCGTCGGCCTAGGATCCACGCAGGTCGACCAGTTTCGCCCGCGCCGCTCGCGACCCGTCTGCCAGTACGGGCCGTCGTAGTGCTCCATCGTCACCGATAGGCCCAGTTGCTCGCCCAACGCCAGAGCCGGAAGCAAGTGGTTGAGCACCGTCGGGCGTCGCTCGGAACGCCGCCCCCGTCGCCGATCTTCAGCTACCGATGCCGGTCGCGGTAGAGCACTCCCTCGTCCGCTTGCCCAACACCACGAGTAAGGTGTCATTGGTCATCTTCACGACGTGAGCGTGCGGCCGGTTCAGGCATCCGTCAAGGTCAACCCGCGCCGCCCCTCGGTGAAGTCGAGCCCGTCGCGGAACAGATACCACGTCCACCGAGTTACTTGCCCGGCGGCGGTCCGGCGCGACGCAGCACATCGAGGCGTTGCTGGAACTGGTTCAACCCCGCCGGGGTGAAGCCAGCCGCAGCACCTGCTCGGGCATCATCCTGATGCTGGCGAACTGATCGAGAGCTGTTGGGGTCCCCGGAACAGTTGCACGATGAGGGCGACGACCAGCAGGACGAATGAAGGAGCCGCAGCAGGCCTCGGTGTCGCGCCACTGTAGTCGATATGCCGGGTTCCTACTACGAGTACCAGCATCGAACTGTCATGATTTCGCATGATCTGCGGGCAGATACGGCGTTATTCTGACCGAGCCTCGTTGCCAAGCCGGCCGGTTCCGTGTTGCTAGATCGTGGCAAGGCGCGATGAAGAGCGGATGAAGGCCCAGTGGGTCCTTGCGCTAACGGCTCGGAGTTCCCCGGGTCGCTCGCCACTCAATGTCCTCTAGTCTGTCCGTGCTCCTCATGAAGCTGACAGCGGCGCGATCAACGCCGGACCCTGCTGGCGTACGCTGTTGACGAGGGGTGCCACCGGGTAGAGCAGCAGGTCGCCGAGTAGGGTCGCAGCAGCCCCTGCTAACTCTCCCGGGTCGCTCTCGCGGCCCAGCCAGAGGCTCCACGTATCAGGGGTCAGGATGACGGGCATGCGGTCATGGATCGTGGCCATCGTCGCGTTGGGCGTCGCGGTCATTCGCGCAGGTCAGGAGTGCCGGTGCCTCGCTGGTGCGCTCCGACCACGCCGACCAGAGCCCGGCGAGGGCAAGGGGGCCGGCCATCGGCTGTCGTGATGTAGTGGGGCTGGCGTCGTCCGTCGGGGAGACGCTGCCACTGTAGAAGCCGTCGGCCGGGACGAGGAGCGTTTGAGACGGAAAGGATGGCGGAAGAAGCGGCTCCGCGGCAACCGTTCGGCGCGGGCATTTATGGGGCGTCTGCCAGCGAGGGGGCTCTGGCTGGAGCCGGGCACCAACCCCAAGCGCACGGGCTCTAAGAGACGTTCCTCCTCCGTCCACCACGGCCGCGACCCGCTGGGCCGGGGCCACGTTGTACGCCTCGCCGGCACTCTCCAACGAGGTCGCGTGCCCCGAAGATGCGCGGCGAAGTCTGCCGACGAGAGGCGCTGCGTGAAGCGGCCGCACATGGGCGTGAGGCTACCCGATGAGGGCGTGACGGTGGGCTAGTCGCACTCTAGGGCTATCGACCTCGGTGGGACAATGAGCGCATACGGGAGGCTCTGACACGCGGTCACTGCCCAACGGCCGCCCACCGGACCGCGCCGAGCCACTGGTGAGACCGACCCGCAGACGTACGAGCCTTGCGTGCCATGGGATGGCGTCGGGGTCCGCGCCGAGGGAGGCGGACGTGGCGGAGAACTCCGGTGTCATGTGGCGGGTCGCCCACTTTGAGCAGGGTTCCTTGCCCGACCTCTGGTCGGGGACCTTGTTGCGATTGACGTCACGCACGGCCACTACGTGGTCGCGAAAGCGGGAGTCGGGCGAGTAGCCACCTGCCCGCCTTGTCGGTGGAAGTTGGAGCACTGCCCTGCGACTCATCTGTCGGTCGGCAGCCTCCGCTACGACGCCCCGTCCGTGATGCCGTGTTTCCTGACCTTCAGCAACCCTGCCGAACGGATCAAGTGCATTTCGACACCCCGCCTGACGAGGCGCTCCTCGACCCCGACGTGCAGACGTTGATCAAGGAGCGGAGCGTCACCCCGAGCGGGGCGAAGTAAGCCGAGGGGTCCTGACCTGCTCTGAGGGCGCGCAGCGTCAGGGCAGACGGTGTGTGAACGCCCCAGCGCTGGCGGGGCGTCGATACGACCGCAGTAGGGAGGAGCATCTCGTCATGACCGTAGCAACCGCCGTTCACGCCTATGCCTCGGGCAACTGGCATGTCCATACGGGGAATGAAGACGCCTTCGTCGCCCGCTGGACGGAGTTCCGCGACTGGGTCTGGACACCCAGCCCGGCTTCGTCTCGGGCACCCTGATGCACGACGAGGGCGAGCCCAGCCACTACGTCTGCCTCTTCGAGTGGCAGGACCTCGCCGCGCTCAACGCCTTCTTGGGATACCCCGACCTCGGCCCCAAGATCGGCGCCTGCATGGGGCTGGTGCGACGACACCAAGTTCACCAACTTCACACGGGCGGTCTAGGTTCGGCAGAGGGCGGACGTACACCTCCGCGAGGGATGCAGGGCAGTCAGAAGACGTCCGCACTGGAACGGCATGTGCTGCTCGACGACCCCGGCTACCGCGAACTGATGGCGTTGCACGCCTGCGAGTGGCGGGTCGAGTTGGGGGCGTTGCCCGGGTGCTCGGTGGGGGACGTCGTCGAGATCGACATCGGCACCGAGGACGAGTACACCTTCTGGAAGGCAGACGGGGTCCGGGTCGCCAGCCTGCCGATTGCCACGACCGAGGAAGAGAAGAACAGCCTCTCGGGCTGGCTGTCACTGCGCAACGCCACGGCGGGGATCAGCCTGACGTTGTCACCCAGTGACACCTTCATCACGGAGTGGCTCGCCATCACTGGGACTCGGGGTCACACGGTTGGGTCATCCACGCCCTAGCCAGACCGGCGCTCCACACCGACTGACAGGCCGCTGCGGGGTCTGCTCCGGGCGGCGTGCTCGATCAGACGTTGATGACGTGCAGATCGAGAACAGGGAGGCAAGAACCGATGCTCCACATGGTGGTGCAGACCCACACAGCGGAGGACTGCGCTTTCCGCTCGGACGAGGACAGGAAGGTAACGACGGACGCCTACAGGCGCATGCTGGAGATCGCCAAGCAGCACGGGGCACAGGTACAGGGGGCGTGGGCGAACACCGGGTCGCACACCACGTTCGCCCTCGTCAACGCGCCCAATGCCCACGTCGTGAACGCCGTGATCGAGGCGTCGGGCCTCGTGGCCCGCGTCACCACGACCGTCTACGCCGTGACCACACTGGAGGCGCAGATTGAGGCCGCGAGCCGCACCGGCTGACGGTTGAAGGCGCGTGGCCCGGGCAGGCCACTCGCGGTTCACCGGGCGGCCCGCGTCTTGTACGAAGGACCGCACGGCTGGAGAGAGGAGGACACAGGACATGAGCCCGACTGCCGGGCAGCGCTCGCCACCATCCAAGCAGGCGACGCGGGCGCCGGTCGAGATGGAACCCTCGGACGTGCCCGTCCACGACTGGCCGGGCGCGGTGGCCGTCTGCGTGGCGCTGACGAAGCGCGGCTGGCTGGCCCACACGCGCGCCGTGGGGGCCGAACGCTGGGTCGTGGAGGCACGCCACAAGTCGTGGCCGCCAGATCGCTGGGGGACCCTCCACGCGGACGGGCACGTCCGCTGAGGGGCGCAAGCGGCGCGCTTACTCGACTCTCCGCCACATCGGACGCTGGGCGCCCGTGTCCACGCGGCGCCGTCGCAAGCGCGGGGCCAACATGGGCCGTTCGGCCATGCCCGGCGGCCCGCTCTGGGGGCACACTCCATGCCAACGAGCGGACGCCCCCCGTGTGGACCGCTCGACATAGGGAGCGGGGTCCATGCCAGTGGCGCTCCGCTCCCCTTTGTGTCTGGGGCACCACGCACCGCTGCTAGGGATCGGGAACGGGCGCAGCGGGACCTGTGCCCCTCGGCCCCTTGTCCTCGGCGACACCCGCCAGACGGCCACCCCTGAACCGGTCGCTGCGCCATCGCCCATCTGCAAACCGCTACCATGCAGAACGTGGAGAAGAGGGACGGCAGCCTGTGGGCTGCGGTCGTGGCGGACACCATGGACGACGCCAAGGCGACGGTCGGCCGTGTCGCACGCACCGCTGACGACCGGCGCAGTCACGTCGGTGGCGGCCTCGCCGTCGCGAGAACGGGGCTCACGTGGTGGGCCTCGCGGGCCATCCGACATCTGCTACCTCATCGCCATGTGCCCCGCCCGGTTGTGATCTGGCACCCGGGTCCGGGCGGTGCCCGCCGTATGGAGGTCCACTCCGCCTATTGCCGGTGTGGGGCGCGGCTCACGGAGCCCGACGAGACGGCCGAGGCGTGAAGGTCGAGATCGTCAGCAACTTCGAGGACCCAGCCGGGCTCGTAACCGGCACGCTCACGTCTGACGCGGGGAGGGCACCCTCGCCACCACCGGCGAGGGGGTCGGCGATCCTCACCGAGTTCCCCGTCCTGTCAGACCCTGAAACCGACCGAGCGGTGCGGCCGTCCGATGGCGACGTCTACCTACAGGCGCTGCTCTCGACGCTGCCGGACGGCTACGTCTTCGCCCGGATCGCCGACCCCGTCACCCCGGAGGTGATCCCGACCGGGGACAAGAGAGACACCGGCAGGCGAGGACGCGGCCTCTCGTAGGTAGGACGACCCACTAAGCCCTAGATGGGCTTGACCCCCATTAGGTACGCGATCACCAGCACGACCGCCGTGGTGAGCAGCCCGAGCCCGGTTGAGTGCCGGGCGGCGGCTCGATACGAGGCCGAAGAGGGATCGGCCTCCGCCTCGGCGAACTGGCGGAGGGCGTCCGCTTCAGGCGTGCCCGTGCCTCCACCAGACCTGCGGTCAAGCCGAGAGTCGTAACCTGCGTGGGTGGCGGGTTCGCGGCGGATCAGCCGCGTGGGTCGCGCGGGAGGCGCAGGAGACCTAGCGCGGCGAGCGCCTCGACCGTGTCCGGGTCGGTGGGCTCCTTCTGCAGCACCTCCTCGGTCATGTGCACGAGGGACTCGACCGCCTCCGGCCCATCGGCATCATCGAGGAGCGCCGCGAAGCGCCGCACCAACCGGGTGGCTCCGGAGTACCCCTCCAACACAGACGGGTCGGTCTCCGCGTCGTGGACGAGCGCACCGAGCCCGCTGGCGACGAGGGTGAGCACGGCGCCATCGGTGAGTCGGCGTGCCCCGTGGCGATGGCTAGCGAGGACCTCGGCAGCGACCCGGAGCGGATCGCTGCCCGGTGGTGCCGCAGCCGACCTCTGTCGGTACAGCGCTCGGAGGCGGCCGATCTCCTCGTCGGCGCTGCCGAACTCGGGCAGGGAGCGGTCGCCCTTCATGCTGCGGCCTATCCGAACCAGATCGCTCCGTCCTCACTGCTCACCATGGTCATCATCAGCATGGCCCGGATCGTATGAGGCGCTGAGCCAGAGCGACGGCCCACAAGGCGTGCGATGCAGGCCACGTCGTGCCGACAGCGGGCGAGTGCGCGACGGTCGACGGCGCAGGGCGCGTCAGGCGGACAGGCCGTGTGCTCGGACGTATGAACAGTCATGGCGGCCACCCCCCAATGACCATGCAGGTGGACGACGAGTCGGTCTCGCTGCTGGCTCAACGCGATGCACAGCGACCGGGGACGCGACCGCGTGTCAATGCCTCTTGTCGCCATGCCGCACGATAAGGGGGATTTCTGCGAAAGACAAGACGGTAATCCCCCACCCGCCGGGCCGTCCGGTACTACCGGGCTAGTGACGGTCGCCGCACTCGGACGGCACACTGACTTTCCAGAGAACAGCGTCCTCCGCCCGCCGGGAGGTCGCTAGTCGGGAGGTCTCTATGAACGTAGGGATCGTTCCCCGCCGGGTCCGGGCCAGCAAGATCCTGCCCAGCAGGTTCCGACCCACCCTGAGCCAGCCGAGCACGTGCCCACCGGCTGGGCTGCATCCGCTGACCCCCGAGCAGGAGGCGCAGGCACAGATCGAGATGGCGGCGTCAGACGAGCGCGCCTTCGACTGGACCGGCACCGTGGCGGCCTGCGTGGAACTGACGAAGCAGGGCTTCATGGCCCGCGCCAAGTTCATGCCTGAGTGGGACCGCTGGATCATCGAGGCGCGGCAGAAGGCGTGGCCGCCCGATGAGTGGGGCACCCTCCGCAAGAACGGCGCTGTCCGGCTGAAGGGCGGGCTAGCGGAGCCTGTCGCGGCGAGACGAACCCGCTGGCTTGACGATCTGCGAGCACCGACGCCGAGGGTCGAGAGCGCGTGGACGAGTGAGCCGGGTAGAGGCCAGTCCAAGGTCCTCGCACTGGGCGAGCCCTGACCTCCTCCGATTAGGGCTCCGAACCTGCCGTACCCGGGCGCTGGGGGGGCGTCGAGCACGTCCCGGGCAGGCTACGCGGGCTGAGATGCGGTGCACCGGTGCCGAAGTGCCCGGCGGGTGCCGCTCGACCGGGTAGGGACGGTGCAGGTCAGGATAGTCAGGCGACCGCCCGTCTTCGGGCGGATGAGCCCGCCGGGGAGGAAGGTGGTTGGGGGACCTCCGTGCTCCCCGGGCGGGACGCAGCCCGGCTAACACGCTCACCGGGCAGTGCGGAGTTTACACTCGCTGTCCAGCATTTCCGAGCGGAACAGTCGGATAATCCACAACCCGCTCGCGGACGTGGATAGCCGCTCTCGGTTACGTGGGTGCCCGGACCGGCTGCGTCAGGACCTCACGTGCGCAGGTTGCGGAACTGCTGGGCGAGGGCGCGGAGCGCGATGGCCTCGGTCTGGCCGAACGCCTCGCGCCACCGAGGTCCAGTGTGTGGGCGCCGCTCAGGCGTCGCGCATAGACAGCCCACAGGTGATCCGCGTCGCGCCACTGCGGGTGCATGACGGCCCAGCCGTCGGGGAGCGCGTCGTACAACTCCTCCCACGCGGCAGCACGCTCGGGCTCGTCCATGCTCGGGGAGTGTAGAGCGGCGCTCCGTGAGGCCTCGGCGTGTGGGCCGTGCTACCGTCGCGGCGCGTCGCACGGGGAGCCTGCAGCGGCGTGCCCGGCCAATCAGGCTCGATGCAGAGGGAGTGACGTGTCGGATGGTCGATCTCGAACTCACGCCTGAGGTCGTGGACCTGCTGCGGCGACCAAATCCGGCCGTCATGGCGACGCTGCGCCCGGACGGCGCGCCGGTCACCGTGGCGACGTGGTACCTGTGGGACAACGGCCGCATCCTCCTCAATCTCGATGCCACACGAGCGCGCCTCGCCCATCTGCGCCGCGACCCCCGCGTGTCGCTGACCGTCATCGACGGCGAGAACTGGTACCACCACGTGAGCCTACAAGGGAGGGTCACGCTCATCGATGACCCGGACCTTGCTGACATCGACCGGCTCTCCCGCCACTACGGGGGCCACCCGTATCCCAACCGAGAGCGCCCGCGTGTGACGGCGTGGCTCGACATCGAGCGGGTGCACGTCTGGCCCCGCTGAGCAACTGGCGCGCCTAGCGTCAGCCTGCCCCAAGAGCAGGGTGGCACCCTCGCGGCCGCGAGTGGTGGTTGCAGCGCGGCCGCCAGTTTGTCAGAGTGGGCCGTCATCCGCCGGTCATCGGAGCACTCAGCCGACCCAGCGGATCTCCGGCTCCCTGCGAGCGACGGGCGCGGGCACCGTCTTCGGATGGCCCACGATGATCGGCGCTACTGGCACCCACGTCGCCGGGATGCCGAGCGCCTGCTTCCCTTCCGGGGTGTTGAGGTAACCCTGCGAGAAGCCGATCCAGCATGTGCCCAGTCCGAGCCCATGCGCCGAGAGCATCAGGTTCTCGGCCGCCAACGCGCAGTCTTCGACGATCCGCCCTCCTTGCACGGTTCCCGAGATCACGACGAGGACTGGGGCGTGATACTGATAGGGGACGGGCGACTGAACGGAGCCGGATCTCGCAGCCCGTTGTGGTTTGCTCGTCGGCGTCGGCCTGACCCAGCCGGGTCGGGCGGCCGCCACCACGCCCTCGGCGGCGCCGCGGATCGCCTCGAGCGAGGGCGCCGCCGTCGCACAAGCGCCGACGACCGTCACGGCGGGCGGGACGAACGGGACGACTGTGGAGTCGTCGGGTCCGGCCGACCGCCCTCTATCCGACTTCGCGGGCACACCGGGTCTCGCTCCCGACCACACCATCGTCGTCACTGGCACGGGGCAGGCGAACATGCAGAGCGACGGCTCGGATCAGGCGGCCGCCCAGAAGACCGCTCTCGCCGCCGCACTGACTGACGCTAAGGCGCAGGCCGATGCCATCGCGGCCGACACCGGGCTCACCATCAGCCGGGTCCTCTCGGTGAGCGCCTCGGTGTCACCCGACTACGGTGTCGAGCCCATGGCCACCAACGGATCGTCCAGCGGGAGCGCCTCGGGCGAGCCCGCCTGCATCATCGCCGTTCCCGGCAGCGGGCCATCGGCGACTGCGGGGGCGGTCGCGCCGCTGCCCGCCTGCCCGCTCGAGCCGGTCTACCGACAGACCATCAGTGTGCCGGTGACCGTCGAGTACAGCGTCGGCTGATGGGTGCCGCTAGCGTCGGTGGCGCCATGCAGCGAACCCTGATCACCCTCGCGATGGTCGCGGCGCTCGTCGCTGCGTGTACAGCGACATCCTCGGCTCCGTCGACATCGCGTCCGGCGCCCTCGGCCGTCGCATCACCTGCGGTCGTCTGCGACACGGCGTCGTTCCAGCCGACTGCGAGCCTGACCTGCGGCCCGGCCCTCGCCGCCGCGCTCGCCGTGCTCGCCCCGGCGCACCCGCCGATCATGCGCGAGGAGTTCCGCTATGGTGGCCTCTGCCCGCCCGACGCACCGTGTGCTCCCCCGCTCGGGGACGCCGGGATCGTGATCGTCACCTTCGCCAGCGGGCCTGCGGTGTTCGTCTACGTGCAGGCGGCGGCGGGCGGTGTCGTCTCGGTCAGTTCACCCGCTCCCTACCCGTCGGGCTACTGACACCGGCTCCGACCCTGCGTGGCTCAGGGCTTCTGCCCGTGTGACGAGATGTAGGTGCTGGCGATGACCATCACGGCAAAGATGATGGCAATGAGCACGGCGGCGGTCGGCCAGTCCACCCGTTCTCCTCTCATGCGAGCGCTGAGTCTCTGACGGTCAGTGTCCGACCTGACCCAGCGTGCCGCACAGGGCCGAACGTCAGCCGGTCAGGGATTGGTGGCAACCCTGCGCCTGCGGCGATGCGGCGGTAGCCTCCCCCCATGTATCCCGACAGCCGTGCAGGAACCCATGACCGAGCCAGACCACCGCGCTGAGATCGCTCCTCCCCCGCGATCCCTCTTCACGAAACTCTTGCTCAGGTCGTGGGAATACCGCTACCGCCGTCTCCTCTGGGGCGCGCGCTTTGCCGGTGGCCTCGTCCTCTTCGGCCTCGGCATGTTTGTGCTCTCATACGGCAGTTGGTGGGCACTGCTGTTCTTCGCGGGGGCGGCAGCGAACTTCTTTGGCGGCTACCACATATACCAGATCACCCAAAGCCAGCCTCCAACGTGACGCTCAGAGCGGGTCTGCACCGAATGTCGTGACCCCCGAGCATCCACATGCCGGGCTACATCCGGACCGACGTGCGCAGTCTCATGGAGGTGGACATACTGCAAGTGTGCTGAAGTTGCCGCCCGTACTCATCGCCCTCATCGGCGTCGTGGTGATCGCCCTCTGGTTCGCCACGGGCAAGCCGCTCGTGGCGGTCGTCGGCATTGTCCTCATCGCTCTGGCGGCCTTCCGCCTGCTGACGGGAGGGTAGTCTGCGTCGAGCCTGATCTGCATCGGCCATCACGAGGGCCGTGGCCTGTTGTCCCCTGATGACAGGGCTGTCCGCATTCGAGAGTGCGGTGTTGGTGGCTTGTCCCCTCGCCATGGCTGGGCGTCGGTTTCGGCTACGGCGGCATCGGAGTAATGGTCGGACGTTGCCACCGATGGCTCGTCGAGGGCCATGATGGCGACCGTGGCGTCCCCCTCGGTGACCGCGCGTGGCGCCCGACGGTGATGGTTACCACGACGGGCTGCGGAGACGAGAGCGGCGGCGACAGGGCTGCCCTCCTCGGCGACTCGGGCTTGCCTCGCGTCGCGTTCCTTTTTTGATTGTGGATCGTTGACCATCGCCGCCGTGGGACTCGCTGGCGGAGGATGAGCCGCTAGTCCGACCGTGGCCGACTGTCGCTGACGAGCCACTACGGGATCGACACGGGCCGCAGTCAGGCCGCGACGGACACGGCAGGTACATCAAATGGACACCACGACGCTGCCGATCACGCGTCTGGGTGCGTTCTGGGGCCTTTGGGCGCCCGCTGGACCCACCCGTCCGATGTCGAAGGCGCGCTCCCTGGCCGCTGATGTCACCGCGTCGAGGACCCGCTTCGACATCGACCGCTCAGCCGTGCCTCGCGCGTAGCGATTGTTGCACTGTGCGAAAAACCACGGCGGGCGAGGAGTTCTGCGTCTTGTTCTCCGTCTCGGATGCAAGCGCGGCGACGGGCTTGCCTCCCCTCAGCCAGTCGGCGGCTCGGCCTTTCCTCTGGGAGTTAGGAAACTGTTGCCTAACTCCTGCTGTGGGCTCTCTGTCGGCGTGCCGCCCGGCTATCACGCATCGACCTGAGCCACGCGCCGACCCCGGTGTGAGTGGTCAGCAGCGTAGGCAGCAGTAGCGGACTACAACGCCGACCCCGGGACGCCCCGGACGACTCCATTTCGTGCTCAGCAGGGGGCTCCGACGGGCCTTTGTGCGGGCAGCGGCCTGCCCGTACCATAGTTTTCATGGACGGCACCGGCGAGGCCGCGGTCCGCGTCTCGGAGCTGAGGGAGCAGATCGAGCGCGCTAACCGCCTGTACTACGTTGACGACGCACCTGAGCTGTCCGACGCCGAGTACGACGCCCTGATGCGTGAGCTAGTCAGGTTGGAGGAGGCGCACCCAGAGCTGCGGACGTCCGACTCGCCGACCCAGCGAGTCGGGGTGGTGCCGGCTGGCCGGTTCGCGGAGGTGCGGCACGAGCAGCCGATGTTGTCGCTCTCGAACGCGTTCGGCGAGGACGAGCTTCGCGCCTTCGACGCCCGTGTCCGACGTGGACTGGCCCTGCCGCCCGCCCCCGAGCCGACGCCCGAGCTGCGCTATGTCGCCGAGCTCAAGATCGATGGGCTCGCGGTCAGCCTGCGCTTCGAGCAAGGTCGCTTGGCGCGCGGCGCGACCCGCGGGGACGGCACGACAGGCGAGGACGTCACGCCCAACCTGCGCACGATCTCCGCGATCCCGGCGCGCCTCCCGGAGCCGCTTGATATCGAAGTGCGCGGCGAGGTCTACATGCCTCGCAGCGAGTTCGCGCGCATCAATGCCGAGCGTGAGGAGGCCGGGCTGCCGCTCTATGCGAACCCGCGGAACAGTGGGGCTGGATCCCTGCGGCAGCTGGATCCGGCTGTGACGGCTGGCCGCCGGCTCGCGTTCTGGGGGTACCAGCTTCTCGAGCAGTCGGGGCCGGGTTCATCGCAGTCGGACGCGCTCGCCCGTCTTGCCGCGCTGGGTTTCGCCGTCGAGCCCAACCATCTGGCCGGCCTCGACATCAATGGAGTGCTGCGCTTTCTGGAGCGCTGGCGAGAGGCCCGGCACGGCCTGGCGTACGAGACCGACGGCGTGGTCGTGAAGGTGGACCGGTTCGACCAGCAGCTCCGGCTCGGGATGGTCGCACGGGCGCCCCGCTGGGCAATCGCATACAAGTTTCCGCCGGAGCAGGTCGAGACCGTCGTCGAGGACATCGTCCCATACGTGGGGCGCACCGGGACCCTGACGCCGGTTGCCCATCTGGCCGCCGCGAAGGTGGCCGGTTCCACCGTGTCCCGCGCCACGCTGCACAACCTCGACGAGGTCAGGCGCAAAGACATCCGGATTGGCGATCGCGTGATCCTCCAGAAGGCGGGCGACGTGATCCCGGAAGTGGTCCGGCCTCTGGTGGAGCGGCGGTCCGGCCACGAGCGCCTCTTCGAGATGCCGGAGCGCTGCCCGGTCTGCGACACCCCGGTGGTGCGGGACGAGGGAGCCGTGCGCCACTACTGCCCGAACCCGGCGTGCCCCGCGCGGGTTGCCCAGGAGTACGCGCACTTCGTGGGACGTGGCTGCATGGACATCGAGGGTGCCGGGTGGGTGGTGCTGCAACAACTGCTGCAGCGCGGCCTGGTTCGGAGCCGCGGCGACTTCTACCGGCTTCGCGTCGAGGACGTCGAGACGCTCGACCGGTTCGCGCGCAAGAGCGCGCAGAACCTCGTGGACTCGATCGAGCGCTCCCGGCGGCGCCCGCTCTCCCGCATCCTCAACGCGCTCGGCATCCCGCAGGTCGGCGAGCAGACGGCGGTCGACCTCGCCGGCTGGGCAGCCGCGTCTTGGCCGCCGAAAGCCGACGAACAGATGGGCGGCCCGGACGGCTGGACGGCCCGGGTGGCCCGCTCGATGCGCGATACGGCGCGGGGGGCTCCCGAACGGTTCCAAGAAGTGCCGGGCGTTGGGGTCGTCGTGGCCGACGCGATCGCGCGGTACTTCGCCGACAACGTGACGGGCAGCGTCCTCGACGACTTGGTTGCCGCGGGAGTGGAGGCCGAGCGTCCTGCCTCGCGCGCGGTCCAGTCGTCCGGCGTGGCGGCCGGCGGGGGAGCCCTGGCAGGCAGGACGTTCGTGGTCACCGGGGTGCTCTCTGGGTTCAGCCGGCACGAGGCGGAGGAGGCGATCCGGGCGGCGGGAGGCCATCCTTCCGGGTCGGTGTCGCGGAAGACCCACTACCTCGTGGCCGGCGAGAGCGCGGGCTCGAAGCTCACGAAGGCGCAGGAGCTGGGTGTGACGGTGCTCGACGAGGACGGGTTCTGTCGACTGCTGGCCGGCGAGGAGCCGCTGGCCGAGGCAGAGCCGTCCGGTGGTTGACGCCGGGATCGTCCGTCGCGCGGCCCGGGGTTGATGGCGGGGCCGAGTGTCGCCCCGGCCCGCACGATTCCGGGCGCGCCCGGCAGACGGGACAAGTCAGGTGGCATCGCCGGGTCAAGCACCTCCGCTATCATCCATAGATGGCCACGCTCTCTCGCGCCGACGTCGACCACGTGGCGCTCCTCGCGCGCCTAGGGCTGTCGGACGGTGAGCTGGCGCTCCTCGAGGGTCAGCTCAACCACATCCTTGACCAGTACCGCGTGCTGTCAGAGCTTGACACGGCGGCGATCGCGCCGACGGCCCAGGTAATCGAGCTCGAGAACATCCTGCGCGACGACGTGCCCGGCGCATCGCTCAGCCCGGACGAGGCGCTGTCGGGCGCGCCCGAACGGCAGGGCGATTACTTCGTGGTGCCGGTCGTCGTAGAGGGCGCCGACTGATGGACGGGCAGCGGCGCTTAGTGGACGGCCCGGGACCTCACCGGTGACGCGCCGCGGCCTCACGCGACTCTTCGCCCACGAGATGGCGCGAGGACTGCGCGCGGGCGAGTTCAGCTCGCGCGAGCTGGTGGACGCGCACTTGGAGCTGGCGCACGCGACGGATCGCGGCCTGCACGCGTGGCTCTTCATCGACGATGGGCGGGCGAGAGCGGCTGCCGATGCTGCCGATGCTCGGCTGGCTGAGGCCCGCCGGGCCGGCGGCGCAGCCCTGGCCGCCCTGCCGGCGTTGTTGGGGATCCCGGTCGGGCTCAAGGACCTCGTTGTCACGCGGGGCCAGCCGTCCACCGCCGGCAGCCGGATCTTGGAGGGGTTCGTCGGACCGTTCGACGCGCATATCGCCGAGCGGATCGCGGCGGCCGGAGGGGTTGTCCTCGGCAAGACCAACATGGACGAGTTCGCCATGGGCTCTTCGACCGAGCATTCCGCTTGGGGTCCCACCGCCAACCCGTGGGCTCTTGACCGCGTGCCGGGCGGGAGCAGCGGGGGGTCGGCGGCCGCCGTTGGCGCATACCACTGCCCAGTATCGGTCGGGACCGACACTGGTGGGTCTGTCCGCCAGCCGGCGGCCCTATGCGGCGTCGTGGGCATGAAGCCAACGTACGGCCGCGTCAGCCGCTACGGCATTATCGCGTTCGCCAGCTCCCTGGATCAGGTCGGGCCGTTCGGTCGGGACGTGCGAGATGTGGCGGCGCTCCTGCAGGCCATCGCCGGGCGCGACGGCCGCGACTCTACGTCGAGTCCGATCGCCGTCCCGGACTACCTGGCGGACCTCTCTGGGGACGACGACGCGGCGGCTGGCGTGCTGCGCGGGCTCCGCCTGGGACTGCCCCGTGAGTACTTCGTGCCAGGCATGGAGCCCGGCGTGGAGGCACGTGTGCGCGAGGCCGTCCGTGCGCTCGAGGAAGCCGGCGCCGAGATCGTCGATATCTCGCTGCCCCACACCGACTACGGCCTGGCGACGTACTACATCATTGCGCCCGCCGAGGCCTCGGCGAACCTAGCCCGTTACGACGGGATCCGTTTCGGGCACTCGGTGCGCGACGGCGACGTCCTCGCCGACTACCTTGCCAGCCGGGGTTCCGGGTTCGGCGACGAGGTCAAGCGCCGGATCATGCTCGGCACCTACGCCCTCTCCGCCGGTTACTACGACGCGTACTACGTCAAGGCGCAGAAGGTGCGCACCTTGATCAAGGCGGATTTCGACGCCGCCTTCGAGGACGTCGACGCGATCGTCGCGCCCACCAACCCGACCGTCGCCTTCCCGCTGGGCGAACGACTCAGCGATCCGGTCGCGATGTACCTGTTGGACGTGTGCACGCTGCCCGTGAACGTGGCCGGCCTGCCGGGGATGTCCGTTCCGTGCGGCCTGTCCGAAGGGCTTCCCGTCGGCCTGCAAATCGTCGGCCGGGCGTGGGACGAGGGGCACGTGCTCCGCATCGGGCGTGCCTACGAGGCCATCACAGGGGGCGCCGCCTGGCGGGGGATGGAGCCGACCGCCCTGCGCCTGCTGCTTGACCCGGCCACGTCCCCGCCACGCCTGCCTGTGCCGGCCTGATCGGGAGGATCGAGCGATGTCCACGACTACCGAAACCACCCCTGCCGAGGCTCCGTCCGCGCGCACGCGTCTGGCCGTCCGCATGTCGATGGTGCCCGCGTCGGGGATCCGCAAGTTCTTCGACGTGATTGCGACGATGCCAGAGGTCATCTCGCTGGGCGTAGGGGAGCCCGACTTCACCACGCCGGACGCCGTGGTCCGCGCCGGGGTACGGTCTCTGGAAGCTGGCCGGACCCACTACACGAGCAACTTCGGGACGCTGGAGCTGCGACGCGTCATCGCTGGGAACCTCGAGCGACGGTACGGCGTCGCATACGACCCGACCGCGGAGATCCTCGTCACGGTTGGCGCTTCCGAAGCGGTCGCTGCGACCATGACCGCGCTCGTCGACCCGGGAGACGAAGTGCTGCTGCACGAGCCGTCGTACGTGGCGTACATGCCGGCGGTCGTCTTTGCCGGAGGCACCACTGTGCACGTTCCGACGCGGGCCGCGGACGGGTTCGCGCTCGACCCGGAGGAAGTTGAGCGGCGGGTCACTGCGCGGACTAAGGTGCTGTTCCTCGGCTACCCGTGCAACCCCACGGGCGCCGTCCTGCCGCCAGAGGTGCTTCGCGCGCTCGCGGACATCGCCCGGCGCCACGATCTCCTCGTGGTCAGCGACGAGATCTACGACCGCCTCGTCTACGGCGGCCACCGCCACGAACCGATCTCCAGCCTGCCCGGCATGCGCGAGCGCACCGTGCTCATCGGCGGCTTCTCGAAGGCGTACGCAATGACGGGGTGGCGCGTGGGGTACGTCTGCGCGCCGCGGGACCTGCTCGAGGGCATCCTCAAGGTCCACCAGTATCAGATCATGTGTGCCCCGACCACCGCTCAGGACGCGGCCGTCGTGGCAGTTCGCGAGGCCGAGCCCGACGTCGAACGAATGCTGGCCGAGTACGACCGGCGCCGGCGGATGTTCGTGGCCGGGCTCAACCGAATCGGCCTTCCGACGCCGGATCCGCGCGGGGCGTTCTACGCGTTCCCTGATGTCAGTGGCACTGGACTGACCAGTGACCAGTTCGCCGAGCGGCTGCTGTTCGATGAGCACGTCGCGGTCGTCCCCGGTGATTCGTTCGGGCCGTCCGGTGCCGGTCACGTGCGTGCGTGCTACGCGACCAGCTACGAGCAGCTGGAGGAGGCGCTGGTGCGCATCGAGCGGTTCGTCGCCCGGGCGGGGCGAAGCCGCAGTAGTGGCTGACGTGGCCATCGACATACCAGCGGCTGAGAGCGCTACCCGCTGGGAGGCGGTCATCGGGATCGAGGTGCACGCGCAGCTGCGCACCACCTCCAAGATGTTCTGCGCATGCTCGACCGACCTGCGCGATGCGGGCCCCAACACCCGCACCTGCCCCGTCTGCTTGGGCATGCCGGGCGTCCTTCCCGTGATCAACCGACGGGCCGTGGAGCTGGTCCTCGCGACTGGGATCGCCATCGAGGCGGAACTCGCGCCGGTAACGCGCTGGGACCGCAAGAACTACTTCTATCCGGACCTCCCGAAGGGCTACCAGATCAGTCAGTACGACCTGCCGCTCGCGGCTAACGGTCGGCTCACGTTCGGCACTAGCGCAGGGCCCTTTACGGTTCGTATCCGGCGTGCGCATCTCGAGGAGGACACGGCGCGCCTGCAGCACACGACCGACGAACTCGGACGACGGATCAGTCTGGTCGACTTCAACCGGTCCGGGCTCCCCCTCATGGAGATCGTCACGGAGCCGGACGTGCGCACGGCGGAGCAAGCCCGCCGGTACGCCGAGGAACTCCGGCTCCTGCTCCGCGCGATCGGCGCGTCGGACGCGGAGATGGAGAACGGACAGATGCGGGTCGAGGCGAACGTGTCGATCCGCCCGGCCGGGTCCGAAGCCTACGGGACTCGGACCGAGGTCAAGAACATGAACTCGTTCCGTGCCGTGGAGCGCGCGATCGCGCACGAGATCCAACGGCAGAGCCGCGCGCTTGAGGCCGGCGAGGTGCTCGTGCAGGAGACGCGCGGCTGGGACGACGTGCGCAATGAAACGTACACGATGCGGGTCAAGGAGGACTCCGACGACTACCGGTACTTCCCGGAGCCGGACCTGCCACCATTGCGCACCGACCCGGCCTGGCTACAGACGATCCGATCGTCGCTCCCAGAGCTGCCATCCGCGCGACGGGCCCGCTATGTGTCCGCGCTGGGTCTGTCACCCTACGACGCGGGAGTCATCGTGGCCGACGTGGCAGCGAGCGCTCTCTTCGAGGATGCGCTGGTCGCGGCTGGGAGTCAGTCGGCCGGCGTGCGGCCGGTGCCCAAGGCTCTGGCAAACTGGGTGACCGGCGAGTACCCGCGCATCCTGAAGACGTGCGGGGACGGCGGCCACGCCTCCGGCGCAGAGTTGGTGTGTCTCGTAGCGATGGTGGAGAATGGGCACCTCTCGGGCACCAACGCGAAGGAGGTCTTCGCGCGGCACGTCGAGACCGGCGAGCCCGTCGAGCGGATCGTGTCGGGCTTCGGTCTGAGCCAGATCTCCGACGAAGGTGCACTCATGGCGGCGATCGACGCGGTTCTCGCCGCGAACGAGACAGCGGTCTCGGACTATCGGACCGGGAAGCTGCAGGCCGTCGGGTTCTTGGTTGGTCAGGTGATGAAGGCCACGCGGGGGCAGGCGAACGCCGCAATGGTGCAACGGCTGATCCATCAGCGACTGGAGAACGGTGGGTGACAGCGCGGTTGCGACATCCCGTGGGACGCCGGACGGTGGGCCTGGCCGGCAACGGGGTTCGCCGGTGAGCGTCGTGAACGTCGTTCTGTGGATCGCCGGGGCCGCGCTGCTTGTCGCCGCGTATGTCCGCGGGATGCCCTACTGGCACCGCTACCAAGCGATGCGCAGTCAGCAGGACAACGTCCGCCGCTACGAGACATGGCGCGGCCGCTCCGCGGAGCGAGGCCCGTCCAGCGCGGACCTCATGGCGGCCGAGTTGCGCCGCCGCGTGCAGCCGTGGATCCTGGCGGGCATCGCGGGAATCGTCATGATCGTCGCTGGCTTCGCCATCCGCTAGCCGGGTTCGACGGTCGCGAGGGCTCGGCGGGAGCTCAGCGGCCCGCGTTGCGCATTGCGAAGTGCTCGATCTTGGTGCAGCGGTACATCACCACGGGGAGCCCCGCCGCAGCCGCGAGGTGGGCAGCCTCCCAGCTGATGACGCCGAGCTGTAGCCAGAGCGCTCCGGCCTGCGTGTCGATTGCCTGCCGTGCCACCTCGGGGACAGATTCCGGGCGGCGGAAGACGTCCACGATGTCAAACCGTCCGCCGTTCGCGACCGCTGACGCAAGGTCGGGGAACGCGGGGCGCCCGAGCACCTCGGGCACGGACGGATTGATCGGCACGCAGTCGTACCCAGCAGCGAGCAGGTAAGCCATCACGCCGTTCGACGGGCGCATGGGGTCCTGAGAGGCGCCGACGATCGCGATCCGGCGCGCAGTTACAAGTAGCGCGCGTGCCTCGGCGGTCGTGGATAGCACGATGGCGCCTCCTCCCTCTTGGAGGTCGAGCACGTCCGATGCCAGGGCCGGCTCGGCCGCCCGCCGCTTGGCTTCCGGGTCGCGCTCGACCGCTGCTTCGCGCCCGACGACCTCGCCCTGCCGGCGATCGGCCGGTCCTCGCTCGTTGCTCACTGCTGCCTCCTCACTATTGGACCCCGCACCTGCATCCGCCTATCGCCGCCTGCTTCGCGTGTGCGCGGAAGCATTGCACGTGCCTCGCGGTCGCGTGCATACTGACGCCGCACCGCCGTAGTTGCGGGAGCGCGTGGCAGCCGGCGGAAGTGAGGAGACCACTGCCAGGGAAGAGCCCTCGTGGGTGGAGGCAGTCGATCCGGACAGTGCGAGCCGGACCAGACGGTACAGGAGGAACGACCGTTGCGAACGTTACGCGTGGGCGTCGCCATGGCAGCCATGGCGGTGATCCTGTTTGGTGCCTGCTCGTCTGCGGCGACCACGGCGCCGACCGCGGCCCCGGCCACCGCGGCCCCGGCCACCGCGGCCCCGGCCACCGCGGCCCCGGCCACCCCGGCCCCCGCCAGCATGGCCCCCGCCAGCATGGCGCCCGCCAGCATGGCGCCCGCCAGCGCGGCGGCCGTGGCGAGCCCGGCAGCCAGCGCGGCGGCGAGCTGCGTGGCGAACAACCCGAACTTCAAGGTCGGCCTCGTGACCGACGTGGGCGGCCTGAACGACAAGAGCTTCAACCATCTCGCGTACCTTGGCCTCCAGGCGGCCGAGTGCCAGCTCGGAGTGACCGGCGAGGTGGTCCAGTCGACTGAACAGTCCCAATACGTGCCGAACCTGACCTCGTTCGCCCAGAAGGGCGACAACCTAGTCATCGCGGTTGGGTTCCTGATGGCCAACGCGGTCTACACGGTGGCGACGGAGTATCCGAAGATCCACTTCGCCGCGATCGACACTGCGCCAGCCGACGCCAAGGGCAACACGGTTAACCTGCCCAACGTCGCCAACCTGTTCTTCCATGAGCAGGAGTCCGGCTACACGGTCGGGTATCTGGCGGCGCTCATGGAGAAGGGTAAGGTCGGCGCAGCAACGTCCGGCACGATCGGCTGGATGGGCGGCCTCTCTATCCCTTCCGTCAACCGCTACATCGCCGGCTACATCGCAGGGGCGAAGGCTGCGGATCCCTCTATCAAGATCCTGGGCGGCTACTCGCAATCCTTCACCGACCAGACGACGGCCAAGGCGATCGGCCTGAACCAGATCTCGCGCGGCGCGACCATCCTGTTCCAGGTGGCTGGCGGGAGCGGGCTCGGCTACCTGCAGGCGGCCGTGGAGCAGAAGGTCTACGGCATCGGCGTCGACGCCGATCAGAACTACGTCGCCCCATCGACGATCATCACCAGCGCCATTAAGAAGGTCAATGTCGCCGTCTTCCAGACCATCCAGGGGCTCCTGAACGGCACGTTCAAGGCTGGTGACAACGAGTTCACCCTGCAGAACCAGGCGACCGGGTTCTCGCCGCCGAACAGCGCGGTGCCGGCCAGCATCGTCTCGCAGGTCCAGCAGATCGAGCAGGAGATCGGGAGCGGGCAGATCACGCCGCCCGCCACGATCCCCTCAAACTGCACGTCTGGCTGCTGATCGAGCGCTCTGTCGGCGGCGCACACTTCCGCCGGGCACCGTCCCGCCGGATCGCCGACTGTAACCGGTAGCCTTACGAGTTCGGGGCGGGCGTGGCTCAGGCCCACCCGCCCCGAGACACATCCCCCGACGTGCATCCCGAGCAGGAGCAGCATGTGAGCGTCGCTACTGCACCCTTGGAGGCCCCACGCGGGCGCATCCTGCGGTTTCTCGCGGCCGGGATCACGCCGGTGTTCGCTGTGGTCTTGGCCATCATCGTGGGCGGGCTGGTGGTGCTGGCCACGGGCGGCAACCCGGTCATTGCCTACCAGCAGATGATTGTCGGTGCCGTCGGCACGCCCTTTGACATTTCCGAAACACTGATCTCGGCGATCCCGCTGATCCTAGCTGCCTACGCGGTCTCGTTCGCGTTCCGCTGTGGCCTCTTCAACATCGGCGCTGAAGGTCAGCTGTACATGGGGGCGGTCGCGTCCACGTGGGTAGCTACCACGTTGTCCACCTGGCCCGGACCGCCGCTGATCGCGCTCGCCATGATTGCTGCGATGGCCGCCGGCGCGGCTTGGGCTGCCATCGCGGGGTTGCTCAAGGCGCGCACGGGCGCGCACGAAGTCATCACCACGATGATGTTGAGCTACGTGGCGATTGACATCAGCCACTGGCTCCTGGAGGCGGGACCCATGACGCCCGCCAACGCCTACGGGACGCCGGAATCGGGGCCCATCCCGCCCCAGGCATACTTTCCCGTGATCCTGCCTTCCTCGATCCTGGCAAACGCGCGCCTCAATATCAGCCTGTTCATAACCATCCTCGCCGGGGTCGTGTTCGCCTGGATCCTCTGGCGCACACCGCTCGGCTACGAGATCCGGGCCGTGGGCCTGAATGCTAAGGCGGCGGCCTACGGCGGTATCGGCGTAGCTAGCCGGATGGTCATCGCGATGGCAATCGCGGGTGCATTCGCCGGGCTCGCCGGCATGGCCCCGGTTTGGGTCCAGCACCGGCTATACGACAGTTTCTCGCCCGGGTACGGCTACGAGGCGATCGCGATCGCCCTGGTCGGAAAGAATTCCGCCATCGGGATCTTCCTGGCCGGCCTGCTTTATGGCGCGATGATCCACGGGTCAGTCGCCATGCAGGCGAACGCCAACATCTCGGGATACCTTGTGGAGATCCTCCAGGCGCTCGTGCTGTTCTTCGTCGGTGCCGAGATGCTCACTCGTTGGATCATCCGCCGCGGTGGCCTGCGTGCGGTGTTGGAGGCAGCTGCCGGATGAACATCGTCGGCATATTGGCCGGCGTTTTCGCCCGGCCCGACCTTTGGGCAGGGACTCTGCGCTTCGCTACCCCACTCACCTTGGCGGCGCTCGGCGGCGTCATTTCTGAGCGATCGGGTGTGGTGAACATCGCCATGGAAGGCATGATGCTGGTAGGGGCCTTCTTCGCCGTCCTCGCGGCGGCAGCTACCGGCAACGTCCTCGCGGCCACGCTGGTCTCGGTGGCCTGCGGCGGACTCATCGCGTCCGTCCACGGCGTGGCGTCGATCCAGTTCAAAGCGAACCAGATCGTTTCTGGTATGGCGATTAACCTGCTGGCCCTGGGGCTAACAAGCTTCCTGCTGTTTCACTTCTACTCGCTGAGCGGCACGCCGCCGAACATTCCCGCTCTCCCCGATATCACCCTCCCCGTGATCAACACGATGCCGTTCGTAGGCAAGGTTATCGGCACCATGAACATCGCGACCTGGCTTGCGATCCTGGCCGTTCCGATAACCTGGTGGTTCCTTTTCCGCACCACGCTCGGGCTGCGCATCCGCGCGGTCGGGGAGCACCCCCGCGCGGCGGACACGCTGGGCGTCAACGTGTACCAGACGCGCTACCTGTGCGTGATCCTGAGCGGATTGCTTTCTGGGCTGGGTGGCGCGTATCTAGCCTTGGGCGTCGCGCACTCGTTCAGTGACAACATGACGAGCGGTGCGGGTTTCATCGCGCTCGCGGCGATGATCTTCGGCAAGTGGCACCCGGTGGGTGCCTTCCTGGCCTGCTTGCTCTTCGGCTTCGGTGCCTCCTTGGGCATTAACCTCCAGGGGTCGGGCACTGGCATTCCTGACCAGCTCATCTCCGCGACCCCCTACATCCTGACAGTCATCGCACTGGCGGGGTTGGTCGGGCGGTCCACGGCACCGGCTGCCGATGGGACTCCGTACGAGGTCGGTGAGTGATGGCCGGGCAGGCAGCCGGAATAGGCGCCGTTCCTCCGGCCCCGTTGGACGTGGTGACGTCCACTCGGCTACGGGATTTGACAGCCCCGGCGGTCGGTTCGACGCCGAAGCTGGCGATGCGCGGCATCGTCAAGTACTTTGGCTCGCTCCTTGCGAACGATCACGTGGATCTCACCGTCGTGCCCGGTGATATCCACGCGGTGGTGGGCGAGAACGGCGCCGGCAAGACCACGCTGATGAACATTCTCTATGGGCTGATCCACCCGGACGAAGGCGAGATCGTCATCGATGGCCAGCTGGTCCACATCCGAGGCCCGCGCGACGCGATCGCGGCCGGCGTTGGCATGGTGCATCAGCACTTCCAGCTGGTTCGGGTAATGACGGTCGCGGAAAACGTCGTGCTGGGCCAGGAACCCGGCACGATCCAGCTCGACATGCGACGCGCGGTGAACGACGTTCGCACGCTGGTCGAGCGGTTTGGTTTGGTCGTGGAGCCAACCGCGCGCATCGACACGCTTCCCGTGGGCCTGCAGCAGCGCGTTGAGATCCTCAAGATCCTGTACCGCGGCTCGAACCTGCTCGTGTTCGACGAACCAACGGCCGTGCTGACCCCACAGGAGACCGACGAGCTGTTCGAGATCTTGCGCGGCCTGGTCGCGGGCGGCAAAACGATCATCCTGATCACTCACAAGCTGAACGAGGTGATGGCGGTGTCGCAGCAGGTCACCGTGCTGCGGCAGGGCAGGGTGGAGGGGGTCCTGGAGACCGCGCGAACGTCCCCCCCCGAGATTGCCCGCCTCATGGTCGGCCGTGAAGTGCTCCTGCGCGTCGAGCGTGACGCCCCGCACTTCGGCGAGGTCAGCTTGGAGCTCCGCGGTGTCCAGGCACATTCCGACCGCGGCCTTCCCGCTCTGGAGGACGTGCGGCTGCAGGTCCGCTCGGGGGAGATCTTGGGCATCGCCGGTGTGAGCGGCAATGGGCAGCTCGAGCTGGCCGAGGTCGTGGCCGGCCTCCGTCACGTGACCGGCGGCCAGGTTCTGATCGGTGGCCGCGACGTCACCACCGAGCCCCCGGCGGAACGCCGTACGAACGGCCTGGCCTACATTCCCGAGGACCGCCGGGTGGACGGCCTCGTGCTGCCGTTCCCGGTGAGGGACAACCTGATCCTGGGCAGCCAGGAGCGCGCACCATTTCGGCACGGTTGGCAGCTCGACAACCAGGCCATCTCGAGACGCGCCGACGATCTGATCGAGCGCTTCGACATCCGGCCGCCTCGTCCGGACGCCTTGGCGTCTGCTCTCTCCGGTGGGAACCAGCAGAAGGTAGTCGTGGCGCGCGAGCTAGCCGACCAGCCGAAGGTGCTGGTGGCTGCCGAGCCGTCGCGCGGCCTCGACGTGGGGGCCACCGAGTTCATCCACCAGCAGCTCGTGGCGCAGCGGGACGAGGGTCTCGCCATCCTGCTGATCTCGAGTGAGCTTGACGAGATCTTCTCGCTGTCGGACACGATCGCCGTGATCTACCGGGGCCGCATCTTGGAGGTGATGCCGAGCGCCAGCGCCGACCGGGAGCGCATCGGGCTGCTCATGGCCGGAGGAATGGTGGAGGAGGCACTGCCCACGGCCGCCCAGATCGCCGCGGCAGCGGCCGCGGCAGCCAGGGCCGCGGGCGCGGGCGCGGGAGGTGAGTCCGGGAAGGGTGGCGCCTGACCCACCGGCCACCGACCGCCGATCCAGAGGGGGTGCTGGCTTGGCGCGTCACGGCGGCGCTGGGGATCGTCTACGTAGTCTGGGGCTCGACCTACCTCGCGATCCGAGTGATGGTGGCGGACCTCCCACCGCTACTAAGCGCCGGGATCCGCTTCGTGGTCGCGGGCGCCATTCTCTTCTTGGTGCTCGCGCTACGCGCTGGGGTGCGACGGTTCGCGGTGCCGCTCAGGGAGCTGCTGGGTGCGAGCGCAATCGGCATCGCGCTGCTCGCGGCGGGGAACGGCGGTATCAGCGCGGCCGAGCAGCACGTGCCATCGTCGCTCGCAGCTCTCGTGGCCGCGTCGATCCCTCTCTGGGTGGTCGTGTTCCGGGCGCTTGCGAAGGAACGAGTCACGCGAGGCACGCTCGGCGGCGTCGCGCTGGGGTTCGTAGGAGTCGCCTTGCTGGCGGCGCAGGGCGAGCGCGGGTCGGCCAACCCTGCCGCCGTGTTGCTGCTGGTAGTGGCCTGCGTTTGCTGGTCGGTCGGGTCGTACGCGTCCGGTCGCATCCCGATGCCGCGCGACCCATTCGTCTCGACGGCGGTCGAAATGCTGGTCGGCGGTGTCGTCCTCCTGGTAATCGCGGCGCTGACAGGTCAGGACGCGCTGCCCGTCCATGTCCAGATGCGGTCGTGGCTGGCGCTCGGGTATCTGGTCGTCTTCGGGTCGTTGCTGGGCTTCACGGCCTACACCTGGCTGCTCGCGCACGCGCCTGTGTCGCAGGTCGCGACCTACGCCTACGTCAACCCTGTGATCGCGCTCGTGCTTGGGTGGGCGCTCCTCTCGGAGCCGCTGACCCCGTTCCTGCTTGGTGGGGCCGTGCTTGTGCTGGGAGCGGTTGCGCTGGTAATCCGGCACGAGGCGCGATCGGTCCCGACGACGCTGGCGGCCGAGGAGGGCGGCTAGAGGATCCCCGCCAGCGCCAGACGCGCGCGTGGCCCGGACGCTCGTGAACCGCAGGGCGGCCGGCGTGGCCCGGTTTTCCGCGGGCCTCGGAACCCCGACGGCACAGCGCCGCCGTGCCTCCGCGCCGCCGGCTAGCTTTCAGTCGGCAGGAGCACGTAGGCGGACTGGATCCCCACCCGGCCGGGCCCCGTAAGGCGATTGAACACGTGCCCCGAGCCGCCGACGACGCCCATCTTCCTCTGAGGATCCTTCCAGAGTATGACGTGGTGTTCGAAAGCGAGCCTACGGCTGCCGTCGAGCGCGATGGACAGGGCCGGCACAAGGTCACCCTCGATGCGATACGTCAGGCCCGGGGCGCGCCCCTCCTCGACCTGAGTCGGCACCAGCTCTGGCGGCTGCGCGGTCCACATTGTCGTCCTCCTCGCGGGCCGGCTCGGCCCCAATGCCCTGATACGTCCGTTCGATGGGGCTGCTGTCAACGCAATCATGCGGCGGCCTCGAGCGCCATCCAGAGGGCGCGTCCGCGGGCCGCTCGGTCCGGCCGGTCGCGGCTATCCTTGGCCCTATGCCCCACCTTTCTCCGCGACCGTTGCCATGACCATTGGCCCTAACGACTTCGCCCACCTCCACGTCCACACCGAGTTCAGCCTGCTCGACGGACTTGGCCGCATTGACGAGCTGGTGTCCGAGGCGTCGGCGCTCGGGTTCGATTCGCTCGCCATCACGGACCATGGCGCGCTATACGGAGCGGTCGCCTTCTACCAGGCCGCCACCCAGCGCGGCATCAAGCCCATCATCGGCATCGAGACGTACGTGGCGCGGCGCTCGATGACCGACCGCGAGGGCAAGGCCAATTCGCAGCCCTACCATCTAGTCTTGCTGGCCAGGGACTGGACTGGCTACCAGAACCTGTGCCGGATCGTGACCGATGCGCACCTCGAGGGCTACTACTACAAGCCGCGGATCGACAGGGACTACCTCGCTAAGCACGCGGAGGGGCTGATCGGGCTGTCGGCATGCCTGGGCGGAGAGATTCCTAAGGCGCTGGAGGTGGACGACTGGGAGAGCGCCCGGCGCCTGGCTGGCGCCTACGGAGACATCTTCGGGCCGGGCAACTTCTACTTGGAGCTCCAGGACCATGGGATCCCGCTGCAGCGCCGCCTAAACGAGCAGTTGGCGCGACTCGCGCCCGAGATGGGTCTGCCTTTGATCGCGACCAATGACCTCCACTACGTGCGGCGCTCACAGGCGGAGGCGCACGACGTCCTACTCTGCATCGGGACTGCCTCCAACCTCGACACGCCCAACCGGTTGCGCTTCGAGAGCGACGAGTTCTACCTCAAGAGCGCAGCAGAGATGGAGTCTGTCTTCCGCGACGTGCCCGAGGCCCTCCGCAACACAAGGCGCGTAGCCGAGATGGTCGACATGCAGTTCGAGTTCGGCCGTCTCCGCCTGCCCGAGTTCCCGGTGCCTGACGGGCACACGGCGGAATCGTGGCTGCGAGCGGAGTGCGAGCGCGGGCTGCGGGCGCGTTACGCGGAGATCACCCAGGAGATCCGAGAGCGCCTCGAGTACGAGCTGGACGTGATCTGCCGGATGGGGTACGCGGCCTACTTCCTGATCGTCGCGGATTTCACCCGCTTCGCGCGTGAACAGGGGATCGCAACCACCTGCCGGGGTAGCGCGCCGGGTTCGATCGTGACCCACACCCTGGGCATCACGCCGGTGGACCCGATCCATTACGAGCTGCCGTTCGAGCGCTTCCTGAACCCGGACCGCGTCACGATGCCCGACATCGACATGGACTTCGAGGACGCCCGGCGCGACGAAGTCATTAACTATGTCACGCACAAGTACGGCGCGGACCACGTCGCCCAGATCATCACCTTCGGCACCATGCTCGCGCGCGCGGCGCTCCGCGACGTGGGCCGCGTGCTCGGCATGCCCTACGGCGATGTGGACCGCATCGCCAAGGCCGTCCCGAACCACCTGGGCATCCGGCTCGACGAGGCCATCGAGCAGGCACCTGAGCTGCGCGGGATGTACGAGAGCGATCCGCAAGTCCACAAGCTGGTCGAGCTCGCGAAACAAGTAGAAGGTGTGGCGCGCAACGCCTCGACCCACGCCGCGGGCGTCGTCATCAGCCGCGAGCCTCTGACCGAGATCATGCCCCTGCAGCGGGCGACCAACTCCGAGGCGCTGATGACGCAGTACGAAATGCACGGCGTCGACGCGCTTGGGTTGCTGAAGTTCGACTTCCTCGGGCTCTCCAACCTGACGATCCTGCGCCAGGCGGTCGACGCGATCCGCCGTATCCGCGGCGTGGAGGTTGACCTCGATCACATCCCGCTGGACGATCCGAAGACGTTCGAGCTGCTAGCGTCTGGCGAGACCACCGGCGTGTTCCAGCTCGAGTCGGCCGGAATGCGACGCTACGTCCGGGAGCTGCGCCCGACCTCCGTGTACGACCTGGCGGCGATGGTTGCTCTGTACCGCCCGGGCCCCATGGATAACATCCCGGCCTACATTCGGCGCAAGCATGGCGAGGAGCCGATCAGCTATCTACACCCGCTCCTCGAGCCGTATCTCTCCAAGACGTACGGGATCTTCGTCTATCAGGAAGACATCATGGCCGCGGCCCGGGCCCTGGCGGGGTTCAGCGGCCCCGAGGCGGACACCCTCGGCTACGCGATTCGAAAGAAGAAGGACAAGGTCCTCCAGCAGATGATGGAGAAGTTCGTGCCGCAGGCAGCCGAACGGGGCGTGAAGCCGGCCGTCATTGAGGCGGTCTTCGCCGCGTTCCAGCCGTTCGCGCGGTACGGCTTCAACAAAGCGCACGCCACTACGTACGGCCTTGTCGCGTACCAGACGGCCTACCTGAAGGCGAACTACACCGTCGAGTACATGGCGAGCGTGCTCACGGCCTTCCGGGACAACACGGAGAAGGTCGCGGCTGCGGTGGCCGAATGCCGCCGGCTGGGGATCGAGGTCCGCCCCCCCGATGTGCACCGCAGCCACGTCGACTTCACGGTCGAGGGGGAGGGCATCCGCTTCGGTCTCCTCGCGGTCAAGAACGTCGGCCAGAGCGCAATTGAATCGATCATCGCGGCGCGCGAAGCTGACGGGGACTTCCGTTCGCTCACGGACTTTTGCCGCCGTGTCGATCTTCGGCTCGTCAACAAGCGCGTGCTCGAGTCGCTCATCAAAGTGGGCGCGTTAGGCCGCTTCGGCCACCCAGCCCAGCTGCTGCTGGCACTCGATGACACGATGGCGTCGGCGCAGGGGGAGCAGCGTGACCGATTAAGCGGGCAGACGTCGCTGTTCGGGGGAGATGCGGAGCCGGAGGCGCTGGAGCGCCCGCTGCCGACCGCGACAGAGGCGCCGCCGCGCGAAAGGCTGCGCTGGGAGAAGGAGCTGATCGGGCTTTACCTCTCCGATCACCCGCTCGCGTCGCTCGCCCAGCAGCTTGACCGCTACGTCACTGCCTACAGCGGTGACCTCGGTGAGGAGATGGACCAGCAGCGCGTCGTCATCGGCGGCGTGGTAGTGGGCATGCGGCGGGTAATCACGAAGGCGAAGGCGACGATGGGCGTCGCGACGGTCGAGGACCTCCAGGGAACCATCGAAGTGATCGTATTTCCTAGAACGTTCGAGGCTACCGCCCCGACTTGGCAGGAGGATTCGATTCTCTTAGTGGCCGGGCGGGTTGATCACAAGGGCGACGGCTCCGTGATTCTCGCCGACTCGGTATGGACTTGGGAGGAGGCCGCGGCGCTGGGCCAAGAGGGTTTCGCCAACCAGGTGCAGGCGAGCGAGCGCGGACGGCGCAGCGGCCGTGAAGGCGCGAGGTGGGACGGGTCGAACTTGGGGGCCAAAGCGGGAGGCAGCGCCTCGGGAGGCCCCAGTTCGCAGTCGCAGCGCGGCGTGTCGGGGACCACACCTGGGGTCGCGTTTACGGGATCGCCGGGACAGGGCAACGGCTCGAATGGGCATGCCACGAGTGGGCATGCCACGAGTGGGCAGGTCACGAACGGCCGTGCCCAGGGCGGGCACGTCACGACCGTCCGACGGGTCGTCCCGCGCGTCTCGCCGCTACGGGGCGGCGGCGTGCTCGGCGAGCTGGTTATCGAGGTGGCGGCCGTCGGCGTCGGGGACGCGGCAGCGGCCGTGCGGGGGAGTGCGGAGGCGCAAGTGCGAGGCAGCGCAGCGTCAGCGGGCGAGAGCCCGGCGGCGGCGTGGGAGCTTCACTCGGCCTCCGGGCTGTCCTTCTCCGAGGACGAACCTCCGCTCCCCATGGAGGCGGCGCAGGCGGCGGCAAGACAGGCAGCCGCACCGACCCGGCCGATCGAGGCAGCCGACGCCACACTCCACCTGCGGTTCGGAGTGCTCGCTGGTGAGCAGCTCGCGGAGGCGTTTGCGGAGGTCCGGGAAATTCTGAGCGGACGTCCGGGCCAGACGACCGTCGTGCTGCAAGTGCCCCTGGGCGACGGGCGAACGCAGCCAATGGAGTTGCGCACGCGGGTGGCTTACGACTCAGAGCTGGTTGCGGAACTCGAGCGCCGGCTCGGCGGGGCGGTGGTTCCGGAGCTGTCCCCGGGCTGACCCAGGTCCGTGAGATCGCGGCGGGCATTGAGGCGTCTGCCGGTCAGCCGTCCCACAGGGAAGACGCCGGATTTCAGGTGGGACGCTGAGCATCGAGACGTCGGTCTCCGGATCATCCGACCGCACGGTAGTTCTCCAGCCCACTCAAGAGAGCGTCTTATCGACAGACGGTCGAGCGGATGGTCATGGCCCGTGTGGCCAGCGCGACCTTCGCGGATCAGCCGGAGGAGTCGCGCCCGAGGCGCTGGAGGCCCAGCGCGCGAGCGCCTCGAACGTGTCAGGGTCCGGGGGTTCCTTCTCCAGCGCCTCGAGGGCCATGTGCCTGCGGGGCTCAGGCGTCTCGGGCTCGTCGGCAGCAGCGACGAGCGCCCCGAAGCGCTGCAGGAGCCGGGTGGCCCCGGAGTAGCCCTCGGGTACAGAGAGGGGTCGCTCTCCGCGTCGTGCGTGAGCGCGAGCAGCCCAAGGGCGACGAGGCTGAGCAGGGCGCCATCGCTGAGCTGCCGTGCCCCGTGGCGGTGTCTGGCGAGCACCTCGGCGGCGATCTGGCGCGGATCGCTGCCCGGCGGTGCCGCAGCCCACGTCTGCACGGAGTCCGCCCGCAGACGGCCGATCTCCTCGTCGGGACTCCCGAACTCGGGCAGTGGGCGCTCGCGGGTCAGGCTGACCTGCGCGGCCGTACCTGTGCGAGGAGGACGCCACGCTGGCACAGGGTGTAGCGATCGCTGGAGGCGACGGGGACGACGGCAACCTCGGAGGCCAGGAAGGCGGCCACCCGGCCCACCCCTGTCTTGATCACCACGAGGTCGCTGCCATGGCGCTCGAAGTGGACCGCGTCACCGGCAGTGACGCCGGGCAGCCCCTGCACGGGCTGGACCAGCGTCCACCCCCGAGCCAGCAGCAGGTCGAGATCCGCAGTCAGGGGCGTGCTCCTTGCACCGACCACGGGCGGGCGGCGCGGTCCCCTCGCCCTAGCCGAACCAGATGGCGCCGTCCTCGGGGGTGACGGCGGACACCAGCAGCATGGCCCGGATGGTGTGCGGCGCCGAGCCGGAACGACGGCCCACGAGACGGGCGATGCAGGCCGCGTCGTGCCGACAGCGGGCCAGGGCGCGGCGGTCGAGGCCCGGCCACAGGGCCAGGGCGCGACGGTCGATGGCGCATGCCGCGTCCGGGGGACAGGTCGTGTGCTCTGGCGTGTGAACGGTCATGACACCACCCGTGCGGCGACGGGTCGCTCTGGCCAGTGGCTCAGCGCGGTGTGGGACGGCCGGGAACGTTACCGCGCGTCAATGCCTCTCGTCGCCACGTCCGACGATAGGCGAGATTCCCGCGAGAATCAAGACGATTATCGACCGGTGATCCAGCCGTCGTCTGCATTCGTTCGGTGAACCGTTACCCAGTGATGTCCGTTCCGGTCGTCAGCTGTGTGAACCCATCGCGGCCATCAGGGTTGTGCTAGCAACCGGTTTCACTCCCAGAAGCACCAGCGGCGAACGGCGCCGTGCAGGTCGAACGGGCGGCCCCAGCGCGATCTCCTCGGTGGCCTCACGGCTGATGAGCATGATCATTGAGCCCTACCCTGTGTAGGTCCGCGTACATCGCGCCGGGCCCTTCGTGACCTGGCGTCAAGCTGCCAAGCACCATCCGGCTCGCGGTTCAGGCCAGGGCGCGGCCCGCTACACAGGGACGGTGAGCGTGGTCCTCGCCTCCGACGGCAGGCATTTGACGCGCGCCATGTGCCCCTGAGTAGGCATCCCGAGGCGGGAACGTCGGGTGGCCCCCGGCGCACGCGTGGTGCACCCGACCGACGACTGGCTCGTCCAGTCGACAGGAAGAGGCCGGTGCCGCGGCTCGACCCCATGCGCCCGCCGGGTCCCTATACTCCCGGCTCGTGATTGCAACGCTCCTTCGCGCGTGATGCAGCGTGGCCGCGGCTTCCTGCTGGGGGCGGTCGAAACCCTCGTCCTGACCCTCATCCTCTTCGTGCTCATCCAGACCTTCGTCGCGCAGCCACGCCGGGTTGAGCAGGAGAGCATGGAGAACACCCTGCTGCCCAACCAGTACGTGCTGGTGGACAAACTGACGCCGCGGTTCGACTCGTACGGGCGTGGTGACATCGTGGTGTTTGAGCGGCCTGACGCTGCCCCCGGCTCGACACCCCTCATCAAGCGGGTGATCGGCCTGCCCGGCGACACCATTGACCTGCAAGACGGGCACGTGGTGATCAACGGCCACCCGCTGGACGAGCCCTACGTGTACCCCGGGCAGGTCACCGAGCCACTCACCGGGCAGGCGCACTGGGTCGTGCCGGCCGGGATGCTGTTCGTGCTGGGGGACCACCGCGAGGATTCCAGCGACTCGCGGGTCTTCGGGCCCGTGCCACTCGCGAACGTCATCGGCCGGGCGTGGCTGCGCTACTGGCCGCTTGGCGCGTTCGAGGTCATTGCGACTCCCACATACCCCGACCTGCGGCCGCTCGGCGCACAGTCTGTGGTGCGTTCGGACGTGATCGGTGGGGGTCGCGTCGGCCGGATCGGGACCCCCACGTGAGCCAGCAAGAGGACGGGCCTTCTGCCGTCGTCGAGTTCCCCATCCGTCTCCAGCCCAGCCTGCGGCCAATCCTGCTCCTCTTCGGCGTGCACCCGGGCAACGCGGTCGTGCGGCTGGACGATGCGCGCCTGACTGGCCCGCTTCGGCTTTGTCGGCGCCGAGACGCCGCTTGTCAACGTTGCTCGCTGGGACATCACAGGGCCCTACCGCTGGTGGCGCGCCGTGGGCGTGCGACGCACCCTCGGCACGCACGACTTGTCCTTCGGGGGGAGCGCCCATGGCGGGGTATGCCTGCACTTCCACGAGCCCGTGCGGGTGGGCCGCTTCCGCGTCACGGACCTGTACGTCACGGTCGATGACCTCGCGGGTCTGGGAACGGCGCTCAGCGCGCGAGGCATCGGCGGACAGGATTTGCGCGTCGGTCACTAGAGAGCAATCGTCTCGACGTCCTCGGTTCGCGCGGGACCTCTCATGCTGACCTACGTTGGGCCCGCCGGCACGTTGTGCTCAGACGGCGTGGATGGCCTCCTGTCACCTGTTCAGGGTGTTGAGGCTAGACCCAGCAGCTAGGTCGATCTCCACCCCCACCGCCAAAGTTGCTCCGTCGCTGGCTACTGGCTCTCCGGGGCGCGCCAGATCTCGTTCGATGGCGGCGCAGAGTGCAGCCCGGTCAAGTTCACCGGAACCGACATACGCAGCCGCCTGTTCCGTGCGCGTGACGTCGTTTCCGGCCATAGTCGCCCGCGTGCGTACGTTCTTCTCGATGGCCGTGGCGAGACGAGGCACGCTTGGGCGGCACCCTCGGGTCCTTGACTTCTTTCCTAGTCACCCGCCGATCTACAGTGGTCATGCCTGTGGTCAACTAGTTCTCTTGGCGCACCACTTGCAGCACGGAACATCCAGCCGTTTACGAAAACGGGCGGTGCCGTGCGGGCGAGCCGGGCGGCTCACAAAGGTCGGACAGGAGGCTCAGCGGTGTCAGCGATCGCGGTCGGCATGACCATCGAGCAGGCGTACGCGGCGAAGTTCGCCGGATCCGCTGCTCTCTGGGAGCGCGCGCGGAAGATGAGTCCGTCAGGCGTTCACCACGACATGCGCCGGGTCGTGCCCTTCCCCGTGTATGTCGATCATGCGCAGGGATGCCGGAAGTGGGACGTCGACGGCAACGAGTTCCTCGACCTGTGCACCGGACATGGCTCGCTCATCCTGGGCCACGGGCACCCGGAGATCGTGCGCGCCGTGCAGGAACAGGCGGGCAAGGTCACCCACGCCTCCGCCCCCACTCCACTTGAGGTCGAGTGGGCGGAGAATGTCACGCGCCTCGTCCCGTGCGCCGACATGGTGCGCTTCGTACTGAGCGGCACCGAGGCGACGCTGCTCGCGATGCGGCTGGCGCGTGCGCATACGGGACGCGACGTGATCGTGCGCTTCCACGGACACTTCCACGGCTGGCACGACTATGCCCTCATCGGCTACATGCCTCCGTACAACTTGCCGATGTCGAACGGCGTGCCGAATGCCGTGTCGGCGACCGTCCGCCACGTGCCCCTCCACGACCTGGCCGCACTCGAAGCGGCCCTCCAGCCTCGGGATGTCGCCGCCGTCATCCTCGAGGCGGACGGGCCCCTGGGCGGCACGGTCCCGGTGCAGGCAGGGTTCAACGAGGCGGTGCGCGAGCTGACTCGACAGTATGGCACGCTAATGATCTTCGACGAGGTTGTCACCGGCTTCCGCATGATGCCGGGCGGCGCCCAGCAGTACTACAGCGTGACCCCGGACCTAGCCACCTTCGCCAAGGCCATCTGCGGGGGCGTGCCAGGGGGTGCGGTCGCCGGGACGGCGGAGGTGATGTCGGACATTGCCTTCCGCGAGGACGCCGACTGGAACCGCCGAGGGCGCGTGCTGCATATGGGAACGTTCAGCGGGAACCCGCTCACGGCCGCCGCCGGCGTCGTTGCCACGCGCCTCTTGGCCGACGGCACCGTGCAGGACCATTGCGCGTCGATGGCCGACCGACTGAAGGCCGGCATGAACGCGGCAATGGCCGACGCCGGCGTCAACGGGTGCGCCTACGGGACGCGCTCGACCATCCGGATCATGACCGGGGACGATCTTCCCTCGATCCACGACCCTGCCGAGTTCACGGCCGCCGTCCCGGCGGCGCGCCTCCTGGAGAACACGCGCCAGCCGCTCTTGACGGCGATCCAGGCGGCGCAGCTGGTCGAGGGGCTCGACCTCCTCGGTGGCACGCATTTCTGGACATCTCTGCCGATGACCGCCGCAGACATTGACGAGGCCGTGCTGCGCTTCGCACGCGCGCTCGACCGGGTGGTGCGCGAGGGCTACCTGCAGAGCAGCAGGCCTGCGACCGTCTGAGCTCCAATCGCCACCGGCGCCGGGGGCCCGGCCCATCACGTCCAGAGCGTCCCGGAGGTAAGAAACGTGACCGACCAGGTGAAGATCGTCCATATGGGCCTGGGGCCCATCGGACTCGCCACGTTCCGCGTGCTCGGGCAGCGGCCATGGGCGAAGGTCGTCGGTGGCGTCGACATTGATCCGGCGCTGCAGGGCAGGGACATCGGCGAGGTGGCGGGCGAGAAGCCGGTGGGAGCCACAGTCAGCCGTTCCTTCCGCGACGTGGGGCCTGCAGGGACCGCGGACGTGGTCGTCCACTGCGCCGGCTCTCACCTCGCGGCAGGCGCCACCGACCAGGTACTCGAGGCGCTCGCCTGGGGCGCCCATGTGGTCTCCACCTGCGAAGAGCTGTCGTATCCGTGGTTCCATCACCCCCGAGAGGCGCGGCGCATCGACGAAGCCGCAAAGGCGGCTGGGAAGACCGTCCTCGCGACCGGCGTCAACCCGGGCTTCGCGATGGATGCCCTTGCCCTGTACGCCTCGGGCATCAGCGAGGAAGTGACCGGCATCCGCATCCACCGGGCCCAAGAAGCGGGCGTCCGGCGCGAGCCGTTGCAACGCAAGGTCGGCGCTGGGATCACGCTGGACGAGTTCGCCGCGCGCAAGCGCGCGGGCAAGATCGGACACGTCGGGCTCGTCGAATCCGTGGCGATGCTCTCGACGGCGTTTGGTTTCGAGATCGATCGCATCGATGAGTCGCTGGAGCCCGCGATCGCGACCACGACCCTCACGACCCAGTACTGCACCGTCCAGCCTGGTCAGGTGGCCGGCATCATCCATAAGGCACGCGGATTTGCGGGTGCTTCCGAGGTAATCACGCTCGAGCTCGACATGTACATCGGCGTGCCGGACCCCGGTGATTTCGTCACGCTCGAGGGCAAGCCGAATGTCAAGGTCGCCGTAAGTGGCCTCCACGGGGACGTGTGCACCGCTGCCATCGCCGCCAATGCCGTGTGCGCGCTAGCGAGGTTCCCATCGGGACTCGTGACCATGATCGACGCTGCGCCGGTGCGCCTCTATCGGTGAGATGTCGGGCAAGGAAGGAGGCAGACGGCTCCGTCCCCTTGCTGCGTCGGGCTGGCGAGGGGTGCCAGATCCACTGTAATGTCCACGAGCACTTGGATCTGACCTGCGACGCCTTCCCGGAGCGAATCCCGGACGCGATCCTGCTGTCGCACGTGGACCACTGCAAGCCGGTCGTGGGCGACACGGGGATCGTGTTCGAGCCGAAGACATAGAAGGACGCGGACTATGCTGAGTCCCTCCTCGCCCCACGGCCTCCCCGTGGGCGCAATGCCCGTCCAGCAAGAGCGTCGCGCGCACCCGGCTGGAAACTGTCCTCGGCGCACTCGGGAAGGCAGCTCGCACACCGGTCCCTCTTGACATGGGTGATGGACTCGGCGCGGGCTGACACGGCGACCGCAACCGCAGGCCGAGTGGCAGCATTACGTCGCAGCGAGGTTACCGGGGCACTGGGAGGGACAAGTCGTGACGGACGAGACGCCGAGGGCGTGGAAGTGCCCGAAGGATGGATCGGCCATGGCGCAGATGGGACGGCGCGGCGTGTGGCGCTGCCCGGCGTGCGGGGCCATCTTCCTCGAGATGCCCGGCATGGGCGGGCGCGTGAGGCGACCGCCGGTGTGGGCACGGGTGGTGATGAACGTGCTCGGGAGCCTGCTGGTGGTGGCCGTCGTCCGTCGGCTGCGCCATCGCACGAGCCGGAAGTCCGCTGCATAGGACACACCGCTGCGCCGCTGATCACGACGCGGCACTGGATCACGACGCGGCAGCCGACTGGAGGCTAGGGTGCTGATTGTGCTGTCCGGCCTGCCCGGGACCGGCAAGAGCGCGGTCGCCGACGGTGTGGCTAGCGCCCTCCGGCTGCCAGTCCTGTCCGTCGATCCGCTGGAGTCCGCGATCCTGCGCGCGGGCATCGCCCACGGCTTCGAGACCGGGCTCGCCGCCTACCTCGTGGCGGAGACGTTGGCCGACCGTTTCATGGCAGTCGGGCTCGACCCGGTGATCGACGCGGTGAACTCGGTCGAGCAGGCCCGCGACATGTGGCGGGCGCTGGCCCGCAAGCATCATGCCCTTCTTCGCATCATCGAGTGTCTGGTGTCGGACTCCACCGTCCATGCCGCCCGTCTGGCAGCCCGTGATCGAGGTCTGGCACTGCCCGAGCCGACGGGGGAGGACGTGGAGTGCCGCCGGTCCGAATGGACGCCGTGGCCCGAACCGCACCTCACGCTCGACGCGCTCGACGGCATCGAAGTGAATGTCGCCGCCGCGCTCGCCTACCTCGCGGGAGCCCCCATCGGAGACTGACGTGGCGGCCCGCACGCCCCTCAACGGTTCGAGGTCGCTCTTGTGCCCGTTGGGGCACCTCCGAGGAACCAGACGGCGTCCGGGTACGTCGGGTGAGATGCGCTCCCGATGATCCGGGGGTTCGCCACCGAAGGAGTAGCCGCCATGTCCACCATGTCACGGTTCCTCGGCCTCGGGGTCGTCCTCGGGCTCGTCGCTGGTCTGCTCGTCGGCGTAGTCCTGACCCAGCCGGGCCGGGCGGCCGCCACCACGCCCACAGCCGCGCCCCGGGTCGCCTCGGGCGGTGGCGCCGCCATTGCACCGACGATCACCACCGTCACGTCGGGCGGGTCGAACGGGACGACTGTGGCGTCGTCGGGTCCGGCGACCGCCCTCTATCCTGAGTTCGCGGGCACACCGGGACTCGCCCCGGACCACACCGTCGTGGTGATGGGTGTCGGGCAGGCGAACATGCAGAGCGACGGGTCGGATCAGGCCGCCGCCCAGAAGAGTGCCCTCGCCGCCGCGCTGACCGACGCCAAGACGCAGGCCGACGCCATCGCCTCGGATACCGGGCTCACCATGAGCGGGGTTCTCTCCGTGAGCGCCTCGGTGTCACCCGACTACGATGTCGAGCCCATGGCGTCCAGCGGATCGAGCACGGGAGCATGTCCGGCGATCACACCCAGCGCCACTGGGGAAGTGTTCCCGGAGCCGGTCTGCCCGCCGGTGTTGCCGCAGCCGGTCTACAGCAGACGATCAGCGTGTCGGTCACGGTCGAGTACAGTGTCCACTGACACGGCGACCGCAACCCCACGCCGCGTGGAAGCATCACGTCATGAGCAGGATGCTGGGTCGCCATCGGGTGCGTGGCTGCGGGCCGTTCTGGCTCGCCCACACCGACTCCGCCGCCCCGCCTCAGCATCGCCAACAGCACGACGCTCACCGTCACGCTGCTGGTGGATGGCAGACCTCTCGGGTGGTGGCTCCAGCGCGCCGTGGTGGCGAGGCGGGTTCAGGGTTCTGCGACCATAGAGTCCACGGACGTGGTGTACGAGTGAGCTGAGGGCCCTCGAACGCGGGGACCACCGCTTCATCCTCAACCGAGAACCAAGCACAACGGACTCGGAGAGGAGGAACACGGTGGTCGACGCCACGATGGACCCAGCGGTCTGGCTCCGCAAGCACCTCGAGACGGCCGACGCCGACCTGCTGCGGGAGATGCTGGGGACGTTCATCCAGGCGCTCATGGGCGCGGAGGCCGACGCGCTGTGCGGCGCTCCCTATGGGACGCGCTCGCCCGAGCGGGTCAACACCCGCAACGGCTACCGATCGCGGCCCTTCAACACGCGGACCGGAACGCTCGAACTCGCCCTGCCCAAGCTGCGCAGCGGGAGCTACTTCCCCGACTGGCTCCTGGAGCGCCGCCGACGCGCCGAGCGGGCCCTGGTGGCGGTGATCGCGGAGTGCTACGTGCGGGGCGTCTCGACCCGGCGGGTGGAGGGCCTCATCGCGACCCTCGGCATCAGCGGCATCAGCAAGAGCCAGGTGTCCGAGCTCGCCCGCTCGCTCGATGAGGAGGTGGCGGCCTTCCGTTCTCGGCCCCTGGACGGCGCGCCCTACACCTACCTCTGGCTCGACGCGCTGGCCCTGCGGGTGCGGGAGGGCGGCCGGATTGCCCAGCCCGCGGCGGTGATTGCCACCGCGGTGAACGCCGACGGCTATCGGGAGATCCTGGGCCTCGACCTCGTGACCAGCGAGGACGGGGCAGGCTGGA
>CAWIHR010000031.1:0-116257 GCA_963835945.1 uncultured Chloroflexia bacterium
CATCCAGGCCCGGTCGACGTCCTCCACACAGGTGATGCCGTTGGCGACGAGGGTCAGTGCCGCGTCGAGCATCGCCCGGTACACCGCATTGAAGACGTAGCCGTGGCTCTCCTTGCGCAGGTAGATCGGGATCTGCCCGATGCGCCGGGCGAAGGCCAGGACCAACTCGGTCGTCTCCGGTGACGTTCCCGCATGGGGCATCACGTCCGCCACGTTCGATGACCACACCGGTGGGTGGAAGTGCAGCGCCACGACGCGGTCGGGCCGCCGGCGGGGGTGGCGAACTGGGATGGGAGCAGCGTGGAGGTGTTGGTCGTGAAGATCGTGCGGGCGGGACAGAGCGTGTCGAACTGGGCTAGGACGCCGCCCTTGACTGCCTGGTCCTCGGGCACCGACTCGCTGACGAGATCCACCTCGGCAGCCGCGAAGGCCGGATCGGCGGTCGTGCTGATGGCGGCCAGCGCCCGCTCGCGGGTCGCGTCGTTGATGATGCCGGCCCGGGACCTGCGCGTCGGCGTAGCCGCGCAGAAGTCCCATCCCCAAACTCCAGTGCGGCCGGGTCGATGTCGTACAGGACGACGTCGTAGCCGTGGGTGGCGCACTGGAGCCCGATCTGCTGGCCCATCGTGCCGCTGCCGACTATGAGCACCCTGCGCACGTCGTCGATCTGCATCCCCAACCTCCGTGCTCCGGCACCTGACGGGACGCGCGGCTACGGTACGTCGCGGCGCGGGCAGTTGGGGCCGAGAAGCGCCTTGATGAACTGTCCTTCGCGCCGCCGAAGGTGGGCAAGCAGAATGGGGTGCAGGAACCAGGATGGAGTCGGGTAGCGGATGGAGCTAGGACGCCTCGCACGTCGGCTCGGGACCGGGCCCCTCGCCCTCGCCGTGTGCGGTTGCGCTGCGCGTCCCGCGTCCTTGCCGGGCCAGTCAGGACCGGCGGCCAGAGGGCCCGCTGCGGCGTTCAGCGTGTGCTTTCGGCCAGGTCACCAGCAGTCGACGTAAACACCTGGACGATCTCGGACAGGTGGTCTGCTACGAGCAGGTGGCCCTCGCCTGGGAAGAATGTCGCGTGGCAGTTGGGTATCGTGGCCGCCAGATACCGTCCCATCGCTGGTGGCACGAGGACGTCGGCCTCGCCTTGCCAGAGCATCACGATGGGCCTGATCTCGTTGAGACGGAACCCCCATGGCCTGCCCAGCAGCACCACGTCCTGTGCCGCGCCCCGGCTGCCCTGTCGAAACGCCTCGGCGATGTCTGCCGCCAGCATGTGGCGTATCTCTGGCCGGCGCACGATGTCCGCGTCGGCGGACGACATGGCCTGTGCGATCGTATCCAGGGTCCGTTCGGGATGGCGGCGCACCTGCCGCTCCATCGACCGCATGATGAGTTGCGCCAGCGGGGGGAACCGCGCACCGAGGTGGAACCCAACCCGGTTCTGCCAGCGCATGCCCTGCGTGGCCCCCGGCGCGTCGTAGGGGCCGACGCCGCCGATGACGCCCACCCAGGTCAGACGGTCCGGGATCTCGTGGGCACAGGCAAGGGCGTAGGGCCCCCCGCCCGAAGACCCGAGAACCGCGAATCGGTCCAGCCCGAGCATGTCGGCGACTTCTTCGACGTCACGTGGCCAATCGAGGATGGTCCGATCGCGCTGGAAGTCCGACAGTCCGTAGCCTGGCCGGTCGAGCGCGATGAGGCGAACGCCTGCCGCTGCCGCCGCCTCGTTGGCGAACTGGGGCTCAAGCCGCGAGCCGGGATGTCCGTGAAAGTAGAACCCGGGCGCGCCATCGGGCCTTCCATACTCGGCGTACCCGAGACGTCGTCCATCGCGGAGCGATAGCGCTTGCTCGGTGAGAGTCGCGGCCATGCCCTCCAGTTCGCAGACCGGCGGAACCGCCAGACTGATTCAGCAGGTCGGCGACGAGGTGACCGCAGCGTAGCGCACGAGCACGAACCTATCGCGCGCGACACGACATTCAGTATCGCTGCCGCTTGGTGCCCTGTGGTGCCGCCTCCTCCTGTTCAGTTGATCGGGGAGGTGGGGTGGCCTGCGGGACTTGAACCCCTAACCTCAGAGCTGAGGACGTTGTCGCACTCATCTCCCTCTGCTGAAGCTCAGATCGGCCCCCGCAACGGGCGTTCGGACCGACGACTCTCGGACGCCGGCGCAGGTGGCGACGTTGGGCGCAATAGCCCTGGCGTCTGATCTCGTGCAGGTAGGACACTCTTTCGGCGAAGCAACCAGGGCGCGAGCAACACGGAGGTCACGCTATGCCGGTCGAGCAAGTCAAGATCGATGGCGACCGATTGCTCGCCGAGGTCAAGCGGTTGATCGCAGAAGGGAACGTCCGTCGGATCAGCATCAAGCAGGGGGAACACACGGTGGCCGAGTTTCCCCTGACGGTGGGGGTAGCTGGGGCCGTCCTGGCTCCCTGGCTCGCCGCGATCGGGGCGATCGCCGCGCTCGTCACCGACTGCAGCATCGTGGTCGAGCGCGCGGACAACCCTGACGCCTGAGCGCCATCCACGGTGCGCGCCTGGCGTCGGGGCGTCTCTGGGGCGTCACCGAGGAGGCGACGTATCTTGGCCTCAGGCGAGCAGTGTCAGGTACCGTCGCGGCGATGACGGACGCCCTTCCTCCGACGATCGGCGCTGGTCACCCTGCCGCCTTCCACCTTGGCCCGGGGCACGTCATCGTGTACGCCAATCCAGCCTTCCCGGCGGCGTTCGGATCGACCTGCCTCGGGTTGCCGGCCCGCGAGGCGCTGCTCGGGCTTCCCCCTGGGGTCTTCGCGCTGATGGACCGTGTCTTGCGGGAGGGCCGCCCGCTTGCTCGTCATATCGAGACCCCGCACGGCCAGCGGCGCCTCGTCGTGGTGCCGCGGCGCGACCCCGATGGCGAGACCTACGGCGTCACGACCCACCTCGTGGCTGTCGCGGCTAGCGTCGAGAGGCGGTAGGGGCCGGAACAAGCGCACACGCTTAGGGCCGACTTCGAGGCGCAGACGGAGCTGGCCGCCTCGACGGACTTCCCGCCGGGCGAGTGACGCACCGCCGCGATGGCGCGAGTCAGTGGGCGCACAAAGGAGACAGATCATGCAGGTGCAGCCGAAGCAGCCGACGGCGAAGGCCCCGGCCGAGACGTTCGCGGGCGATGCCTGGTTCGACGTCATCGCCCACGGTGAGCTGCGCTCCCGGATCCGCGTCAACGTGGTGCGGTTCGCGCCCGGTGCCCGCAACGCTTGGCACGCGCACGCGGTCGGTCAGACGCTGCACGTGACCGGGGGGATCGGGCGTATCCAGGCCCGCGGCGGGGAGGTCGTCGAGATGCATCCCGGCGACACGGTCGTCACGCCGCCGGGCGAGTGGCACTGGCATGGCGCGGCACCCGACCACTTCATGACCCACCTGGCCATCTGGGAAGCACCGGCCGAGGGGCCCGAGACCGAGTGGGGCGACCTCTACCTTCCTTCGTGACATCACCCACGATGTCGGCGACCTCGGCCTTGCCGTTGGAGAGATCGGTCTCGCGACAGGCTGTCCGGAGACACGGAGCCCGTGAACGAACCTTGCGCCCGGGCCGCTCGGCGAAGCGTCATGAAGGCCCGCCAACGGCCTCGTCCGCAGCCGGCGGTGCCGCCGGGCGAGCCAGACCGTCGACCACCTCGACATTCTGCAGCGTGAGCAGGATCGACGGTGGCGCGAGGACTTTCCAGCGCCGACTGCCGCCGCCCAGCACGATGCGGGCACGGGCCATGACCGCCGCATCTACCCAGATCGGCAGCCCATCGGGCAGGCCGAAGGCGGTCACGCCGCCGAGTTCGTGTCCGGTCAGGGCGCGCGTCTCGTCCGCCGACGCGAACGATGCCCGACGCGCCCCCAGCCTGGCGCGGACCGCGTGGTTGACGTCGAGCCGGTGCGTAGCCAGGACGACGCAGGCGCCATATCGCGGCGGGTCGGCCTTGCCGACCACTACGATCGTGTTCGCGGCGTCCTCCGGCGCGAAGCCGTACGCGGCGCAGAAGGCCGCGGTATCGGCCAGCGCCGGGTCGCAGGCGAACAGCTCGTACGCGCCGCACCCGGCGAGTGCGGCTTCTAGGGTCGCGCGATCGAGATCAGACGTCATGTGGGCAACGGTACCCCACTGGGCCAATCGGAACAGCCTGGCTTGGCGAGCGGGCCGGTGTGGCCAGACGCTCGAGAGACAGGCGAGGCGACTGGGGACCCAATCCGGCATCTCGTAGCTGTAGAAAGGCGCGTCGTTGAAGCCCCGGATGACGAGCCGCGCTCCAAGACGGGCCTGCGCCTCGGCGAGCCCGCGCTGAATCTCGGGCGACCGGGCACGTAGCCCCCGGTAGAGTAAGCGCTGCGCACGCCACGGCGGCTGGGCGACCTAGGGCCGAACGGATGGGATTTGGCGGCTGGACTTGGTGATGGCCCTGGCAGGCCGCGAGCAGAGCGGAGGCAGCACCGACAGCATCTCAGTGCGACGCTGGCGCCTGCTCGGAGCGACGGCCGTCGGGGCGTTCATCGCTCCATTCGACGGCAGTGTCGTTGCCATCGCTCTGCCCAAGATCGGACCGGCCCTCCACCTTAGCTTCGTGGGGGCACTGTGGGTGCAGCTCAGCTACCTGCTCGTGCTCACCGCCGGACTCATCCCCGCGGGACGCCTTGCGGACACCTTGGGCGGCCTGCGCCTCTACCGGATCGGTCTGGTCGTGTTCGCTCTTGCGTCTGCTGCCGCAGGGGCATCGACATCGACAGCATGGCTCCTCGCCGCACGCTGCACTCAGGGGATCGGCGCGGCCTTGCTATCGGCAACATCAACGGCGCTCGTCACGGAGGCCTTCCCGGGCCCTGAACGTGGCAAGGCTCTCGGTCTCAACGTCACGGCCGTCTACCTCGGACTCGCGCTGGGGCCGGCACTGGGTGGGCTCCTCACTGAACAAGTCGGCTGGCGATCGATCTTCTATGTCAACGTCCCGGTGGCAGCAGCAAGCCTCGCGTGGGGGTGGCGTCTGACAAGTGAGCGTCACACCGCGCGCCACCGGGCAGGGGCCGGCTTGGACCTGCCGGGGGTGGGACTGCTCGTTGCCGCGCTGGCGGCCGGGATGGTGGGGGTCAGTCTTGCCCCGATTTGGGGCTGGACCGCTGTTCCTTCGCTCGCTCTTATGGTCGGCGGCGCCGGTGGCGTGATCGGGCTCGTGGCCTACGAGTCGCGGCGCTCCGAGCCGTTTCTTGACGTGGGTCTGTTCCGTCGCAGCCGACTCTTTGCCACGGCCAACTTCGCCGCTCTGGCCAATTACATGGCATTCTCCGCGGTCACGGTGCTCACGTCGGTGTTCCTGGAGGTTGTGAGCGGCCGGAGCCCCGAGCAAGCCGGGCTCGTCTTAGTCGCCGCTCCAGCGGCAATGGTCGCCCTCTCATGGCTGGCGGGGCGGGCCTCGGATGCGGTTGGTTCGCGCTGGCTCGCCAGCGGGGGAATGGCCATCATCGGTGCCGGCCTGATTCTGCTCTCGGCGCTTCCGGTCCAGCCAAGCATGCCGCAGCTGGTCGGTGACCTCGTCATCGTGGGAGTGGGCATGGCTGTGTTCAGCGCTCCCAACACCTCCGCTGTGATGGGATCGGTGCCAAGAGCCCAGCTCGGCGTCGCCTCCGGCATTCTCGGGACGATGCGCTTTCTTGGCCAGACTCTTTCAATCGGTGTCCTCGGAGCCTTGGCCACGTCGCGCCTCGGTGCCGGGGGCCAGGCTGTGCTGTTGACCGGGCGAGCCCAGGGCGCGGGTGCGGCATCGGCCTACGTGTCTGGGTATCACTTGGCGATGGTGGCCGGCGCAGGTATTGCAGTCGTCGGTGCGATCGCGTCCCTCACGCGTCCAAGCCACGGCGACGGTCTGAGACACCCTCTGGCCGAGCCCAGCGCGAGGTAATGATGCTCACCACGCGGGGTAGCGGCGTCCCGGCGCTACCGTCGACGATGGAGCTGACCGACGGCTGTTGGCAGCACCACGGCGGGTCGCCGAGCCGAACCCCCCGAGTGCGCGGTCACGGCGCGGCCGGGGCCCACCGGTGGGACCCGCGCTTTGACATTATCGTCGGCACGCACACGCCGACGACCACCACTGCCAAGACGATCGTGAACAGGTGCGTGCCGGGCCACTGGTCCAGGAGGACCACGGCTGCCAGCACGGAGACTCCGATTGATATTCGCCAGTAGTCTCGTACCCGCAGCGGCCAAAGTGCCGGCAGCAGCAGGAACACCAGCACGCAGTCCTGAACGAACAGGTTGGGGTTCACGAGCAGAACGATCCCGACCCCGGCCGCGACCATGCGCCGCGCCGGGAGCGTCCCGAACCCGGGGCGCTCGACGGCCGCCGCAGCAAGCCACAGAATGACGAGGCCGGCAGCCAGGCCGGCCCAGAGCAGGTCGACGGTCGCAACCGCGCGCTGCCCCAGGTAGCCGACGAGCATCCCGTTAAGGCCCTCGCTCGTAGCGAGGTCGCCCTGCCAGACGGACTGGACTACGGCCCCAGCTCCGTTGAAGTGACTCGCTGCCACTTCGAGCAGGTAACCGACGTACTGCCCGTAGATGCCCACTCCCACGAACGGGACGCTCACGAGGGTCAACAGCGCACCTCCCAGGATTGCCGAGCCGAGCGCCGCCCAGCGCCGGTCGAGCGCGAGCGCCAAGAGCGGGAGCACGAGGAGCTGTGGTTTGAGCCACCAGGTAGCCAGCGCGAGCCCCGCCAGACCCCAGGACCCTCTGCGGGCTGCGGCCAGTGCTGCAACGCCGCCCAGCAGCATCACGGCGGACCACTGGCCTTCGGCAAGGGAGTGATAGGCGGGGAAACTCAGAGTGATGAGGAGAGCCGTCGCGATCCGCTGTCGAGTTGCGAGGGGTCGGGCGATCCACGCGCCCGCCAGCGCCAGCATGGCGAGGCTGAGGATTGCCCAGGCCGCGCGTGCTGCCTGAGCCGGGAGCGCTGCGATCGGCGCGAAGGCGACCGCGGCGAACGGGGGGTTGATGAACGGCATGTAGCCGTTCGCCCCCACTGGCGTGGGGATCACCGTACGCTGGATCGCCGTCAACGCGCTGGCGTCGTACAGGTCCGCAGAGCGGCCTTGGAGCACAAGCCTGCCGGCGGCGAAGAAGGCAAGGAAGTCGTGGTGCACCCCCGCCGGCATCGACGCAGCCAGCTCTTCTAGGAGCGCCGCGAACAGCACGCCCCCGAGACCAATCAGTGCGATGGCAGCCACCCACAGGGCTCGGTCGAGGGCCGGCGGGCGCCCCTTCGCAAAGCTCGTGACGAGCGGCCGGGAGTGTATGGCCATGTGGCGATGGTGCCATGTCCGGCACTCTCGCGTGCTTCCCGGCAGCCGAAGCGGGGCGGACGGGAGCTCCAAGGCCACGTCCCGCTCGGCCGGGACTCGGACGGACCCGCGTCCAGCCCCCGCATCCAGTCGCCGCGTGGGCTCGAGGTCACCGCGGAACGAAGGTGGCATCCGGACGCCACGTTGACAGGTGGCGAGACACTGGTGCTGGTCCTGCCCCCGCGTCGCCTCCGTGCCGATGACCTAGACTCCGGGGGCGCCGAAGTGGCGGAACCGGCAGACGCGGCGGACTTAAACTCCGCTGAGGGCAACCTCATTCGGGTTCGAATCCCGACTTCGGCACCACGGATGGCAGCTTCCCGGCAGCATCGGCGTATACTGGCGGACAGGGTGACGCCCCGCCCGAGTGACAGGCGAGGCGTCCACGATCGTCCTGAATGGGAGGACGTCCGCACATGGCATCGTCGCACACTCGCCGAAGCGCTGGCGAGGGGTCCGTCTACGCGACGGCCGAGGGTCGCTGGCGAGCCTCTCTGATCGTCACAGATCCGCGGACCGGCGCCGCAATCCGCCGGTTCGTCTCGGGTCGGACTCGCGCGGCCGCCGTCCGCCGACTCGATGACCTGAAGCGCGACGCGTCATCTGGGGCTTTGCCGACAGGAACGACGGTCGCCGAGTACTTGGACACATGGCTGGAGCTGGGGAGGGCCAACGTCCGCCCGTCGAGCTGGCGCCAGCGTGATCAGTACGTGCGCACGTACATCGTACCGGCCATCGGGACCATCCGACTCGCCCGGCTCGTTCCCGCCGACGTCGAGCGGATGACGTCCGGCCTGATCGCCAGCGGCAGGGCGCCGCGGACCGCTGCCGGCGTCCGCGTCATCCTCCGGCGCGCGCTCGGCGACGCGCTGCGGGACGGTCTGGTGGCCCGCAACGTGGCTGCCCTGGCGCGACCGCCGCGCGTCCCGTCCCGTGACCTGCAGGCGGGTCGCGACTACCTCGAGACGGCGGACCTCCGGCGCCTGATCGGCGCTGCCGCCGATCATCCGCTCGGTGCGCTCGTGACGGTCGCCGCAACCACCGGGCTCCGGCAAGGTGAGCTGCTCGGCTTGTCCTGGTCGGACGTCCGGCTCGACCATGCACCGAGCCTTACGGTTCGGCGGAGCCTGGCGCGGTCCTGGGAGGGCCGCAACACGTGGGCGCTGGACGAGGTGAAGACGGCGCGCAGCCGGCGTAGCGTCAACCTGCCCGCGGCCGCCGTCGACGCGCTCCGGCGAGAGGCTGACCGTCAGGAGGCCGCCCGGCGGGCCGCCGGCACAGCCTGGCAGGATACGGACGGGCTCGTGTTCACCGACACGGTCGGCCGGGCCCTGCGCGGCTATAACGTGACGCGCGAGTTTCACGAGCTGCTAGAGGCCGCCGGCCTGCCGTCCGTTCCGTTCCACGCGCTCCGCCACTCAGCGGCCACGGCGCTCCTGACCGCCGGCGTGCCGCTCCGCGTCGTGTCCGACCTGCTCGGCCACTCGACGATCGCGATAACCGCCGATACCTACGCCGCTGTCGTGCCGGAGCTCCGGCGCGAGGCGGCGGATGCGATGGATCGCGCCGTCGGGTCCAGCTGGCGGGCGGCGGAGCCTGGTCGATGAGCGAGCCCCCCGGCGATCCGGCGAGCAGCGCTCCAGGGACTGACCTGGGCGGCGGAGGATGCCAAGCGAACGAGGCTGCAGGCTGGCCCCCGGAGTGGACTCGATCCCCGATGGTGGACGATCAGACACGGGGCCTGTGGGCGATCTCACCTCATGGAGCCACTTACCTCGCGGTCTGGCGCCAAGTGCCTGACTCCACAGAGTTCGATCGGAGCCTCGTCGCGGTCCCCTTTGTGTATCGGCCAGAGGTCGCGGTCGCTCAAGCCAGAGCCTTGGTGGAGGCCGCACGAGGCCGAAGGCCAGAGCTCGCGGAGGATCAGTGGCAACGTCTTCTCACGACCGTCTGGCCGGAGCTGACCGAGGAACAGAAGCGGAACGGCGATGAGATCCTCGATACGGTGCGCCGAAGGAAGGCACTGCACGAAGGCCTCGACGAGTTGGTCGATCGGCGCTTGCGCGGCGTCTCTGGCCTCGAACTGTCGGAGGACGCTGCCGCCGCACTGAGGCCGCAAGGGCCCGGCCGACCGCCATGGACGCGCCAGGTATTCGAGGACCACTGGCAAGCGGCCTTCCAGGAGGCGATGAGGGGCATCGGGAGAGAACCCAAGATCGCCGAGGTGGCCTCGCATTTCCGTGGGCTCGACGGGCTCGCACTCGACCCCCACCACGTCCTGGGTCTCCGGCGCCGGTGGATGAGAGGCAAGCTCCCCGAATAAGAGACCTGTTTCGAACCCCATTTCCGTCCCCCGCCGGTCCGTTTATAGGGGTATGCGGACCTACACCATCGTCATCCCGGACGACGCGGCAGCCAAGCTCGTTGAGCTGGCCCGGCGCGACTTCCGTGCGCCACGCCATGAGGCCGCCGCACTCCTCGTGGAGGCCCTCGAGCGGGTCACGCGCGTGCGGGGTCAGGCGCGTGTAGTCCAGGGACATCCTGCCCGGAGTGGGGACCACTCAGCATGACCGCCGACCACGAGGCCACGATGCGCGCGGCCGTCGATCAGTTGGTGGCCGCGATCCGTGCCACGGTGCAGGCCGAACTGGCGGCCCAGGCGCCGCCCGAGCCACCGCGCGAGCGGCTGCTTACGGTTGACCAAGCCGCGGCCGAGCTCGGGATCGGACGCAGCCGGCTGTACGAAGAGATCGGAGCCGGACGCCTGCGCTCGGTCAAGGTCGGCCGGCGCCGCCTTGTGCCCGCATCGGCGATCACTGGCTACATCAAAGGGCTGGCCCGCGGCGAGGGCCGAGATCCGCGATGAGGACGACATCCGCAAGGCCGTCGCTTGAGAGGCCAGGCGACAGTCGGCTCGACAAAGTCCGGGTTAGCAGCGCGGACATCCTGACCATCGCCCGCAACGTCGGGAGGGTCTACGAGAACGTGCAGCTCCTCGCAGACGAGGGCATCGTCGAGTTCGACGTCCTCGATCTGCGCCCCTCTCTCGCGATCCTCGACGAACTCATTCGGGAGCCACCCCGATGAGCAGCGTGACTCAGAGCAACGGCGGCCCGATCGACATCGCCGCCCTGGCAGCGCATCCCGAGGGGATTTTCACGAGGCGGAGCGGACGCACGTGTCGCCGACGACGCCGGTCGTCATGTCGAGCAGGCAGGTGACGATCCGCGACGTCGTCGCCCGGCACGAGCCCATACGACGAGCCTCGGCCGGCGACGAGATGTTCGTCGACGTGGCGGTACCGGACGACGAACTAGATGTTGATCATGGCGACGATGATCTGGTCGTCCCGCCGCCGTCGAACCCGATGGCGGTCGCCCGTGACCTTGTCGCCCGACGGTGCAGCGACGGCTCGACCGACCTCCTTCGCGCCTGGCGCGGCGGCTTCTATCGCTGGGATGGTTGGTGCTGGCGTGAGTCGGACGAGGCGGCGATCCGGGCCGAGGCGTACCGCTTCCTTGAGTACGCCGAATACAAGGCCATGGGCTCGCACGGACCTGAGCGGCGGCCGTGGGAACCGACCCGGCTGAAGGTCACGAACGTCATTGAGGCGCTCCGGGCGGTAACGCATCTCGCCGAGACGATCCAGCCGCCCGCCTGGCTGGACGGCGAGGGCCCCGATCCGCACGAGCTGCTGGTCACCGCGAACGGCATCCTGCACCTGCCGACCCGACAGCTCCTGCCGCACGACCCGCGCCTGTTCGTCACCCACGCCGTGCCGTTCTCATACGACCCCGATGCTCCTGCGCCGATCCGCTGGCTGACCTTCCTGCACGAGGTGTGGGGTGACGACGCCGAGTCGATCGCGCTCGCGGAGGAGATGGCGGGCTACGCGGTCTCCGGCGACACGAGCATGCAGAAGATCCTCCTGCTGGTCGGACCCACCCGAGCCGGGAAGGGCGTGTTCGCGAACGTCGTCTCCCACCTTGTCGGCCGGTACAACGTCGGCGCTCCGACTCTCGCCGGCCTCACCACCAACTTCGGGTTGCAGGACCTCATCGGCAAGACGCTCGCGGTGATGTCAGACGCCCGACTGCCCATGACTTGCAAGGCAGTCGGTCAGGCCAGACGCGGGGCATGCGTGTCCGGTTCGGTGTGTGCCAAACCCAACCCGCGTGGGCGGCTCCGGGTCGGCCAGACGCGCCAGTGGCGCGATTGGCCAGGCTCAGGCGCCTCTGCCCAGCAGACGGAAGCGCCGTCGGGATACGCTGGGTTCCTCGCGCGGTTCCGAGGTGCCCGCCAGGATCGACGCTAGGCGGCCCAGTCGCTCCGCCGGCTCCGAACGCGGCGCCGACCGGACCACCGGCACCCCTTCATTCACGGCCTTGGCGAACAGCAGATCGTGGAGCGGCATCTCGAGGTCCACCGACGTGCCGAGCGTCTCCTCTATGTCCGACCGCTTCAGCGGCTCATGGGCGAACAGGTGGTTGATCACGTGAAGCGTGTGCTCACTGAGCCTCCGGTCTCCCAGTACTTGTTCCACGGCTACGAGCGCTCGAAGCGACGGAATCTCCGGAGTAGTCACCAGCACGATCCGGTCGGCCGCCTCGAGTAGCGCCAGTGTCCGCGCGTCGAGTGAGGCGCCGGCGTCGGCAACCACGAACAGGTAGGCCTCGCGCAGCGTATTAAGCACACCCACGATCTCGGCGGCCGTGACCCTGTCGGCGACCTCGACATCGTCTGGTGCACAGTAGACGTCGAGGCTGCCATACGGGTCGGCGGCGCTCCTCGCCCCGCCTTCGTCCCGGAGGGCCATCAGGTCGGCAAACTGGTGGCGGGGTCTCAGGTCCAGGTGCGTCGGCACCTGTCCGAGAGGCAGGGCAAGGTCGATCAGTGCGACTTGGCCCGGCCGGCGCTCAGCGAGGTCGATTGCCACGTTCACCGCGATCGTCGTGGCCCCGACGCCGCCCTTGGCACCAAAGACCGCGATGATCTGGTGACGCCGCGTCTCGGTCGCAGGTTCCAGCGGCGCCGGAATGTTGCCGCCTGAGAGATGAAACCGCAGCGTGAGCGCATCCACGCGCGCGGCCAGCTCGCGCCCGTCGTACGGCCTGGCGATGACGTCGTCCGCACCGGCCTCGAGCAGGCGCACGCGTTCGTCAACATCCGGAGTCTGGGCGAAGCAAAGAACCGGTAGCGCTGCGGCCTTGGGATTGGCGCGCAGGGCGCGCATTAGGTCAGCAGCGGCCGTCCCATCGCCGGGAAGGTCGATCAGCAGCGCCCCGTGGCCAGCGGAGCGGCCGACCAAGTCCAGAGCGTCGGTCGCGACGTCCACGGTATGACCCGCGGCGCGCAGGCTCTGCCCGATCCGGTCGGCCTCGGCCGAATCGGCCTCGAGCAGCAGGATCGAACTTGCGGGCACACTCCCCTCCGGGTCGGAAGCGGGGCCAAACGACGACAGTCTAGCAGCAGGGTCGGTGCTACACTCCCGGGGTCCTTTCGGCTCCGCCGGGCCATCGTGTTGTGTGGTCACTGATCTCGAGCGGGGCGATTCCCACAGGAAGGGGAACTGGCGCATGCGCCGCTACGAACTTATGCTCGTCCTTCGGCCGGACCTGGCCGACGATCGCGTCCAAGCGACCCTGGACCGCATCACCCGCTCGATCAGTGCTGCCGAGGGCCAGCTTGTCAAGGTGAGCCCTTGGGGCCGTCGCCGGCTGGCCTACCCGATTGGCCAGTTCCGAGAGGGGTCCTACTACATCGTGCTGTTCGACGCCCCGTCGCCGGCCGTTGACGAGATCGAGCAAGGGCTCCGCATCACCGAGGAACTGCTGCGCCACCTCGTGACTCGCGTCGAGCGCCCCGCGGCTCGTCGTCCGGAGACGGAGATGGAATTGGAGACCATGCCTGTCGACGAGGAGGAGGAGCCGCTGGGCGAGTTCATTGACGAGTCGGAGAGTGAGGCCGCACCGGCCGCTATCGATTAGCGCACTGCGTCGCAGGGCGGGAGAGCCGCGATGTCGCTCAACAAGTGCATGATCATCGGAAATCTCGGCCGGGACCCGGAGATGCGGTACACGCCTAGCGGCCAGGCCGTGACGCAGTTCACGGTGGCGGTGAACCGAAACTTCAAGGGAGCGAACGGCGACTGGCAGGAGGAAACGGAGTGGTTCCGCGTCGTGGCTTGGGGGCCGCTTGCTGAGCGCGCCGCCGAATATCTGCGCAAGGGCCGCAAGGTCTACGTCGAGGGACGGCTCCAGACGCGCCAGTGGGAGGACCGTGAGGGCCAGAAGCGGAGCACGACCGAACTGGTCGCCCAAACGGTCACTGCGCTCGACCCGCGACCGCGGGACGAGGCGGAGGGTTCCGAGCAGGGCGGTCCGCGCCCCGCTCGGAAAGAACTCGCACCGGCTGGCTCGGAGGTCGGTAGCGAGACATACACGGATCTCGACGATCTCCCATTCTGACGCACCTGACTGCTGTCACGGCTGACGCCCGCTGACCGTAGTCGAATATGAGAGGATTCCCAACAGTGCCGCCTGTACGGTCGAAGAAGCGAGACGACTATTACCGCGATCGCCGCCGCCGCAAGGTCTGCGCGTTTTGTGCTGACAAGGCGCAGCAGATCGACTACAAAGAAGTGAACCGGCTGCGCCGGTACCTATCGGAGCGGGCCAAGATCGAGCCGCGCCGCAAGACGGGCACGTGCGCCGAGCACCAGCGACAGCTATCGGTGGCACTGAAACGGGCCCGGCACGTGGCCCTTCTGCCTTACGCCCCGGAGCACCTCCGTCCTTAACCCGTCCAGGGAGCGAGGCGGCCGTGACCGGGGACAGCGCGGTCGTTCTCTGAACGGAGCGGTCCCGGAGACGCTGGAGCGGTGGACCGGAGCGTATACTCGGGCGATGTTGACCGAAGACGCTTCCCGCACCTCGTCGTCGGCCGGTCACCCGGAGTCGGGTGTGCCCGCCCCGGTCTGCTACCTGAATGGGGAGTTCCTCCCCCTGGCCGACGCCAACGTCAACATCATGACCCACGCGTTCATGTACGGGACGGCGGTGTTCGAGGGGATTCGTGCCTACTGGAACGCCGATCAGGGACAGCTGTACGGGCTTCGCCTCGCTGAGCATTTCGAGCGGATCTCCGACTCCTGCCGGATCCTGTACATGGACCCGCCCGGCTCAGTCGGAGACCTCGTGGGCCTCACGGTGGAGCTTCTCCGACGGAACGGCTTCCGCGAGGACACCTACGTCCGGCCGTCCGTGTATAAGTCGACGCAGGCCATCGGCGTGCGCCTCCACAACCTCGACCAGGGTTTCTACATCCTGGCTATCCCGTTCGGCGACTACATCGACACGACGCATGGAATCCGCACGCACACAGTGTCCTGGCGGAGGGTGAGCGACCAGTCTCTGCCGGCCCGGGCCAAGATCGTCGGCGCCTACGTGAACTCAGCGTTCGCGAAGACGGAGGCGCAGCTGGTCGGTGCGGACGAGGCGATCGTGCTAAGCGAGGACGGCCACGTGTCGGAAGGCAGCGCAGAGAACCTGTTCATGGTGCGGCGTGGTCAGCTCATCACGCCCCCCGTCACGGATGACATCCTCGAAGGAATCACGCGAGCCGGGATCATCGAGCTGGCGGAGCGCGAGCTGGGGACGCGGGTTGTGCAGCGCCACATTGACCGTACCGAGCTGTACATCGCGGATGAGCTGTTCCTGTGCGGCACCGGGGCACAGGTCTCACCAGTTGGCGAGGTCGACCACCACGTCGTCGGCGGCGGCGAGATCGGGCCGATCACGCACCGGCTTTCTGAAGCGTACTTCGACGCCGTGAGGGGACGCCTGCCGGCCTACCGGCACTGGCTGACGCCGGTCTACTAGGACAGGACGCGACCTGGATTCCTCGCCGGGGGTCGTGGCGTCTTACCCCGCCATCATCGTTTGCTCGAGATCCTGCCCGGAGCTGTCATCTGGCTCCTCATCCTCGCGCCGGTCGCGCTGAGCTTTTCGTTCCCGCGCTCGTCGCCTGGTTCGTGCTGAGCTTCGACTTCTACTAGCTACACCGCGCGGTCGTCGTGGTCGTGAGCGTCTCGGGCACGCTATTGCGGATCCGCGACGTTCTGGACGCGAACTGCCGGGCGCAGCTGGACGGTCTTGAGGACCTCCGCGCCCGTGAACGCGTGCTCGAAGCCCGCATCGACCGGATCGCCTTGCGCATCCGCGAGCTGGACCGGCTAGGGAGCGGCTGGCCGCGCGTGGCGGGCGGCGCGAGTGGCGGCGGCTACAGAGCGAAGTGGCGACGGTCAGGCGGCTGCTCGCGAGCGGCATCCAGCCGCTCGATCCCCGGGGGCTCGTGCACGTCGCGCTGATCCCCACCTACACCGAGCCGTATAGGACGCTCGAGGCAACAGTGCGCACGCTGACCGAGGCGGACTGGCTAGGCGAGCGGAAGATCGTGGCCATCATCACGCGCGAGACTCACTTGGCCGGGCGGGAGCACGCGGCGCGGCGACGCGAGGTCTTTGGCAGCCAGCTTCGCGCACTTCTTCCACATCCTCGATCCGTTCGAGCCCGGGGTGGTCGTGGGTTAGTCGAGCGCGATGGCCTACTGTGGCCGCTGGCTGTACTCGGAGCTGGTTGGTCTTGGCTACGACCCCGCCCGGGTCATTGTCACGGACCGCGAATCCGATTACCGCGTCCACCGACAGTACTTCGCGTACCTGGCGCACCGCTTCGCGACAGATCCCGACCGCTACCACCGGCTGTACCAGCCGGTGTCCATGTTCCACAACAACCTGTGGAAGGTGCCGCTGGCGATTTGGCTCACCGCGGTGGGCGCGACGCACATCCACATGTGGCGCTCACTGTCCCCTGAGCGGCTCGTCAGCTTCAGGCTCCTACGCCGTCAGCCTCAGGACCATCCACGAGGTCGGCTACTGGGCCACCGACGCGATCCCAGAGGATTCCCGCTTCTACTGGAAGAGCTTCTTCGCCTTCGCGGGGACATTCCGAGCCGAGCCGCTCTTCATCCCGGCCTTCGGCGACGCCGTGCGTGCCAGGACGTGTCCGCGCACGCTCTACCAGCAGTACACCCAGATCCGCCGGTGGGCCTGGGGCGTTACCGACATCCCGTACTACATCCACCACGCGATGACGCATCCCGAGATCCCCCTCGGCGTGCGGCTCCCATCGCCTTGGGGACCTTTGGTCGGACCATCTCAACCGGGCAATCGCGCCGTACGTCTTGGTGTTCGGGTCCAGCCTGCCGCTGCCGATCAGCAACCAGTTCGGACACTCGGTGTTCGCCCAGACGACGCTGGGCCACAATCTGCCCGTCCACGCGGCGTGGGTGCTGACGGGCGCGTTCTGCTGCCTGATGATCATGGTCTTCATCGAGGGCCGGATCGCGCCGCCGCGGCCGGACTCCTGGACTGTGCTGCGGCAGGCGCTGGTGTACTTCCAGTGGCTGGCAGTCCCCGTTGTGGGAATTGTCTTCAGCAACCTCCCGGCACTCGAGGCGCAGACTCGGCTCATGACCGGGCGACGGCTGGAGTACCGGGTGACCGAGAAAGTGTAGAGTCGCGAGAGTGCCGGGCCTGCGGCGCGGCCGGGGCAGAAGCCGGCAGCCGGGTGGGCCACTGCGCGGCTACGAGTCTCGGCGCCCGTCCGGTCGTCAGCCGCTCGGTTCCGCTGACTGCGGGGTCGTTGTTCCCGTTATCACGATGACGTCCGCGGCCACCGTCGGGTCGGTCGCCGTCTGGATCGTCACTCCGAACACCGATTGCAGTAGTTGGACCGTCTCTGGCATCCTTGTCGAGGCGCCGTTGTAGAACGTCACTACGGTGCCGGTGTGGAGGGGGCCGGGGGCCCGACCGCCGTTGGCCGACGGGATGGTGACCGACAGCCCGAGCGATGTCAGGTACGCCGCGACGCTGGTCGCCTGTCCGTTGATGCCTGACCCGTTCTCGACGAGCACCCGGGCCTTCTCCGCGGTGAGCTGCGCGCGCGACTTCGCGGTGACCGGGTTAGTGGCGAGTGCTTGGGCGACTGCCTGCTGGATCGCCGCGACGTTCGGGTGCAGCCAATAGAGGGTGGCGCACTCGGCGGGCGGGCACTGCACCGCGTACTGGGGCGGCGTGAACACGTAGGAGTTGATGTTGGTCGTGTCAGCCCTCTCGATAAGCGACACAAGCTGCGGCAGCTGGTTCTGCGGGAAGTCGGTGTGGATCGCGTTGCGGAGCGCTTGCCCGAGGGCAGCGAGCTTGTTCGGGTCGAGGAAGCTAAGCACGTCGGTCTGCTGGCGCAGGGACGTGATCACCCGCTGCTGCCGCTGCGAACGATCGAAGTCGGACGTCGAATGCCGCGAGCGGGCATAGGCGAGAGCCTGCTCGCCGTCCATGTGCTGGATACCCGGCGGGATGTACAGCTTGACGGCCCCGAGGCCGTTGTCGGTCGGGTAGTCGTAGTCCGTCACAGGTAGCTGGACGTCGATCGTCACGCCCCCCAGCGTGTCTACGACCTGACGAAAGCCCGAGAAGTTGACCTCGACGTAGTAGGGGATCTGGATCCCGAGCAAGTAGCCGAGGGTTCCCTTAAGCGCCGTCACGCCTCGGTTCGCGTCCGTGCCCGGGAACAGCCCCGGCGATCCTTGAGCAGCGGTCCAGAGGCTGTTGATCTTGTTCGGGTAGACGCCGCCGTAGTATGCGTAGGCTGGCCACGAGGGCGGCAAGGGGATCTGGTCGAGGTCGCGCGGCACGCTGAACATCGAGACCTGGCCAGTCGTCGGATCGATGCTCGCCACGATCATCGTGTCCGTGTTGAACGTCCGGTCAGCCGGGCGCTGGTCCACGCCCACGAGTAGCACGTTGAGCCGTCCGCCGTTCCAGGGGACGATCGAGGGCTGCGGCTGGGGCGTGGCTCCCACGACCGCCGGGGCAGGCGTGGTGCCGGGGGCAGCCGTGACCGTGGGGTTCGCCGGGGCGTCGGTCGTCACGGCCACAAGCGTGTCGTGCGCGATCCGATCGTAGCGGGCCAGGGCGACGTGCGCCAGGCCCATCACGAGCGTTACTCCGACGAGGCCGGCGAGTGACAGCGGCGCCAGCGGCACGCGAGCCCGGCCCAGCCGTCCGCCCTCCGTCATCACGACCGCGGCACAGCGATAGGCATCGACCACGGCGACGAGGCGGTACAGGAACACGAGAACGTCGAGGGCGAGGAGGCCGTCGAGGACGGACGGGTCGAAGACGCTCACCTTGATCATGTCCCGGGTGGCGGCGCTCGCGAGCAGGCCGGCAAGCAGCGCTAGGCCGAAGATCGGGAGGGTTGCGAAACCCAGTGCGCGGGCGTACCGCCTCGCGTAGACGTGACCCAGGCCCGGGAAGATGAGGCTAAGGAAGGCCGCCGCGAACGGGGACGGACGCCCGGTCGGGCGATCTGCGTGCACCACGGCCGGATCATAGACGCTGTGGCGCGACTGGGTCCGTCGCTTAGGCCATCGGCGTCCGCCCGGCGCGCGGGCGCCGAACGCGTTTCGGTATCCTTGCCCCCAGATGCAGTCGCCCTTCCAGCCCGTCCCAGCCCATCCAGACTTCCCTGCGCAAGAGCACGCCACCCTCGACATGTGGCGTGAGCGGCGCATGTTCGCGCGCCTGCGTGCCCAGAACGCCGACGGTCCTCGGTGGTCATTCCTCGACGGGCCGATCACGGCCAACAACCCGATGGGCGTCCACCATGCCTGGGGCCGCACGTACAAGGATGTGTTCCAGCGGTTCCATGCGATGCTCGGCCAGGACCAGCGCTGGCAGAACGGGTTCGACTGCCAGGGGCTCTGGGTAGAGGTCAACGTCGAGCGGGAGCTGGGCTTCACCAGCAAGCGCGACATCGAGGACTACGGCATCGCCGAGTTCGTGAGCCTGTGTAAGCAGCGGGTGCTCACGTTCGCCGCCCGACAGACCGAGCAGTCGATCCGCCTCGGCATGTGGATGGACTGGAACGACCCGCACGAGCTTCGGCGCCTGCGGGACCTACTGGCCGACGATCCGGGACGCATGATCACGGCGGAGGGACCGCGCGGACAGGTCACTGACACGGTCGAGCAGATCGTCGGCCGCCTCGGGATGCCCGATCTCGGTGGCTCCTACTTCACCTTCTCCAATGAGAACAACGACCTGATTTGGGGGTTTCTCGCTGAATGCCACCGCCGCGGATGGCTGTACAAGGGCCATGACACGATGCCCTGGTGCGCGCGGTGCGGGACCGGCATCAGCCAGCACGAGATGTCCGAGGGATATCAGGACCGCGAGGATCCCGGACTCACGGTCCGGTTGCCGCTCTTGGACCGGCCGGGCGAATTGCTTCTGGTGTGGACCACGACGCCGTGGACGCTCACCTCGAACGTGGCCGCCGCCGTTGGCCAGGACCTGCGCTATGCGAAGGTCCGGCAGGACGGCCACCTCTACTGGCTGGGCCGCGGCACCCTGAATCACGCACTCGATGGACCGTTCGAGGTGCTCGAGGAGCGGGCCGGCGCGGACCTTGTCGGCTGGCGGTACGCGGGTCCGTTCGATGACCTGCCGGCGGTGCAGCAGGCGTTTGCGGCCGTGGCGCGCCCAGACGGCGGATCGTATGAGCACCGCGTCGTCGCGTGGGACGAGGTCGGCCAGGACGAGGGAACCGGCATCGTCCACATCGCCCCCGGCTGCGGAGCCGAGGACTTCCAGCTCGGCCGCCGGCTGGGCCTGCCGATGATCGCGCCGCTCGACGAGAACGGCGTGATCGTGCAGGGCTTCGGGTTTCTATCGGGCCGGGATGTCAGGGAGGTGGAGGAGCCGATTATCGAGCGGCTTCGGAAGACCGGGCGTTTCTACCGGGTCGAGCCATATCTGCACCGCTACCCACACTGCTGGCGCTGCAGCACGCCGCTCGTCTTCCGACTGGTCGACGAGTGGTACATCAGCATGGGCCCGGTCTACGACCAGCCCCGCGAGACCCTCACCCGCGAGCAGGTCGACGCCAGCCTCCGCTATCAGATCATGGAGGTGGTCGACGGGATCCGCTGGATCCCCGATTTCGGCTACGAGCGCGAACTCGACTGGCTCCTGAACATGCACGACTGGATGATTAGCAAGAAGCGCTACTGGGGGCTCGCGTTACCGATCTACGACTGCCAGACGTGCGGGACGGTGAGTGTCGTCGGAGGCGTCGCCGAGCTGCGCGAGCGCGCGGCCGACGGCTGGGACCGGTTCGCGGGTCACACGCCGCACCGACCCTACATCGACGCCGTGCGGATCGCGTGCAGCGGGTGCGGCGCGCCAGTCGAGCGGATCCGGGACGTGGGCAACCCCTGGCTCGACGCCGGCATCGTTCCCTTCTCGACGATGCACTACCGCGAGGACCCGGACTACTGGGCACGGTGGTTCCCCGCGGACTTCATCACGGAGAGCTTTCCCGGCCAGTTCCGCAACTGGTTCTACTCGCTACTGGCGATGAGCACCGTGCTCCACCGGGAGGCTCCCTTTCGGACGATCTTCGGGTACGGGACGCTGTTCGGTGAGGACGGCCGCCCTATGCACAAGAGCTGGGGAAACGCGATCGAGTTCGACGACGCGGCGGAGCGCATGGGCGTCGACGTGATGCGTTGGATGTTCGTCAACGCGCGCCCAGAGGACAACATCCTCTTCGGGTGGCACGCGGCCGACGAGGCTCGGCGCGAGCTGCTCGTGCTGTGGAACGTGTATGCGTTCTTCGTGACTTACGCCCGGCTGACGGGATGGGCCCCGCCGCATGGGATCGTCGACGAGGTGGCGGCGTCCGAGGCTTGGCCTGTGCTCGACCGTTGGATCATGTCGAGGGTCGCGGGGCTCGCGGCTGTCGTACGGGACGACCTGGAGCGGTACGACGCGCTCGCTGCGGCGCGCGAAGTCGCCGGGTATATCGACGAGCTCTCGACGTGGTACCTGCGCCGATCGCGGGACCGCATGCGCGGGTCTGCCGATGCGACCGACCGGGAGCGCGCCTTCGCCACGCTTCACGCGGCGCTGGTTGCTGGCGCACGCGTCTTGGCTCCGATCCTGCCCTTCCTGTCCGAGTCGATCTACTGGAACCTTGTCGGCACGGTGGACTCGTCAAGGCCAGACAGCGTGCACCTGACGAGTTGGCCCGCTAAGGAGCTGACGCCACTGCGCGATATCCGGCTCGAGACGGCAATGGCGACAGTGCGCCGCGCCGTGGAGCTCGCCCGCGGCCTACGGTCACAGGCTGGGCTGCGGGTGCGCCAGCCTCTCGCGCGACTCTGGCTGGCTGTGCCGGGAGAGGATCTGCCCGAGCGGGACGCGCTGCTCCGCCTGGTCGCCGACGAGCTCAATGTGCGCGACGTGGAGCTGCTCGGGGACGAATCCGAGCTGGTGGAGCGCCGCGTGAAACCGCTCCTCCCGCGCATTGGCCGCAAGCTCGGGTCACAGATTCCTGCCGTCGATGGCGGCGGCGCGCGCCAACGAAGTGGAGTACCTCGACGACGGCTCGGTGCGACTGGCGGGCGTAACGCTGGCACCTGACGAGGTGGAGATCCTGGCGACCCCGCGCCCTGGTACCGCGGTCGCCCACGACGAGGGGCTGGTCGTCGTAATTGACACGACGCTCACCGACGAGCTGCGGGCCGAGGGAGACGCTCGCGAGCTGCAGAGGGCGGTGCAGGATCTCCGGCGGGACGCGGAACTCGCGCTGGACGATACGATCGCCCTGTGGATCGAGCTGGCGCCGGCCGCCCACCAGCGGCTGGCGCCGTACCTCGAGCGCGTCGTCTCCGAGACGCTGTGCACCGCTGTGCAGCTCGCGGCGCCGCCGGCCGAGGTGCCCGCCGCGGACGTCGATCTCGAGGTCGGGCGCGTGCGGATCGGGCTATGCCGCAGCACGAGTGACGCTTTGTGAGCGCGGCGGATGTGACCGGGGGCCCGCGCGCGATCGCCGGCACGACCTGGCCTCGCCTTCTGGTGTTCGGCGGCGTGGCGGCTGCGGTGGTGATCGCAGACCAGCTCTCGAAGGCCTGGGTCGATCAGTCGTTCAGGCTGAGCGGAGCTTCCGGCACCGTCGCGGCGTCGGTCGCGGCTCCCACGCCGCTGCTCGGGGATTTCGTGCGGATCGCGAAGGGCTACAACAACGGAGCGATCTTCGGTTTGTTCGGGTCGAGCGTGTCGTTCTTCGCGATCGGCAGCCTGGTCGCCATTGCCGTGATCGTGTGGTACGAGCTCGCGCGCGGAGGGCGCGGCTCGTTCCTGCTCACGCTGACGCTGGGACTCCTGCTCGGCGGCGCGATCGGCAACGAGATCGATCGCATCCGGCTGGGCTACGTGATCGACTTCGTCGACATGGGGATCGGGACGTGGCGCTTCTACACGTTCAACGTAGCAGATGCTTCGATCAGCGTCTCGATCGTGGTCCTCGTGGGGCTCGGCTTCCTAGGCGATCCGTTCGCTCCGGCGCGCGTCTCGGGGCGCGACCTGGAGCGTGAGACGGCTGGGACCGGCCACGAGACCGGCGACACGGCCAGGTTCGAGACCGGCGAGGGGGCCGACGCCGCCGGGATCTCGGACGGCCGACCCGGCTAGATGGCGGAGCGCGTGAGCCTGACCGTCCCGGCGGGTGCCGACAGGCTCCGCGCGGACCGGTTCGTCGCAGATGCGACGGGGATGTCGCGCGCCTACGTCCAGCGTCTAATCCGCGAGGGCCGGCTGACCCGGGATGGCCGAGCCATTCGCGCCAACGTGCCCATCGCGTCGGGCGACGCGCTCGAGCTCGATGTCCCCGATGTCCGGCCGGTCCAGATCGAGCCCGAGCAGATCCCACTGCGGGTGGTGTACGAGGACGGCGACGTGATGATCGTCGACAAGCCGGCGGGCCTCGTCACGCATCCCTCTCCCGGGCACGCTGGCGGCACGCTCGTCAACGCGTTGCTGGCGATCGGCGGGCCCGAGACGTTCGGCGGCATCGCTGGGGTGGGACGGCCGGGGATCGTGCACCGCCTCGACCGCGATACGAGCGGCCTCCTGATGGTGGCGCGCAACGATCGGGCGCAGACGAGCCTGATGGCGCAGCTCAAGGCCCGCCGCGTCAAGAAGACGTATCTCGCGCTCGTGTCGGGTGAGCCGCCCGCGACCGTCGGACGGATCGAGGCGCCGGTCGGACGCGACCCGCGCCACCGGACGCGGATGGCCGTCGTCCCGAATGGACGACCCGCCGTCACGGCGTACCGGGTGCGCGAGCGGTTCGGTGCTTGGACACTGCTGGAGGTGGACCTAGTGACCGGCCGCACGCACCAGATCCGCGTCCACCTCGCGTCGATTGGGCACCCTGTGGCAGGCGACCCGGTCTACGCGACCGGCGAGGCGCGGCATGGACCGGCAGGGCTGGACCGGCTCTTCCTGCACGCCTGGCGCCTTGAGCTCGAGGCACCCTCCGGCGGGCGCGTGATCCACGCCACGTCCGTGCTGCCGGACGGACTAGAGGTCGTGCTTGAGGCGCTCCGACGAGGCAGGGAGGGGACGCCGTCATGACGTTCTGCCGCGGGGCCGCCGGTGCCATGATCGTGATCATCTCGGGTCCGTCCGGAGTGGGTAAGGACACGCTCATCGAGACGCTCCGTGCGAACCACGATCGGCCTGAGTACGAGTACATCGTGACCTGCACGACGCGGGCCGCACGGAGTGGTGAAGTGGACGGCATGCACTACCACTTCCTGCCGGAGGACAAGTTCCTCGCCATGCGAGACGCGGGAGAGCTGCTCGAGGCAAACCAGGTGCACGGCTCGCACTGGTACGGCACGCCGCGCGGGGCCGTCTGTCGGGCGCTGGAGCGAGGCAACCATGCGATTCTGAAGATCGACGTCCAGGGTGCCCGGGCGGTGAAGCAGCGTGTCCCCGATGCGCTGCTGATCTTTCTCGTGCCACCGTCGCTCGAGGCTCTGTTCGGCCGGCTGCGCGACCGCGCCACAGAGACGGCGGACCAGCTGCAGGTACGCCAGCGGGACGCGGCCGTCGAGCTCGCTCGCCAGGGCGACTACGACCACGTGGTGGTCAACGAGACTGGCGAGGTCGCGCGCACGGCCGCCTGCGTCGCCCGGATCATCGAGGAAGAGCGGGCGCGCCACCCCGATCGGCGCGTCGAGCTCTGACGGTGCCCTCCGGGGACGGGTGGGAGGTGTCGCCCGGCGAGCGTCTGGTCGAAGTCGCGGTCGACGTGCCCGGGCAGGGTGGCGACCGGACGTACACCTACGCTGTGCCTCCGGACCTGCTGGACCTGCGCGCGGGTGAGCCGGTGCTGGTCGAGTATGGCCGCCGGGAGGCGGTCGGGATCGTGCTAGGAGAGGCAGAGGCCCCGACCGGCGTGACCGTGAAGCGAGTCGCGGCGCGCGTCCGTGCCGACGGTCCGCTGCTGCCAGCGCTGCAGCTCGCTCTTGTCCGGGAGGTGGCACGCCACTATCTCGCTCCCCTCGCGCTCGTAGTGCGTGCCGCCGTCCCGCCAGGGTTGCTGGAGCGGCTCGACCTAGTCGCGATCGCGGGCGGTGCCCCAGTGCCGCCTGGTGCGGATGGCGGGGTTCGTGGCGACGCCGCGCCCGGGAACATCGCGGGGCCATTGGCGGACGTGTCCCGCGCACCCCTCGACGCGGCCCTCATTCGGATCGCCGCGGCGGGACCGCACGGCGTCGCCCTGCGGTCCCTTGCGTGGGCCGGCGGGCGCGCGGCGCTGGTCCGCGAGCTGCGGGCGTTAGAGGCCGTCGGCACGATCCACTTGGAATGGCGCCTGACGGCCTCGGGATCGCCAATCCGCCTCGAACGGCGCGTGGCACTCACCGCCGCCGGCCGAGCGGCTGTCCGCGATAGCGCCGCGGCCGGCGGCGCCCGCCTCGGAGTGCGGCAGCGCGAGGTGCTGGGCGTTCTTGCTGTGGTGCCTTCTGGCGAGACACTCCCGGCCGCCCGACTCTCTGCAGCCCACGGCGCCGGGACGGTGGCGGCCTTGGCCCGGCGCGGCCTGGTCGAACTGAGTGTCGGCGAGCATGTGCGCCGGCCGCTAGCCTATCGTTCCGCAGGGTCCCGTGGCCCCGCGCCGCCCGACGCCAGCCTCTCGGTATCGCAGGCGAGGGCATCGCGGGCCATCATCGCCGCCGTCTATGACCGGCGTGCCGGAACGTTCCTGCTCGACGGCGTCACCGGCGCGGGCCGCACCGCCGTCTATGCCGTGGCCATCGATGCCGCGCTCGCCGTCGGCCGCGGCGCCCTCGTGCTGGTGCCGGAGATCGCGCTCGCCATGCCCCTGGTCGATCGCCTGCGCGCTGGCCTCGGTCTCGACATCGCGCTCGTGCACGGCGCGCTCTCGGACGGGGAACGGTCCGACGAGTGGAGGCGGATCCGCGCCGGAGAGGCGCGGATCGTGGTCGGGACGCGGACGGCCGTCCTCGCGCCGCTCGAGGACCCGGGGGTCGTGATCGTGGACGAGGAGCACGACGCGGCCTACAAGTCCGATCGGACGCCCCGCTATCAGGCTCGCGACGTGGCACTCGAGCTGGGGCGGCTCGCGCGCGCGCCCGTCGTGCTGGGCAGCGCGACACCCGACGTCGCGACGCTGGGCCGTGCGCTGGCGGGCGAGATCGAGCACTTCCCGCTTGCCGAACGGGTGTCCGGCGCGCTGCCGCGCGTGACCGTAGTTGACCTGCGCGCAGAGCTCGCGGCCGGCAACCGCGGTCTGCTCTCGCGGCCGCTCGCCGCAGCGCTCGCCGCGCTCGACGTGGGGGCTGGCGACCGGGCGATCCTTATGATCAACCGCCGAGGGTCGGCGAGCGTGGTTTTGTGCCGTGACTGCGGGTACGTGCAGGTCTGTCCAGAGTGCCGACGACCGCTCGTCTACCACGCGGCCGCGGTCACGCTGCGCTGCCACCACTGCGGCGCCACCGCCCCGCTGGCGGATCGGTGCCCGGCTTGCGGGTCGCCGCGCATTCGCTACCTCGGGGGCGGGACCGAGCGTCTCGAGCGGGAGGTGCGCGAACGATTTCCCCGGTTGCGCACCTCCCGCTTGGACCGCGACGTGCTGGCTCGTCGGGGTGCCGGCGAGCGCGTCCTGGACGACCTCCGGGACGGGCGGATCGACGTCTTGGTGGGGACCGGGCTCGTCGCCAAGGGCATCGACGTCCCGGAGGTGACCCTCGTCGGCGTGGTGTCGGCCGACATCGCGCTGAACCTGCCGGACATCCGGGCGGCCGAGCGGACGTACCAGCTTCTGGCGCAGGCGGTCGGCCGGGCGGGGAGGGGCGAGCAGCCGGGCCAGGCGTTCGTGCAAACCTACCAACCCACGCATGCGGCCGTCCTCGCCGTGGCGTCCGGCGACGCCGGGCCGTTCTACGAGGCCGAGCTCGCCGCGCGGAGGGCGTTCGGACTCCCGCCGTACGGGCGCCTGGTGAAGCTGACTGTCGCTCTCGAGGACCGCGACTCCGCCGAGGTAGAGGCCGCGCGCATGGCGGCTTCGCTGCGAGAGCGGGCCGCAGCACAGTCGGGGACCCCGGGCGCTGCCACTCCGCCGCACGAGGTCCTGGGGCCGGTGCCCGCCTACATCGCCCGGCGGGCCGGGCGATGGCGCTTCCACCTCGTGGTGCGCGGGCCGGACCCCGTTGGGATCCTCGAGCGGGACCCCGGACCTCCCTGGAGTGTCGACGTCGACCCGGAGTCGCTGCTGTGAGCCGCGCGAGTTCCCGGTATCCTCCCGCATCATGACCGTGAAGCCAATCGTCTTGCTCGGCGACCCGAGGCTGCGGCTCAAGGGCGAGCCCGTGGACAGTTTCGGAAAGTACCTTCACGAACTGCTCGGCGACCTCGCCGAGACGATGCGGGCCGCCCCCGGCGTCGGGCTCGCCGCTCCCCAAATCGGCGTTGCACTGCAGGCCTGCGTGGTCGAACTGGAAGGCCAGCTGCACGAACTGGTCAACCCGACGATCGTCCGCGCCAGCGGGGACGATCGGGACATCGAGGGCTGCCTCAGCATCCCGGGGTACGCGGCGTACGTCACGCGCCGGGAGCGAGTGTGGATCGTTGCGCAGAACCGGGTGGGACGGAAGATCAAGGTGGCCGGCGCCGGTCTTCTGGCGCGCGCGATGCAGCATGAGATCGACCACTTGCACGGCAAGCTCTATATCGATTACCTGAATTCAATGGACGAGCTGATCCCCGTCGGCCAGGACGACGCGGAACAGGAGACCGGGCTGGGCGCCGAGCACCGCACCCTCGTCGGGTGACCGTGAAGCCGACCGTCCCGGCGACGAGCGGCGTCCCCACTGTCTTCCTCGGCACAGGCCCGTTCGGACTGCCCATCATCGATGCCCTCGCGTCCCTCCGCGAGGTGCGCATGGTCGGCGTCGTGACTGGACCACCGAGGCCCGCTGGCCGCGGCGCCAGCGTGCGCCGGTCGCCCGTGGCACTGCGGGCGGAGACGCTCGGTCTCGCGCCCATCCTCGAACCGGTCAGACTGCGGACCGAGTCCGCGATCGCCGATGTCCTCGCACTGAGCCCCGAGCTGCTCGTGCTGGCCGACTATGGGCAGCTCGTGCCGGGCGCTCTGCTCGCGCGCCCGGAGCACGGGGCGCTCAACCTGCACCCGTCGCTGCTACCGCGCCACCGCGGAGCGTCGCCGGTTGCGGCCACGATCCTGGCCGGGGACCGGCAGGCGGGCGTGACGCTGATGTGCATGGACGAAGGGCTCGACACCGGACCGGTAGTGGCGCAGGCGGCCGTGTCGCTCGATGGGGCGGAGACGGCACCACAGCTGGAGGCGTGGCTTGCGGCGGAAGGAGCGGAGCTCCTGCGCTCGACGATCGGGGACTGGCTCGCGGGTCGAAGGCAGGTGCGTCCACAGCCCTCCGAGGGCGTCACGATGTCGCGTCCGCTGCGGCGCGAGCATGGACGCTTGGACCCGGTGCGGGACGCCGTGACGCTCGAGCGGCAGGTGCGTGCCTACCAGCCGTGGCCGGGAACCTGGTGCCCGACGGTGGCCGGCCGGCTGATCGTGTGGGCTGCTAGGCCGCTCGTCGTCAACCGGCGGGGCGCCCCGCCAGACCAGCGTCCGCTCACCGGTGGCGGCGTCATCGGCTGCTTTGTCCCGGACGGCGACGGGCTGGCGTTACTCGTGGCGGACGGGAGCCTCCGGCTCGATGAGGTACAGCTGGCCGGCGGCCGCCGGATGACCTCCGCGGCGCTCCGGCGGGGCCACCCGGAGCTTGTCGGCAGCCGGGTCGGCGACCCGGCGCTACCATGAACGCCCCATGTCAGACCGTGGAGCCCTGCTTATAAGCACGCGTGTCCCTGACCAGGGCGTGGACGCGCGGCCGGGTCTGTCGGGTATCCCGCCCGCGGAGCTGGCCGCATGGGTGGAGTCGTCGGGTGAGGCCGCCTACCGGGCGCGCCAGGTGGGCGACTTCCTGTGGCGACGCCACGCCGTGGACGTCTCGGAAATGCGTACCCTCCCGGTCGCCCTGCGGGCGGCACTCGGGGAGGCGTTCAGTGTCTCGAAGCTCGTCGAGACCTCGGTCCGACCTGCCGACGGAGGCCTGACCGAAAAGGCGCTGCATCGGTTGGCGGACGGCTGTCTGATCGAGTCGGTGCTGATGCGGTACCCGAGACGGCCCGGGCGTCGCGAGCGGGCGACGGTCTGCATCTCGAGCCAGGCGGGCTGCGCTGTCGGCTGCCCCTTCTGTGCCTCGGGCGAGCTCGGCTTCGAGCGGGACCTGGACACGGCGGAGATCGTGGACCAGGTGCGCTTCTGGGCTCGTCGACTTGCCGCAGCCGGCCGGCACGTCACCAACGTCGTGTTCATGGGCATGGGCGAGCCACTGCTGAACGCGGACGCGGTGGTCGCCGCCGCCGATGCGCTCATTGACCCGGCTCAATTCGGGCTGGGCGCGCGGCACGTAGCGATCAGCACGAGCGGTGTGATCCCGGGTATGGATCGCTTGACGGCGCTGCACCCCCCATGGACGCTTGCGGTGTCGCTCCACGCCGCGCGGCCAGCGCTGCGCGACGTGCTCGTGCCGCTCAACCGTCGCTACCCCGTGGCTGCGGTCGTCGAGGCGGCGAGCGCCTACGCGGCTGCGACGGGCCGGCGGGTCAGTTATGAGTACGTGATGATCAACGGGATCAACGACACATCCGCTGATGCGGCCGCGGTCGCTGGCCTGCTGCACGGGCGCCTGGCGCACGTGAACCTGATCCCGATGAACCCTGTCGCCCACACGCCCTGGCGCCCCAGCAGCACGCGGCGGATCGAGGCGTTCGCGGCAGAGCTCCACGGTGCCGGGATCCCGGTCACAGTCCGCCGCAACCGCGGCGACGAGATCGGGGCGGCCTGCGGGCAGCTTGCGGCGGAGCATGTGGGAGATCCGGCCCCAGCAGTCGTTCGGTTGCGGCGCGAACGCTTGGAGCGAGTGGGGGCGGCGGCACTCGGCGCCGAGCGCGTTTGAGCACGGGTCGGGCGCGGCTGGCGGCTGGTCTCCTCGAGGCGGACTTCGGGAACCTGTACCGCGTCGTCCGCAAACTCGAACGTGCGGGTGCTGACCGGCTACACCTCGACGTAATGGATGGCCATTTCGTGCCCCACCTCACGTTCGGGCCGGATGTGGTGCGCGCGCTGCGCCGGCTCACACGTCTGCCGCTCGACGTGCACCTGCTGGTCGACCACCCGTCCACACTGGTAGACGGGCTCGTTGGGGCCGGCGCAGACTCGATCACCATGCACGTCGAGGCGTCCGAGTCCGTCGAGGTTCTGCGCGAGGCGCTCGCGGTGGTCCGGCGAGCCGGGCTTGCCCCTGGCCTTGCGATCAGGCCCGTCACACCAGTCGGCGCTCTCGTGCCGTTCCGCGACGCCGTGGACATCGCACTAGTCCTGCTCGCGGACCCGGTCGCGCCGGGACAGCGCTTTCGGCACGAGCTGGCCAGCAAGGTGTGGGATGCCCGTGATCTCTTCGCGGGGCGTCCGTACGGGTGGGAGGTGCAGGTGGAGGGCGGGATCGGCCTCGAGACGGCGGCCCTGGTCGGTGGGTGCGGCGCCGACATCCTGATCGTGGGGTCCGCGCTCTTCGAACGCGGGCACGATCTCGCGCGGGAGATCCGGTTGGTCAAGGCGCTGGCCGACGAGGGCTGGACGCGCGACATTGGGCGCAGCGAGCTGCCCATCCCGCGGGAGTCGTGGTCAGTGGTAGCCACGCTCGCCCACGCCGAAGCGGACGAATTGAGCCGCACGATCGAGCGGGAGGGCATTCCCACGCTCGTGCTCCGGACGGGCCCGCGGGTCCCGGGCGTCGATGCCGAGCGGGCGGTGATGGTCCCGTTGTCCGCGGAAGCCTTCACCCGCAAGCGGTTCGGGCTCGGCTTCGCCGTGGAAGACGAGACGCTGTGACACCGCTGTCCGGGTCGGCCTCGGACCAGCTGGGTGAGTGCAACGACCGCATCCTCCTGGTCGCCCTCGCACTGTACGTGGCGATCCTCAGCGGCCTGATGATCGCGAAGGGAATCGGCGTCACACCTGACGTGCTGCTCGCGGGTTCGCGCTCGCGGCCATCGTGTTCGGACGGGGACGACTCTTCTTCCGCGATTGGGTGCCATTCATTGCGCTGTTCTTCGGTCGGCGCTGGGCTCGTGGCCGTGCTCGCGTGGCGGGGCGAGCTTGCCGGCTCGTTTGCCTACGCCGTGCCCGCCGCGCTGGTGCTGACCGGGCGCTCGGCCGCGGCAAACGGCCTCATCTTGCACTGACGCGATGCGACTGCTCCTGCAGCGCGTGAACCGCGCGGAGGTCCGAGTCGCGGGCAAATCCACCGCGCAGATCGGGGTTGGCCTCGTCGCACTCGTGGGGGTCGGTCATGGGGACACGCCGGAAGTCGCGCGGGCGATGGCGCGTCGGACGGCAGAGCTGCGCATCTTCGCGGATGCCGACGGGAGGACGAACCGCTCACTGCTGGATGTCGGCGGCGAGGTGCTTGCGGTCAGCCAGTTCACGCTGTACGCGGACACAAGCCGCGGCCGCCGACCATCGTTCCTGAGAGCCGCGCCGCCCGACCTGGCCGAGCGGCTCTACCGGATCTACGCGGACACGCTCGAGTCGCTGGGAGTATCGGTCGGCCGCGGCGTGTTCGGAGCACGCATGGAGGTCGACCTCATCAACGATGGGCCGTTCACGATCTGGCTCGACAGCAACGCCGACCAGACCTGAGCGCGCCGGAGGGATCCGGCCGCCGGGTCAGTCCGACTTGCTGAGCGTTCGGCGGCAGCGGGTGCAGACGAGCGCGTTCACTGCCTTGCCGTTCTGCTGCATCTGCAGCCGATGTAGGTTTGGCTCGCAGCGGCGGTGGGTGCGCACGCGGTTCATGCCGCTCGACTGGGGGTTGAAGCCGCCCATCGAGGATTTGCTGCAGATCGCGCAGGAGCGGGCCATGGGTTCCTCAGGGATGCGGAAACAACGTCAGGACCGGGCGCGCCGGACTGCGGCGCGGCGGTTCCGTACTATAGCATGTCGTTCGACCGCATCGCGACCTGAAGGGACACACCCGCCGTGAACCCAGTTCCCGGACACGCCCTCGTGACGCGCAGGGCAGTCGCCAACGTCGTGCGCGATGCTGCAGCGGGATCGTATGGCGTGGTCGGGTTCATGAACCCGGACCTGCGCTCCCGCCTGCTGTCTCTGGTGCGCTACGGGACCCCCGGCGTGTCCGTCCGCATTACGCCGACGCTGGACGTGCGGATCTCACTGCGAGTCGCGTTCGGCGTGCCGATCGCAGAGGTGGCGAGCAACGTCGAGTCCGCCGTGCGGTATGCCGTGCGGCACGCCCTCGGCCGCGATATCGACAGCGTCGCGATCCACGTGGGTGGCTTGCAGGTCCGCCACACCGCTAAGCGCGAGACCGGAGTTGACCCCAAGTGAGCCGTCGTGGCACGGACGGCGAGGGCCTGCTGGACGCTCTTCGCGGTGGCCTCGCGCTGCTGGAAGAGTCGGTTGAGTCGATCAACGCCCTGAACGTGTTCCCGGTGCCAGACGGCGACACCGGCTCGAACATGCTCGCCACCCTGCGGGCGGCGCTCGCCGAGGCGGAGGCGCTGCCGACCGAGGACCGCACCGTCGGCGGCGTTACTGCGGCGGTCGGACACGGCGCACTGATGGGGGCGCGCGGGAACAGCGGCGTGATCCTCTCCCAGATCCTTCGAGGCATGGCCGAGGCGCTGGCGGGCCGGTCACGCATGAGCGCGCTTGACCTCGCCCACGCGCTCACCACGGGCAGCCAGAAGGCGCACAGCGCGGTGCTGAAGCCGGTTGAGGGCACGATCCTGACTGTCGTTCGCGATACGGCAGCGGCAGCGGTCGCGGCTGCCGAGCACGAGCCGGACATGGAGGCAGTCCTTGGGGCCGCGGTGGAGGCGGCGGAGCAGGCCGTGGCGCGCACGCCGTCGCTGCTGCCCGTCCTGCGTGAGGCAGGCGTCGTGGATGCCGGCGGCGAGGGCCTCTATCGCATCCTGCAGGGCGCGTTACGGGCGATCGTGGTCCGGGCCGCGCGGGACGAGCCGTTGGGAGCAGAGGCGCCGCACCCGGCGGCTGTAATCGCGAAAGGGGAGGACGGGTTCGGGTACGAGACGATGTTCCTCGTGACGCCCGCCACCGGGCGGTCGCTCGATCTCGATGCGATCCGCGTTCGCCTGACCGAGCTTGGCGAGTCCGTGCTGGTGGCGGGTGACGCACGGGCCGCCAAGGTACACGTCCATGGCGAGCGGCCCGACCAGGTCCTTGCCTTTGGGCTGTCGCTCGGGCCGCTCAGCCACATCACGGTCGAGAACTTAGACCGGCAAGCCCGCGAGGCACGCGAGGCGCGTGCGCAAGCCTTCGCGGGGGAATCCTCGATGGCACACGCGTACGGTACCGACGGCCTGCACTGGTACTACTCAGCCGGGCGACACGAAGCAGTACCGCTGGGCGATCCTGCATACTTGCCGGAGGCTGCGCCGCACGCGGAGTCCATTGCTGTCCACGATCCCGTCGACCACCGACATGCCGAGTTGACGCACCATCTCGCAGACTTCCCAGGTGTCCATGTCGGGCCGCCCATCGTCGCCGTCGCGTCGGGCGATGGGATCGTCGCGATCTTCCGCAGCTTCGGCGTCGCGGATGTCGTGGGCGGCGGCCAGTCGGCGAATCCGTCCTCTGGCGAGCTGCTCAGGGCAGCCCAGGGGCTCGGCACCCACGAGGTGCTGATGCTGCCGAACAACCCCAATGTGAAGCTGGCCGCCGAGCAGGCGGCCGGACTTGCTCGGGACATCCGGATCGTCGTCGTGCCCACTCGGAATCCGCCGGAGGGATTCGCGGCGCTCCTGGCGTACGACGCCGGGCGGGACGCCGAGGCGAATGCGGGCACGATGCTCTCGGCCGCGCGGAGCGTTCAGACCCTGCAGGTCACGGACGCGATCCGCGATGCGAAGATCGGCGGCCGCAAGGTGAAGAAGGGGCACGTAATCGTCCTGGATCCGGACGACGGCCTGGTAACGACCGACGCGAGCCGGCAGGAGGCGGTGCTGGCGGGCGTCGCCCTGCTCCGGCCTGGGTACGAGCTGCTCACCGTCTACTACGGCGACGGAGCCGACCTGGCTGAGGCCGAGGAGCTTACGACCGCGCTGCGCAGCAGGCTCACAGGTGTTGAGGTGGAGCTGGTGCACGGCGGGCAGCCGCACTACCGTTACTTCCTCGCGGCGGAGTGACGGTCGTGACCGGCCGGCGCCGGGCGCGAGCGTGAGCGTCGGCGGCGTGGCGCACGGGCAAGGGGCGCCGCCCGTCGACCCCCTGGCGATGCCGCTGGTGCGCGCGGGCCTGGCGGGCGGTCCCATCTCCAGCCGGCTCCGGCGTGCCGGCATCCTAAGCGTCGCGGACCTCTTGTTTCACCTTCCCCGCCGCTACGAGGACGTCCGCGAGATGCGCACGCTGCGATGGATCGCGGCGGCGCGCCCGGCCGAACCCGTGAGTGCCCGCGTCACCGTCCTCGACGTTCAGGTGGGCCAGACGTTCCGTAGGCGGGTCCGGGTCGTGACCGCGCGGCTGCTCGACGATGAAGGTGGTGAGGGCACCGCTGTCTGGTACGGTCGGCAATACGTGGAGCGGAGAGTCCACGCCGGCGACAGGATCGTGATTACCGGCCGCGCTGTGGTGAAGGGATGGCTCCCGGTCGTGGAGTTCCACGGCCCGGAGTTCGGGCCGGACGAGGCCGGCTCGCTCCATGCGGGCCGGATCGTCCCCGTCTACCGTCTCACCGCCGGCGTCACAAACCCCTCGCTGCGGCGCCTCATCCGCCTGGCACTCACCCGATATGCCGATTCGATCGTCGACTACCTGCCCGAGCCAGTGCGCGAGCGGCACGGGCTGGTGGGGCTCGGCGACGCGCTCGAGCAGGCGCACTTCCCCGAGGCGTTCGACCGGCGCGACGCCGCGCTGCGCCGGCTGGCCTTTGACGAGCTGTTGGCGCTGCAGGTGGGGATGATCTCGCGGGATCGCCAGCGCCGGCCCGAAACCGCGGACAGGGTGGTGGTCTCGGACGGGCGCTATGCGTCGGCGGTGACCGCGATCGAGGACGAGCTCACGCGGCAGCGCGATCGATCCGAAGGCGGCAGTGGACCGTCGCAGAGTCGCGCGCGGCTCACTCCAGATCAGGTCGCTGCGCTCGCGTCAATCCGGGCCGACATGGCATCGAGCCGCCCCATGCTCCGGCTTCTGCAGGGCGATGTCGGGTCGGGTAAGACCGCCGTGGCGGCGCTTGCCCTCGCCTTCGTGGCCGACTCGGGCTATCAGGCGGCAGTGCTCGCGCCGACCGACCTGCTGGCTCGCCAGCATGCCGAGACGCTGACCCGCCTGCTGGAGCCACTTGGTCACGCAGTCACCCTGCTCACTGGATCGCTGCCGGCCGGGGAGCGGGAGCGTACGCTGTCACGGATCGGCGGCGATCGAGAGGCGGCGCACGTGATCGTGGGCACGCACGCCCTGATCCAGGAGTCCGTGCGATTCCGTGACTTGGCACTCGTAGTGATCGACGAGCAGCATCGTTTCGGCGTGTCGCAGCGGGATGCGCTGGCGCAGAAGGGCCGCAACCCTCACGTGCTACTGATGACCGCGACGCCGATCCCCCAGACCCTGGCACGCGTCTTCTACGCGGACCTCGACGTCTCCGACCTGCGCACGCTTCCGGAGGGGCGCGTGCCGGTGCTCACCGGCATCCGCCGCTTCGGCCAGCTGCTGGGGGACGACCCCGCGGAGCCCGCCCGCGGGACGTGGCAGCTCGTGGCCCGCGAGTTGCACTTCGGCCGCCGTGTGTTTGTCGTAGTGCCGCTCGTCGACGAGGACGAGTCCTCGGAGGCAGTGGCCGTGGAGGAGGCGGCGGCGATGGTGCGTCAGGTGCTGCCAGAGGCGGCGCGACGCGCCGGCCTCGCTGACGTCCGGGCCGGCATTGGTGTCGTGCACGGGCAGATGCCCGCCCGGGAGCGGGACGCCGCGATGGAGGCGTTCCGCCGTGGCGATGTTGGTGTCCTCGTTGGCACGACGGTCGTTGAAGTGGGCGTCGACGTCCCAGAGGCGTCCGTAATGGTGATCCTTAACGCGGACCGGTTCGGCGTCGCGCAGCTGCACCAGCTCCGAGGGCGTGTGGGTCGCGGAGTGTGGCAGTCATACTGCGTTCTCGTCTCGGACGCGGTCGACGAGGTGGCGCGCGCGCGGCTTGAGGCCGTAGAGCAGACCCGCGATGGCTTCCTCCTGGCCGAGGAGGACCTCCGACTCCGGCGGGCGGGCGACCTTCTCGGCGTGGAGCAGAGCGGTCTGCCGCCGCTTCGAATCGCCCGGCTGGACGAGCCGACGGACCGTGACCTGTCCGCGGCGGCGCGCGAGGAGGCGTTGCGCGCCGTAGACGCCGACGGCGCGCTCGACCCGGCACTCGCGGCGCTCGGACGTCAGCTTGCAACCGGGTGGCTCGCACGCGTCGGCGCCGGCGACGCACTGCCGGAACTCGGGGAGGCGTCCGCGGATGTCCCGGTGGGAGGTCGTCATGCGTGACGCGGGTCGCGTTATCGCAGGCGCGGCGCGGGGCCGCCGCCTGCTGCATCCGGGGGCACGGACCCGGCCGCTCGGCGACCGCGTCAAGCAGGCCATCTTCGGCTCGCTCGAGCCGATGCTGGCCGGGGCCCGCGTCCTCGACTTGTTCGCCGGCAGCGGCGCCGGCGGCATCGAGGCGCTGAGCCGCGGTGCCGCGAGCTGCGACTTCGTCGAGCGAGACCCAGACGCGGTGCGCGTCCTCGAGGAGAACCTGCACCGGACGGCACTCGCTGGAACCCGCGCGCGGGTCCACTGCCGTGACGTCCGCACGTACCTGTCCGAGGCGAGCGGGCCGTTCGACGTGGTGCTGGTCGATCCGCCTTTCGGGGACGCTGCTATGCTCGACGCGCTCCGGCAGCTCGGCACGGGAACGGTCCTGCGGCCGGGCTCGATGGTGGTGGCCCGCCACTTCTGGCGGGATGTGCTGCCCGAGCGAGTCGGTCACCTGGCACGTCTGCGGGAGCGTCGGATCGGCGAGGGCTTGGTCACGGTCTATGGTCCGCGGCCGGGGGATCCGGCGGGCAATCCGGGATCGAACGGCGCCGATGTGCAAGCTACCGCGGGGCAGGCTGACTGACGGTCGGGGAGGCGAGATGAGCGTCGCGATCTACCCGGGGTCGTTCGATCCGATCACGTACGGCCACCTCGACGTCATTGGTCGCGCGGCACGCATCTTCGACCGTCTCGTGGTTGCCGTGCTCCAGAATCCGCGCAAGGACGCCCTCCTTGGCGAGGACGACCGGACCGACGTAATCCGCCGGTGCATCGACGAGGAGCTCGCGCCCGAGGTCGCGCGCCGAGTCTCGATCGAGCGGTTCGACGGGCTCACGGTCGATGCTGCCAGGCACAACGGGGCCGCGTTTGTGGTGCGCGGCCTGCGAGCCGTCAGCGACTTCGAGAGCGAGCTGCAGATGGCGCATTTCAACCGGAAACTGGCGCCCGAGATCGACACCGTGTTCCTCATGACCGCGCTTGAGCACGCGTACCTGAGCTCGAGCCTCGTCAAGGAGATCGCGCGCTTCGGTGGGGACGTGCGGGGGATGGTGCCGCCGGCCGTCGCCGAGCGCTTGGAGGCAGCGGCAGCGGGTTGGAGCAGGGACCCTGCAGTGGGCTAGAATTTCCACCTAGCCCGGGACGCCCTCCCGGGCGGCCGCCGGAGGTTCCCGCCATCGACATCATCTTCCTCGTCGAGCGTCTCGAGTCGATCGTGGCCAACGGGAAGAGGCTGCCCCTCACCAACAACGTCGTCATCGACCAAGCGACGGCGCTGGACCTGATCGACCAGCTGCGCGTCGCCGTGCCCGAAGAGGTCCGGCAGGCCAAGCGGGTCAACCAGGAGTCGGATCGAATCCTGGAGAAGGCGCAAGAAGAAGCGGACCGGATCGTCGCGCGGGCGCAGGAGCAGGCTGCGTTCCTAATCGAGGAGCGTGAACTGACGCGCGCAGCCGATGTTCGGTCACAGGAGATCATCGCGGACGGGCACCGCGACGCGGACGAGATCCGGAGGGGGGCGGACGAGTACGCCGCGAACGTCCTCGTCCGGCTTGAGGGCGAGTGCGTGAAGGCTCTGCAGAGCATCCGGCACGGAATCGAGATGCTGGATGAGCGTCGGGGAGCGGAGCCTCAGGTGGAGCACGGCGCGGACTCGATCGATGAGCCGGACCGCATAGCGGGCCATGCTCGCGTTTAACGTTGCGGGCCTCATGGGCTCGGTCCCGGGGACCGATCGCCGATACGAGATCAATGGCGCGCAACTGGACCTCCCCGACGATCTGCGTCTGGCACGGCCGATCAGTGGCATCGTGCGGCTCTCCCGCACGTCGAGGAGTATCCTCGCGGACGCCGATCTCACGACGGCACTCCAGGAATCCTGCAGCCGCTGCCTGCGCCCGGTAGTGGCCGCGGTCCACGTCGAGCTCCTCGAGGAGGCGCTGCCCACCATCGACTTGCACACCGGGCTCCCGCTCGACGTGGGCGCGGAACCGGACGTGCTGCGCATCGACGACCACCACGTCCTAGACCTGGCCGTGCCGGTGGGCGAGGCGATCTCGATGGCCGAGCCAATCGCTCCGCTCTGTCGCCCCGACTGCCGCGGCCTCTGTCCGGAGTGCGGCGTCGACCTGAACGATGATCCCGCGCACGAGCACCCGGGCGAACCCATGGATGGGCGGCTCGCCACGCTCATCGACTGGCACCTCACAGACACCGACCCCACAACCCGCTGAGCCGCCAGGTCCTCCCTGCGGCAACCGAGAGGAGACACTCATGGGGCTTCCAAAGCGCAAGACGTCGCACGCGGCTCAGGGCGACCGCCGGGCCCACGCCGCGCTCACGATGCCGAACGTGGAGTCGTGCCCGCATTGCCACGAGCCGAAGTTGAGTCACCACGCGTGCCCGAACTGTGGGTGGTACGCCGGCCGCGAGGCCGTGCGGATCAAGGCCAAGGCCGCGGGCGAGCCCGGCCGGTCCTGACGGCGGAGCGTCGCCGGTAGTTGGGGAGCGCATGGACGGCCCATCGACCGCAGCCACTGCTTCGGACCGGCGCTTGTGCGTGGCGGTCGACGCTCTGGGTGGAGACCATGGTCCGGCCGAGGTCGTGCCAGGTGCGCTTGCCTGGGCGCGAGAGCATCCTGGGGCCGACGTCATCTTGGTCGGAGACGAGGCGCGCGTGGCGCCGCACATGCACGGTGGCCTGCCGCCACATGTGACCATCGTGCCCGCGTCGGAGCTGGTCGCAATGGACGAACCCGCGGCAGCCTCGGTCCGACGCAAGCGCGACGCCAGCATCAACGTGGCTATGCGTCTCGTCCGGGAGGGGCGGGCGGACGCGGTAGTCACCGCGGGCCACACAGGTGCCGGCGTCGCGGCCGCGATCCTGAACCTGGGTCGCCTCCCGGGGGTCGATCGGCCCGCGTTGGCCGTCCAGATGGTCGGCGACAAGGGACCGTTCGTGCTGCTCGACATCGGCGCGACGACTGATTCGACGGGCCTCAACCTCGCGCAATACGCCCGTATGGGTGCCATCTACGCGGAAAAGGTCCTGGGGGTCGCCAGCCCCTCGGTCGCCCTGTTGTCGATTGGCGAGGAGGACGGCAAGGGCGAGCGGCGAGTCCAGGAGGCGACGGCCGCTTTGGTCGACGGTGACCTGCGGTTCGTGGGGAACGTCGAAGGCAAGGACCTTGTCGATCACCTGGCCGACGTCGTAGTGTGCGACGCGTCGGTCGGGAATGTGACGATGAAGTTCTTCGAGGGGCTATCGGGGTTCATCTTCGACTTGTTTCGTCGCGAGTTCCGCCGCCCGCCGCTCGGGCCGCTCGCCTACGTGCTCATGCGGCCTGGCATCGCCCGGATCCGGGGACGCTTCGACTACGAGCGCACGGGCGGGGCGCTGCTGCTGGGAGTCCGGGGATCGGTCATCATCACGCACGGCAGGGCCCGAGCGCGGATGATCTCATACGCCGTGGGTGTCGGCGCTGACACGGCACGAGCGAACGTGCCGCAGCTGATCGCGGACGCGCTCGGGCCGCGGGGGCGCCGCAGCCTCGCACCGGCGGCGGGCACAGAGGAGATAGCCTGATGGCATCGACGGACGACGACGGCACTCGGGTCCTGACGGTGCGGCGCCGGGTTATCGGCACGATGGCGCGCGCGGCGGCGGAGGGCGATCCGGGCGTGCTTCGTGTGGGGCGGGGCGGTACGGCGTTCTGGGCGTGGCTTGCAGGCCCAGCCGTGACGGCCCGACTCCGCGGTGGGAGGGTGCACGTCCGGCTCTTCGTCGTCGCGCGTGCGGGAGAGCCGCTCGGAACGCTGGCGACCCGCCTCCGCCGCGTGATCGCGGAGACCATCGAGCGTCAGCTGGGGCTGGAGCTCGGCGAGGTGACGATCCTCGTCGACGGCGTCGGCGGCTGACGGGTGCCGGCCCGCGCACCGGACCCGCACGCCGCGAACCGCGCGGCGCGGCGCCTGGCACTGGCTGCCGTGTTCGAGGCAGACTTCGGGCAGCGGACAGCCGCGGCCGCGCTGGAACGCCAGATATCCGACCTCGGGGCCGACGACGAGAGTGCCGCGTACGCCCGGTCGCTCGTCGAAGCCGTGGTTCGGCATCGGGACTCGATCGACGCCCGGATCGAGGCGTCCGCGCCCGCATACCCGGTCGTCCAGCTCGCCAGAATTGACCGCGCGCTCTTGCGTTCGGCCCTTGGGGAACTGCTACACTCCGCGGCGACGCCGGCCCGAGTGGTCATTGCGGAGTGGGTCGGTCTCGCGAGAACCTACAGCGGGGAACCTGCCCGCCGGCTCCTGAACGGTGTCCTCGGAAGGATCGCGGACGAGACGGGATTGGCCGCACCTGTGCGGGGGGTAGGGGATCGTGAGTCTAGGCGGTCGAGGTCAGGCGGCACGGGACCGCCATGATGAGGAGGTAGGACGGGTGACGGCATCAACCTACGAGCGGCTCAAGAAGATCGTCGTCGAACAGCTCGGCGTCGACGAGGACGAGGTCAAGCCCGAGGCTTCGTTCGTGGACGACCTGAACGCGGACTCGCTGGACCTCGTCGAGCTGATCATGAGCCTCGAGGAAGAGTTCGGCACCGAGATCTCCGACGAGGACGCCGAGAAGATCCGCACGGTCCAGGACGCAGCCGATTACATCGACGAGCACAGCGCGCAGTAACCCGGCACCGTCCGCAATGGACCGGGCAGGCGAGCTTGCAGTCAGGCTCGGCCTCCCAGTGACGGATCGCGCCCTGCTGGAACGGGCGCTGGTCCACGGCAGCTTTACCAACGAGCATCCCGAGGAGCCCGGGGGCTCGAACGAACGGCTCGAGTTCCTGGGCGACGCCGTCGTGTCGCTCGTGATCTCCGACGCACTGTTCGAGCGCCACCCCGGCGAGGACGAGGGCTCCCTCACGGCGCGCCGCGCCGCGCTTGTGTCGACGCGGGCCTTGGCGCGGGTCGCTCAGCGGCTCCGCCTCGACGAGTTGATCGTTCTCGGCCAGGGCGCGGAGCGGACAGGCGAGCGACGCCGGCCATCCGTCCTGGCGGCCACGTTCGAAGCCGTCGCAGCGGCCGTGTACCTGGATCAGGGCTTTGCCACCACCCGGGCCTGGCTGACGGCGCTGCTCGCCGACGAGCTCGACGAGGAGATCCCAGTCGCGAGTCTGAAGTCGCCCAAGAGCCGATTGCAGGAGATCAGCTACGTGCGCTGGGGTGTTCCGCCGTCGTACCGGCTCGTGAGCGCGGTCGGTCCAGACCACGCCAAGCAGTACGTCGTGGACGTGGCCGTGGGTGCACGGATGCTCGGACGGGGCGAGGGCAGCAACCGCCGGGACGCAGAGACAGAGGCGGCCACGCGTGCCCTCGCGGTCTTGGAGGACGCGGTCACGGCCACGGGCCGGCCTGCCCCCAGGTTGGATTCGGACGCCAGCTCGGAGGACCGACAGGCCGCCGAGGAGCCAAGTTCGTGACGCTCCGTCGCATAGGGCCAGGCGGATGACCGCGAGAGCGCGGCTGCGCGCCCTCCGCATGCTCGGCTTCAAGTCATTCGCCGAGCGCACTGAGATTGAGTTCGGGGCCGGCATCAGCGCCGTCGTCGGTCCAAACGGCAGCGGCAAGAGCAACCTCGCCGACGCGCTGCGCTGGACGCTCGGGGAACAGGGTCGGTCGCTTCGGATCCGCCGCGCGGAGGATGTCATCTTCGCGGGGTCCGAGCGGCGGCGCGCGATCGGGATGGCCGATGTCACGCTCCTGCTCGACAACGCCGACGGGCTCCTGCCCCTCGACTTCGCCGAAGTAGCCCTCGGTCGTCGACTATTCCGTTCTGGCGAGAACGACTACCTGGTCAATCGCCAGCGCGTGCGACATCGCGACTTGGTCGACCTGCTCGACTCGGCCAACCTCGCCGAGAACGCGTTCCTGTTCATCGGCCAAGGAATGGTTGACCAAGCGCTCGCATTGAGGCCGGAGGAGCGGCGCGCCCTGTTCGAAGAGGTGGCTGGTGTGCGGCGGCACGAGCGGCGCCGGCGCCAGGCGGAGGCCCAGCTGGTCGAGGCTGAAGCGAACCTCGCGCGCGTCCGGGATGTGCTCGCGGAGCTGCGGCCACAGGCGCGCCGGCTCGCTCAGCAGGTGGAGCAAGAAGGCGCGCGCCGGACTGCAGCAGGCGAGCTCGCGGAGGGGCTCGTCGCGGCGGCCCACGGGCGCTGGTACGCCGTCGCGCGGGCAGGCGCTGAGGCGGCGGAGCGTCTGGCCACGGTCCGGCGCTCGGCGTCCCAGGAACTGGACGTGCTGCGCCAGATGGAAGCGCTCGTCGCCGCGCTGGTCGGCCGCTTAGCCGAGCGCGCAGGGGGGGAGCGCGCCCTGCGGGCCGAGCTCGAGGCGCTCACGGGTGCGCTCACGACCGCTCGGCTCGAGCAGGGCCGGGCCGAGTCAGCGCTCGAATCTCTGTCGCGCGATCGCCGGCGACTGACCGCGGAACGGGCACAGACGGAGGCCCGCGTCGGGGCATCGCGGCGAGCCGCCGCCGCCCCGATCGTACCGGCCAACCCCGTGGAGGCGCGCGAATTCGTCGAGGCCGAGCGCGCCCTTGCTGAGGCGCTCGCTGAGCTGGCGCAGGCACGGGTCGCGGCGCGCGTAGCGGGCGACGGGGAGGCGGCGATCCGCTGGGCCGATGCTGCCCGGGTCGCCGACCTGGACGTGGCCCGGCGTCGTCTGGACGAGACGCGCAGGGCGCTCGGTGAGCAGGAATTGCGCGCGGCTCGGGCACAGGAGGCCGCGAGCTGGGCCGGCGAGCGGTGGGACGACGCCCGGCGGCTGCAGGTGACAGCGGTCGCGGGGGAGTGGGAGGCGGAAGGCCATGAGACGTCACTGCGGCTAGCGGCCGAGGTGGCCGATGCGAGGTGGCGAGAGCGCCGGGCCGCGGCTGAGACCGCGTCCGCCAACCTGGAGGGCGCTCGCCGGCGACTGGCGTCCGTGACAGACTGGATCGCTGCGGAGGAGGGGCTGGCCATCACGCAGGCTGCCCAGCGCCGCGGCGGGACGCGCCTGGACGAGGGGCTGGACGTCGAGCCTGGGCTCCGCACGGCCGTGGAGGCCGCCCTGGGCGACGCTGTGCGGGCGGCCGCGCTGGTACGTGACCGGGTGCCAGGCCTTCGGGGTGAACGCGGGCTGGTGGTGTTGTCCGACCAAGGATCGCCGCCCCTGACGGACCGGGAGTCGGATCGGGCGCGCAGCGCCGCCGCGGCCGCCGGCGGCGGCGCGCTGACGGATGGCATCCGTCGTGATCCCGGCGGTGTTGTCACGCGGCTACTGGAGACCACCGTCTGGACTCCCATGCTCGAAGATGCGCTGACCGTGGCCGCGTCGTTGCCCATCGGCTGGTCGGCGGTGAGTCGCGACGGAGATCTGGTCACGGCAGCGGGGATCGTCGCCCTGGGCGGTGGCGGCGGGCTGCTTGAACGGCGCGCCGAGCGCGAGGCGCTGGCCGAAGAGGTGGACCGGCTGGCGGACGCGGAGGGCTCCACGGCCCGTGATCGTGATCAGGCTCAGCGCCTGGCCACGGCGGCGCGTGACGCGAGGGATGCGGCGCGGCAGGAGGCGGACGCAGCCAGGCGTGCCCACAGGTCGGCGGACGAGGCGGAGCGCGCTGCCGGGCGCGCCGCCGAGGCGGCCGGGCGGGAGTTGGCATGGGAGCGCGCGCAGGTGGAGCGGATGCGGGGAGACTTGGCCCGTGCAACCACGGCACTGGAGACAGTGGAAGTGGAGACTGCGGCACGGCCCACAAGCGTCGGGCCCGGCCCCGACCAGCCAGACACGTCCGCAGTCTCCGCGTGGGAGCAGCGGGTGGAGGAGGTCCGTCGGCGACGGGACCGCTTGGCCGGTGTGGCCCAGGAGCGCGCTGCGGAACAGCGGCGTGCGGAGGATGCGCGGAACCGCGCCGAAGCGACGCTCGCGTTCGACGAGGCGCGCCTTGAGGCGATCGCCGAGGAAGCGTCGACGGTGGCAGCCGCGCTTGAGCAAGCGTCGGCTGACTGTGCCCGCGTTGGGGCCGAGGTGTCGGCGCTGGCGGAGCGGGAAGGCGCAGCTCGCGAGTCGCTCGCCACCCTGCTCGCGGCAGGCGGAGGGGAGCGCGACGAGCTCGCACAGGCCGAGCAGGCGGCCTCAGGACATCGCGCACGGCTGCATGATCTGGACGGCGCGGTGAGGGCGGCAGAGATGGCGGAGCTAGAGGCGCGGCTCGCTCTCGAGGCGACGCGCGAGCAGGTGCTTGTGGAGCTCGCGTCGCTCGGGCCAGTCGGCCTGTCGGCACTGTCGGCCGTGGCGCCGCCCGCCGGCGAAACCCGGGTGTCCGGCCGGGACGCAGACGTCGAGCGCGATCCGGCGGTGGCGCTCGAAGCGGCCCTCGATGCCGCCGCTGTGCGCTGGGCGAGGCAGCCGCCGCCCCCGGAATCTCCGTCCGCCTCCCGGCTCGCGAGCCTGCGCCGGCGGTTCCACGAGGTGGGCGCCGGCAATCCGCTCGCGGTCGAGGAGTACGCCGAAGTGCGGTCCCGGCTGGATGGCTTGGAATCCCACCGTGAGGACCTGGAGCGCGCGATCCGCTCGACACGGGAGATGATCGTCGAGCTGGACCGGCTCATCGCCGAGCAGTTTCACGCCACGTTCGCCGCGCTTGAGGATGCGTTCGGGCGCCGCTTCGCCCAGCTCTTCGGCGGGGGGGTGGCCAGGCTCAGCCTGACCGATCCCGCGGACCTCGACGCAACCGGCGTGGAGATCACGGCGCAACCGCCCGGTAAGCGGCGCCAGCCGCTCGCCATGCTGTCCGGCGGCGAGCGGGCGCTGACCGCGGTCGCGCTGCTCTTCGCAATGCTGGAGGTGCGGCCGGTACCTTTCTGCGTCCTGGACGAGGTGGATGCTGCGCTGGACGAGGCGAACGTGGGGCGTTTCACGGAGGCCCTGCGCGAGCTTGCCTCACGCACGCAGTGCATCGTCATCACGCACAACCGCGGTACGATCGAGGCCGCGGACGCCCTGTATGGCGTGACGATCGGCGACGATGCCGTCAGCCGGGTGGTCTCGCTCCGTCTCGAAGAGGCGCGGGCCGTCGTTCAGGAGGCCGCCGCCGTCTAGCCCGTCTGGGAGGTATGGCCGGGGCATGTTCTGGAGACGAACGAGGCGCGACGCGGAGCCGGACGCGGAGGCGCCGACCGAAATGGACGGGTCGGCTCCTGCCGACGCCACCGACGGATCGGCGATGGAGACGCGGCAGCAGAGCGCTACGCCGGACGATCCTCGCCCGGACGCACCGCGCCTGGATGGCTCCCTACCGCTGACGCCGGTGCAGCCGGCCCTTTCCCGACCCACTGGCTTCTGGGGATCCGGCGGCGGGCCCTCGCCGACCCGCTTCACGCCCATCACGCCGGAAGCCGTGAGCGCCCAGGACTCCGCTCGCTCGGCGTCCATTGGCGACGGCGTGGCGGCGAGCCGCAGCGGGTTCATGGCCCGCCTCCATGGGATCCTGCGGTCCGGGGTGGCTGACGAGGAGACGTGGGAGCAGGTCGAGGAGACCCTGATCGCCGGCGACGTCGGCGCTCGTCTCGCGATGGACGTCGTGTCGCGGGCCCGGAGCCGTCGTAGCCCCAGTGGGCCGGAGTCCGCAGTCCGCGCCGAGCTCGAGCGCCTGCTGCCGCCCGGCGCCTTCGGTCCTTGGCGTCCCGTGCGGCCGGATCCGAGGGAACCGGCCGTCGTGCTTGTCGTGGGTGTCAACGGGACAGGAAAGACGACCTCAATCGCCAAGATCGCGGCGCGCCTCTCCGCAGAGGGGGACTCGGTCATCCTCGCCGCGGCCGACACGTTTCGTGCGGCCGCCACCGAGCAGCTGCAGTCCTGGGCGGATCAGCTCCGGCTCCCAGTGGTTGCCCATAAGGCCGGCGCCGACCCGTCGGCCGTCGTTTTCGACGCGCTTGACGCAGCCGTGGCGCGCCGCGCCGACGTCGTGATCGTCGATACGGCCGGGCGCTTACACACGCGCCACAACCTGATGGAGGAGATCGCGAAGATCCGGCGCACGATCGACAAACGTCTGCCTGGCGCGACCCCCGAAGTCTTGTTCGTGCTCGACGCCACTACTGGCCAGAATGGGTTGGCTCAGGCGAAAGCGTTCCACGAGGCGAGCAGGCTGACGGGCATCGTGCTCACCAAGCTTGACTCGACCGCCAAGGGCGGGATCGTGTTCGCCATCGAGCAGGCACTCGGCGTGCCCGTTGTCTTCGCCGGCGTCGGCGAGGGCGTCTCAGACCTGGTCGACTTTGACCCGGCTGCGTTCGTCGAAGCGCTCTTCGCCTGATCGAAACATGTCTGTAGCGATCGACCGACCGGCGCGCATCACGCCGGGCGGGCGAGCGTTCATGAAACGCTGGCCGGACGGACGCGACATCGCCGATGCGAAAGGCTAAACTTCTTGGTTGCCGGCATCCGCCGGCACCTCGGTGTTGCCAGAATCCGCGCACCGCCACGACGCCCGGCCCGGGACCGTCACTAGGAGCAGGACTCCGCCCGTGTTCGACGCTCTATCCGATCGCCTTCGCGACGTCCTCGGTCGCTTGACCGGTCGCGGCCATGTCACCGAAGCAGACGTCGACGCCGCGATGCGCGAGGTGCGGCTCGCGCTGCTTGAGGCGGATGTCAACTACCGGGTCGTTAAGGATTTTGTGGCACGCGTTCGTGAACGCGCCGTTGGTGCCGAGATCCTGCAGAGCTTGAATGCCGGTCAGCAGGTTATCAAGATCGTCAACGAGGAACTCACTGCGTTGCTCGGCCGTGGCGACCGGACGTTCCGCCTCACGGGCCAGCCTGCGGTCGTTGCGCTTGTGGGCCTGCAGGGGTCCGGCAAGACCACCTCGGCGGCGAAGCTCGGGCGGTACCTCGTGAAGCAGGGCCGTCAGCCCCTCATGGTCGCGGCGGACCCATACCGGCCGGCCGCGGTGGACCAGCTCGAGCAGCTTGGGCGCAGTCTGGCCATCCCTGTCTACTCGGCGCCCGAGGGCACGACCGTCGTCCATATTGCCGAGCACGGCGTGGCGCAGGCGAAGCGGACAGGACGCGACGTGGTGATCCTTGATACCGCGGGCCGGCTGACGGTGGACGAGGCGCTGATGGGTGAGATTCGACAGCTCTCGGCCGCGGTGAAGCCCAGCGAAACCCTGCTCGTCGTGGACGCTATGGCAGGCCAGGAAGCCGTGAACGTCGCGCAAGCATTCGCCGCCGCCGTTCCATTGACCGGGCTCCTGCTGACCAAGATCGATGGCGATGCGCGCGGGGGCGCAGCGCTCTCGATCGGTGCGGTCAGCGGGTTGGCCGTGAAGTTCCTCGGCACGGGCGAGAAGACGGACGCGCTCGAGCCGTTCCATCCGGACCGTCTGGCCGGCCGCATTCTGGGAATGGGCGACATGCTCACGCTTATCGAGCGAGCCCAGGAAACGTTCGACGCGAGCGCGGCGGAGAAGGCGGCTGAGAAGCTCCGCCGCAACGCGTTCACCCTCGATGATTTCCTGCAGCAGATGCAGCAGATGAAGAAGATGGGCCCCATCGGGCAGGTGCTCGAGCTGGTCCCCGGTATGCGCGGCCTCGCGAAGCAGGCTCAGGGGGCGGTTGATCGAGGGGAGCTCAAGCGAGTCGAGGCGATCATCCAGTCGATGACGCGGGCCGAACGAGCGGACCCGTCGATCCTGAACGCGTCCCGGCGACGGCGGATCGCGGCGGGGTCCGGAACGGCCACGGTGGACGTGAACCGGCTGGTCAAGCAGTTCTCCGAGATGCAGCGGGTCATGCGAATGGTGCAGAGGCAGGGGGGGCGGCGGCCCGCCCTGCCGTTCGGACGATGACAGACGAACGCCCGGCTGACATCCGCGACATTGCTGACACTGGGATCAGGGGCAGCCCCGAGCCACAATATCTCGGGCTGGACCCTTCCGAAGGGCCCGCCGCGGGCGGCTGGACGGTCACTCCTGGGCTACCAGATCCGACCGTCAGTGCGGCGCGCCCGCGTCCATGGCGCTGGTGGGTCGCGATGGCGGTCACGGTTTTGGTGGTGGGGGCTGTCGCGGGCGCTGGGATCGCGATCACCCGCGGGGCCGGCACTTCACCAACCCTCGGCTACGTGCCGTCGGACGCGATCGTCTACGCCGAGGGGCGCCTCGACGCGCCCGGCGACCAGGGAGTTGCCCTCGCCTCGTTCCTATCGCGCTTCCCCGGTTTCTCCGACACGTCGAATCTCGAAACCAAGCTCGACGACACCTGGGACCGCCTGTTGGCCGCCATCCCGGGCAATCCCTTCACGTACTCGGCCGACGTGGCACCGTGGATCCAGGGGACCATCGCGGTCGCCGTGCTCCCCGGAGCCACGCCGTCGGCTCCACGCGCGGTTGCACTTGTCGCCGTTGCCGATCAGAACAAGGCGCAGGCCGAGTTCGACAAGCTCGTCGCGGCGGCGCGCTCGGCGGGCGAAGCGCCCACGAGGACGATCATCGCCGGAGCCACCGAGTGGACGTTCCCGTTGCCTGCGCGCGGGTCGGGCGTGACCTCGGGTGCGCCCGCCGGGCGGGGTGAGGGCAGCGTCAGCGTCGCCCTGCTGCCGGGGACGTTCGTGGCCGCCAGTGACCCCGCCACAATCGGGACGCTGCTGGACGTAAAAGCTGGGAGGGTCGCCAGTCTCGAAGGCTCCCAGGCGTACAGAGATGCCACGTCCGGGGCCGCAGCAAGCGACCTGGCAGCGGTCTACGTGTCCACCGATGCGCTTGAGCAGGACATGCGGGCGCCCGCGTCGAGGGTCGCGACCGCGTCGCCGCTCGCGTCTGCGCTCACCGCGTGCATGACGCAGGCCTTCCCGGCCAGTGCCTACGGGACTGTGCAGGCGGAGTCGGATCGGCTCGTGGCTGACCTGCGAGTCCAGGTGCCGTCAGGCGTGGCGCCGGTCGCCCCGCGCTCGTCGACGCTCGTCGACCATGTCCCTGGAACCGCCTTGGCGTACCTCGAGACCCACGACGCCGGCACTGCGCTGGCCTGCCTGTTGACGCGGATCAGGGCTGCCCTCCCTGCCACGGTCGGCGGGAGTTCCGTCGGGCTTGGGCACGTCGAGGGGTTGCTCGGCGCCCAGTTGGAGTCGTTTGTCACCTGGATGGGGGATACGGGCATCGTCCTGGACGCACCGACGAGTTCGGTCTACGTGCCGCGCGTCGCGCTGCTGACCTCCGTCACGGATCCTGCGCTGGCCGCTCAGCGGCTCGGACAACTCCGGTCTCTGATCGGACTTGCGTCCCTGGGCGGGGCCCACGGACTTGCTCTCTCTGATACCCGGCACGGGACGGCCACCATCACCACTCTCTCGATCGCGTCGTCGTCGCTGTCACTGCCCGGCTCTATTGGCGTCGCAGGCAGGACCCCCACCTCGATTGCCGTGAGCTGGACGCTCGCTGACGGTCGCTTCATCTTGGGGCTCGGTCAGGACGTGGTGGCGGCGCTCCTCGACCAGTCCACCGCGCAGAGCTTGGGGTCCACCCCGGCGTTCGCCGATGCTCTCGCCTCGGCTGGAGGGCCGGCCACGACCGGCTTCGCCTACTTCGATCTTCGTGCGATCCGTGCTGCTGCCGAGTCGGCGATGCCCGCGAGCGAGCAATCGGTTTACGACGCCGACGTGCAACCCTATCTGCTGCCGTTCGATCGGCTGGTTGTCGTGTACGGGGCCAGTGGATCCACGAAGACGTTCCGCGCAATTATCAGTGTCAGCAATCCGCAGTAGCGTTGTGCAGTTCGGGGAGGTATTCGCTTGTCCGTCAGAATCCGGCTGTCGCGCGTCGGCGCGACCAAGCAGCCCGCGTACCGCGTGGTCGTCATGGACAGTCGAAGCGCACGCGACGGCCGCGCGATCGAGACGATTGGTCACTACAACCCGCGTACCGACCCGGTGGAGTTCCAGGTCGACGCCGAGAAAGCGACGCGCTGGATGAGCCAGGGCGCGACGCCCTCGGACACCGTCGAGCGACTGTTCCGGCGCGCCGGCATCCTGCCTGACGCGAAGTAGCACAAGAGAGGGAGCGGGATGAGTGCGGTCGAACTCGTCGAATACGTCGCGCGCTCGTTGGTGGACGAGCCCGAGGCGGTGACCGTGGGCGTCCACGAGGACCGCGACGGCACCGTGATCGAGCTGCACGTGGCCGAGGACGACATGGGCAAGGTCATCGGCCGGAACGGCAGCGTGGCCAAGGCACTGCGGACCTTGCTCAAGGTCATGTCGGCGCGCCAGGGGGAGTCGATCTCGTTGGAGATCGACTGAGCGTGCCCTCCGAAGGCCAGCGGTTCGTCGTCGGTCTGGTCCGAGGCCTCCACGGCCTGCAGGGTGCGGTCCGGGTCGAGCCGCTGTCCGACGATCCGGCTAGGTTCGAACCGGGCTCGCGCGTATACCTCGAGGGTAGCGACCGGGCGCTCGTAGTCGAATGGGCGAAGCCGAACGCGCCGGGGTTGCTGGTCCGGTTCCGCGAGGTCTCCACGCGGGAGGCGGCTGCGGCGCTGCGCGATGCGTACCTCGAGGCCGTCCGGTGGTCTGATGCGCTCGATGGCGGCTCGTATTGGTGGCACGAGATCGTGGGTGTGCCCGTCGTGACAGTTACGGGCGAGGCCCTCGGCACGGTCAAGGACGTGTTCCGGGCCGGCGGAGGCGAAGTGTACGTGGTCGACGGGGGACCGCGTGGCGAGTTGTTGGTCCCCGCCGTCGGCGCCGTGTTCCGCGAGTTCGCTCCTCGGGAGGGACGCATCGTGGTCGATGCCGATGCGCTTGGCCTCGGACCGCTGCGTCCGCGACGACCACGGGGCCGGCGATCATCGAGGTGTGAACGGGGCTTGGCCGACGAAGCTAGGGCCGCGGATGCTCCCGACGCCGCTCCGCCCCACGTCCTCCCGGATGTCGTCGCCGGAATCGGCTCCGACGCTGGCTCTTCCTGACGTGCGTATCGACGTCGTTTCGCTCTTCCCGGTGCTGTTTCCGGGCCCGCTCGCGGAGAGCATTCCGGGACGGGCGCTGGAGCGCGGGCTTGTCAATCTGCGAAGTCACGACCTTCGCCAGTGGGGCCTCGGACGGCACCGCAGCGTGGACGATTACACGTACGGCGGCGGGGCGGGCATGGTGCTTCGACCGGAGCCCGTGGCCGCCGCTCTGGACACGGTGCGGGGCGACGATGGGTTCGTGATCCTGGTGGATCCGGGCGGCGAGCTGTTCACGCAGGCGTGCGCCCGAGCCCTCGCGCGGCGGCCGCACCTCGTGCTGCTCTGCCCGCGGTACGAGGGCGTGGACCACCGGATCCGCGGGATGGTCGACTTGGAGCTATCGATCGGCGATTACGTGCTCTCGGGCGGTGAGATCGCAGCGCTCGTGGTCCTCGATACGGTGATTCGCTTGCTCCCTGGTGCGATCGACGCGGCGTCGACGGAAGAAGAGTCATTTGCTGCCGGCTTGCTCGAGTACCCCCAATACACGCGCCCGCCGGAATTCCGCGGAGAGCGAGTGCCCGACGTGCTGCTGAGTGGGGATCATGCCGCGGTCGAACGGTGGCGGCGTGAGCAGGCGCTGGCGCGGACTCGGCGGAACCGGCCGGAGCTGCTGGAGCGCGCGGCACCGGGAGGCACGGGCGGAGCGGCGCCCGGGGGCGTCCACAGTCGTGATCTGCTGGACGACGCAGACCAGTGGGACGGGACAGAGACGCCGGAGGCGTGACGGTCGCATGCTATACTGCCCGCTCGTCGGACCGACCACCCCTTTGCCTGCCCATGGCCGGCGCCAGCCTGAGTGAGTGACTCCTGTGAACGTGCTCGACGCCGTCACTGCGGACCAGATCCGCACCGACCTGCCCGACCTCGCGTCCGGCGACACCGTGCGTGTCTCCGCTAAGGTCGTCGAAGGGAACCGTGAAAGGATCCAGGTCTTCGAGGGGACCGTCATGCGCCTGCGGGGCGGAGGTATCGGCCGCTCCATTACGGTCCGCAGCGTGCGCAGTGGCGTCGGTGTCGAGCGCACCTTCAAGGTGAACTCACCGCGCATCGACCGGATCGAGGTTATACGGCACGGCGTGGCGCGCCGGGCGCAGCTCTACTTCCTTCGGGATCGCGTCGGCAAGGCTGCCAGCCTCCGCGAGCGCCGCTAGACTCCGGCGGGATGCGCGAGTCCTCCCGCCAGCCACTTGCCACCCGGGGCGTCGCCCGCCCATCGCACCTGACCGCGCCCACGCTGCGTTATGAGCGTGAACTGTGGCGTGACGGCCTGGTCCGAATCGCGGGCGTCGACGAGGTGGGTGTCGCACCGGCATCTGGCCCCGTTGTGGCGGCGGCCGTCATCGTGGTCCCGAACTGCCATCGAATCCCGGGCGTGCGGGACTCGAAGGTGCTCTCCTCGGCACAGCGCGAACGGCTTGCTCCGCTGATCCGTCGCCGAGCCCTCGCCGTCGGGCTCGGCGCCGCGTCCGTCGCCGAGATCGACGCGCTCAACATCTATCACGCGACGCACCTGGCGATGATGCGGGCGGTCGCGAAGCTCGGAGGCCACGATCACGTCCTAGTCGACGGGCTACGCATCCACGACTTCGAGGCACACGTGGGCCCCTACACGGCCATCGTGGACGGCGACGCCATCTGCTATTCGATCGCCTGCGCGTCGATCGTGGCGAAGGTGGTGCGAGATCGCCTCATGACCCGCTTGGCGGCCCGGCATCCGGGATATGGATGGGAGCGCAACGCCGGGTATGCCACGCGCGAACATCGGGCCGCCATGGTCGATTTGGGCATCACGGCCTTTCACCGGCGCAGCTTTGTTACGACCCAGCGGGCCCTGGCGGGTGAGCAGCAGACACTCGACCTGGATGTCCTCCTCGCACTGCCCGGCGAACCGTGACGCGGGGCGAAAGCCTGGTCCGGTGGCGGCACCGGACCGGCGAGCACAGTGAGGCGCTGGCCGCGCGGCACGGCGAATTGCTCGGCTGGACCTTGCGGCCCAGCGCGCGCGTCGGGCGGGACGAGCTCGACCTGCTCGCGATCAAGCCCGGCCCACCTCCGCAACCCGTGGTGGAGGTGTGGACACACTCCACCACGGGTTCGGCGCGGCGTCGAGAGCGTCGACCGACGCAACGTCGACAGGCTGTACTGCGCCGCGGTGGCATGGCGCGCCCTCGAGACGCTGCCAGGAGGCACACCGCCTCCCGCACTCCCGTGGCGTGTCGACCACGGGGCCGTAGAGAACGGGCCGGCGATCGCGCCGGGCGGGCGGACCAGCTTTCGGCCCATCAAACCTCGAACTCTGTTGACGATTCGAGCTCACCGAGCACGCAGGCGGACGCGTGGCGGCGACAGCGCGCGACCGTGAATTGACGCGCACCACCGCCGTTGGAGATCTTCGGCTGGCTACAACCGGCTCACGAACGGGCCGGGCAGCTGTGGCCGTGTGCTAGACTCCCCCCGCCGTCGGGCTTCCCGGCGGCGTCCGTGCGTCAGCTCGGACATCACACACACGTGCCGTTTCTCGTGGCGGTGTTGCCTCGGCCGATTGGCCGGCGATCCGCGGGCCAAGGCGCGTGGCGGACGGAACCCAGCAGGAGGCATTCATGGCAGCCGTCTCGATGCGCCAGCTCTTGGAGGCCGGCGTCCACTTCGGCCACCAGACGCGGCGCTGGAACCCGAAGATGCGCCCGTACATCTTCGCGGAGCGGAACGGGATCCATATCATCGACCTGGCCCAGACGGTCCAGCGTCTCGACGTGGCGCTCGACTTCGTGCATCAAACCGCGGCCCGCGGCGAGAGCATCCTCTTTGTGGGGACTAAGAAGCAGGCCCAGGAGCCGATTTCGGAAGAGGCGACGCGCGCCGGCATGCCCTACGTCAACCAGCGCTGGCTGGGCGGCATGCTCACCAACTTCGTGACGATCCGCAAGCGCCTGGCCCTCCTCGACCAGTTGGAGGCGCGGCAGGCGAATGGCGACTTCGACCGGATGACCAAGAAGGAGGCCGCGAAGCTCGTCGAGGAGATGACGCGGCTGCAGCGGACGCTGGGCGGCATGCGTCGCATGAAGCGGCTGCCGGGAGCCATTTTTGTGGTGGATCCGCACCGCGAGCACATCGCCGTCACGGAGGCCCGCAAGCTCGAGATCCCCGTCGTCGGGACCGGCGACACCAATATCGACCCTGACGAGCTCGACTACATTATCCCGGCAAACGACGACGCCATCCGCGCGATCCGGCTGCTGTGCGGTCTGGTGGCCGACGCGGCGGTGGCCGGTCAGCACGACCGCGCCGCCCGCAACGAGAGCGAGCCCGAGGTCGTGGCCGGCGTGCCCGCAGAGGAGTCCGGTTCGGACGAGTTGCTGAGCGCCATGGCGGCGGGGCAGACGCTGACATTCGAGCCCGAGCCCGACGAGGATGAGCTGCTGCCCGGCCGGGCCCTCCCGGCGGCTCCCCCCGCGGCCCGGGCGCGGCGCTCAGCCGCGACCGCCGACGAGGAGTCAACAACGGCGGAGTCCTCCGCACTCGACGCCTGATCGACAGGACCAGCGAAGGGATCACCGACAGCATGACCGAGCAGGTGCAGATCAAGGCCGAAGCCGTCAAGGAGCTGCGCGAGCGGACCGGTGCCGGCTTTATGGACTGCAAGCGGGCCCTCGAGGAGACGAAGGGCGACTTGGAGGCCGCCGTGGCACTGCTGCGCGAGCGTGGGCAGGCGGCCGCGATGAGGCGCGCCGGCCGGGATGCCCGCGAGGGGCAGGTCGCCAGCTACATCCACCCCGGGGGCCGCGTCGGTGTGCTCATCGAGGTCAATTGCGAGACGGACTTTGTGGCGCGCACGGACCAGTTCCAGAAGCTCGTGCGCGACCTCGCCATGCAGGTCGCCGGGCTCGCGCCGCTCTACCCCACGGTCGCGTCGGTGCCGGCCGACGTCCTCCAGGCAAAGCTGGCCGAGCTGGCGGCGGACGAGGCGGTCCAGAAGAAGCCCGAGCACATTCGCGGCCAGATTGTCGAGGGCCAACTGAAGAAGTGGTACGCGCAGGTCGTACTGACAGAACAGCCCTTCCGGGACACGGACATCACGGTGGGGCAGCTCATCACCGATAGGATCGCCACCATCGGCGAGAACATCCGGGTGCGCCGGTTCACGCGGTACCAGCTGGGCGAAGAGCTGTGACGGAGTCTGACGCCACGGCGTCGTCGGCGGGAGGAGGCCAGGAGGTCCGCCCCCGGTATCACCGGATCCTTCTGAAGCTCTCGGGCGAAGCGCTCCTTGGAGACCGATCCTACGGCGTGGATCCAGAGTTTTGCACGTTCGTCGCGAAGCAGCTTGTGGACGTCCGCCGGCTCGGGATCGAGGTCGCCATCGTGGTCGGCGGCGGCAACATCTTCCGAGGCCTCGCAGCGGCTGCCAAGGGCATGGACCGCGCGACCGGCGACTACATCGGGATGCTCGCTACCGTGATGAACGCCCTGGCCCTGCAGGACGCTCTCGAGAAGGAACGACTTGACACGCGCGTGATGAGCGCGCTCGGGATGAACGAGGTCGCGGAGCCGTATATCCGCAGGCGCGCGGTGCGCCATCTGGAGAAGGGCCGCATCGTGATCCTTGCTGCTGGGACGGGCAACCCGTACTTTACGACCGACACAGCGGCTGCCCTGCGCGCGGTGGAGATCGACGCCCAGGTGATCCTGAAAGCCACCAAGGTCGACGGGGTCTACGACGCCGATCCGATGCTGTACCCGGAAGCGCACCGGTACGAGCAGCTGAGCTACGTCGACCTCCTGACCGAGCGCCTGCAGGTGCTCGACTCCACGGCAGTGTCGCTGTGCATGGAGAACGACCTACCGATCGTCGTCTTCGACCTCAATCGGCCGGATAACATCCGCAGGGTCGCCCTCGGCGAGCCGGTCGGCACGATCATCAGCGGAGGCGGACACGCATGAGCAGCCAGGCATTGTCCGCCGCTGAGCCCAAGATGGCCCGCGCGGTCGACGTCATGGTGCGGGACTTCCAGGCGGTGCGCACCGGTCGCGCATCTACCGGGCTGGTGGAGCGCCTCACGGTTGAGTACTACGGGACGCCCACGCCGCTCAACCAGCTGGCGGGGATCAGCGTGCCCGAGGCGCACGCGATCGTGATCCAACCGTGGGACCGTTCGGCCCTCGGAGCCATCGAGAAGGCCATCCAGAAGAGCGACCTCGGCCTGACTCCCAACGTGGACGGCTCAGTAGTCCGACTCAACATTCCGCCGCTCACCGAGGAGCGCCGCCGCGACTTGGTCAAGCAGGTTCACCGGCGGACGGAAGAGGCGAGAGTCGAGATCCGCAACCTCCGGCGGGAGGCGGCGGACGAGATAAAGCGCGAAGAGCACGATGGCGAAGTCAGCGCCGACGAAGGCCGCCGCGAGCTTGAGCAGCTCCAGAAGCTGACCGACCGGTATGTGGACGAGGTCGACCGGCACGGCAAGGCCAAGGAGCAGGAGGTCCTGGCGGTTTAGATGGAGGCGACGCCCGTCCCTCGCCACGTGGCGATCATCATGGACGGCAACCGTCGCTGGGCCCGCTCGCGGGGAGTGACGGAGGCCGAGGGGCACGAGGCGGGTGTCCGTGCTATCCGGCCGCTGCTGCGACGGGCGGTGGAACGCGGCGTGCGCGTTCTTTCGATCTACGCGTTCAGCCGGGAGAACTGGTCCCGGTCACCGGAGGAGGTGGCGACGCTCCTTGACCTCCTCCGCGCCGCGATCAGGGAGGAGACGGCCGAGCTGCAGACGCAGGGCGTCGAGGTCCGGCTGCTGGGCCGGCTCAGCGAGCTGCCGGAGGAGACGCGCGCATCGATCGTGGCAGGGCTCGATGCCACGCGCGGAGGCGAACGGCTGCTTCTGAACGTGGCGTTCAATTACTCGGGGCGTTCCGAGCTGGTGGATGCCCTTCGCCGCTGTATCGCCGACGGGCTGACGGCCGACGAGGTGGACGAGGCGGCCATCGAGTCGCGCCTGTACACCGCGGGCGTTCCGGACCCAGACTTGTTGATCCGGACGGCCGGCGAGTCGCGGCTGAGCAACTTCCTTACCTGGCAGGCGGCGTACGCCGAGCTGTACGTGTCGGATCTGCTCTGGCCCGATTTCGGTCCGGAGGCGTTCGACGAGGCGCTTGTGGAGTACGCCCGGCGGACCCGCCGTTTCGGGCGCTGAGGCGAACGTGCTCGGCCGGCGTATCGCGAGCGCCGCGGTCCTGGTCCCAATCATCGTCGCGGTCTTCCTGCTGGGACAGCCGTGGATTGACGGGTTCGTGGTCGTGGTGGCGCTACTGGCCGGGTGGGAAACGTTCGCCCTGCTTGCGTCGGCGGGATATCGCGGATTCGCCCGGTACGGCAGCGCGCTGGCCGCTGCTCTCGTGATCGAGGGTGCGGCCCTGTCCGGCCGCGAGACCGAGCCACTGCTCGCCCTGCCTGCGGTCGGCATCCTGCTGGCGGGTGCGGCGGCCTTGAGGTTGCAGGATCCCCATGCCGGACTTGCGGCATGGGTTGCGACGGCATTCGGCGCTGCGTACGTGGGACTCCTGGGGTTCGCTCCGCTGCTGGTGGCAATCGCCCCGCCGGTATCCTCAAGCGCCCTGCTGGGCAGCCTCGATGGAGGGCGGGGGTGGCTGATCGTTCTTGTCGCGGGCGTCTGGTCGTATGACTCGTGCGCCTACGCCTTCGGACGCGCCTTCGGTCGACGTCGCTTCCTCCAGCACATCTCTCCGGCGAAGACCTACGCGGGCCTGTTCGGCGGGCTTGCCGGCGCAGTCGCCGTCTCGGCGCTGGTGCTGGGCGGGCTTGGGCGTTCGCCGCTGGAAGGCGTCCCGGTGGGGCTCCTGCTGGGCATTGGCGCACAGGCAGGGGATTTGGTCGAGTCGATGCTGAAGCGCGCTGCGAACGCAAAGGACTCGGGGCGCCTGATCCCGGGGCACGGCGGTGTCCTGGACCGTGTGGACTCGTTCCTATTCGCAGCCCCGATCTTGGCCGGTTACCTGGCGCTGGTGACCCGGTGAGTGCACGCCCGGCGGTCGACCGGCCGCGAACGCGCGTAGCACTGCTGGGATCGACAGGTTCCATCGGGCGGCAGTCGGTCGAAGTGCTCGCGCACCTTCGCGATAGGTTCGAGGTGGTCGCGCTAGCGGCCGGCCGCGACCGTCAGACGCTTGAGGCACAGGCGGAGGCTCTGCGCCCACGCGTGGTAGCGCTCGCGGACGCACGGGGCCGACGCACACTGCGCCTGCCCGACGGCGTCGCGGTGGACGACTCGCCCGATGCGCTCGTGCATTTCGCGGCGCGCGACGATGTGGACCTGGTGGTGGTCGCGACCGGAGGAGTGGTGAGCCTGCGCCCGGTCCTCGCGGCGCTGGAGCGTGGAGGCGTCGTCGCGACGGCGAACAAGGAGACGCTGGTCAGCGGTGGTCACCTGGTGGTGCCGCTTGCCCGTCGGCTGGCCGCTGCGGCTGCTGCCGCGGCCGACGAGGAATTCGCTGCTGCAGGATCCGTAGCCCGCAGCCAGGCGTTTACAGGCCCGGTCGCGTGTGCCCCCCCGGTCGCGTTCGCGTCCCCGCTCGCCTGGCTGCGCCCCATCGACTCGGAGCACTCGGCCATCTGGCAGTGCCTGACGGGCGAGGAACCCGCAGCGATCGCTAGGATCTGGCTGACCGCGTCCGGAGGGCCGTTTCGCGGGCTGCCGTCCGCGGAACTCGCCCGCGTGACTCCGGAGATGGCGCTGGCACATCCCACGTGGCGCATGGGCGCCAAGGTCACCATCGATTCTGCGACGCTGATGAACAAAGGCCTGGAGGTCATCGAGGCCGACCGGCTGTACGATGTGGGCCTGGAACGCATCCGCGTCGTGATCCACCCACAGAGCGTTATCCATTCGGCCGTGGAATTCGTGGACGGGTCCGTCAAGGCCCAGCTCGGATATCCTGATATGCGCATCCCCATCCAGTACGCTTTCACGTTTCCGGACCGGTACGCGTCTCCTGCGCCGAGGCTCGAGCTCGACGGGCTGTCAGCATTGGCCTTCGAGCGCCCCGACGAGTCCCGCTTTCCGGCGCTGGCGATCGCCCGCGAGGCCGGCGCCGCCGGCCCCCGCGCCAGTGCTGCCCTGATCGCGGCGGACGAGGTTGCGGTGCGCCGGTTTCTCGAGCGCACGCTCGACTTCCCGGGGATCGCTCGCCTTGCCGCCGGTGCCGTGCAGCGGTTCGGCGTGGGCCCGGCCCCCGCCCTCGACGAGCTGATCGCACTGGACAGCGAGGTGCGCGCTTGGTGCGAAGCGGCGTCCGGAGCCGCACCGAGGGTGCCGCCCGAGGCCGCGCCGTGAGCGGCTTCCTCAACTCCGGCGTCACGCTGGTCGTCTTCCTGGCCATCTTGGTCGGGCTTGTCGTTGTGCACGAGTTTGGTCACTTTCTCGTGGCGCGGCTGGCCGGCGTCCGGGTCCACGAGTTCGGGATCGGCTTCCCGCCCCGCGCGGCGCGCCTCGGCAGCGACGGTGAGACCGAGTACACGCTGAACTGGCTGCCCATCGGAGGCTTCGTGCGCCTGGAGGGCGAGGACGGCGGCAGCGATGACCCGCGCAGCTTCGGGCGGAAGTCGCTCCTCGTACGTGTCGTGATCCTGCTGGCTGGCGTGGCCATGAACGTCCTGCTGGCGTTCGTGATTTTCACAGTCATCGCCGCCGGCCTCGAGCCCACGGCCGATGCGCAGGTCGGGTCGGTGGCGGCGGGGACGCCGGCCTCCGCGATCGGGCTGCGCGCCGGCGACGTGATCACCGCGGTGGATGGGCGCACGTTCCCGTACTTCGACGACCAGGCGCCCACCGGATATCTGCTCGCCCACGCCGGGGACCACGTGACGCTGACCGTGCAGCCAGCTGGCGGTACCGCCCGCCAGATCCCTGTCACCCTGCAAGACCAGGCCGCGGTCAACGCGGGCCGCGGCGCCTTGGGCATCACCGCCCGCATTGTGCCCGGTGCGATCGTCCAGCGCTCCCTGCCGGGGGCGATCGGACTCGGAGCGGACCGCACGGTCGAGGCCTGTGGACTCATCGTCGGCGCACTGGGCCAACTCGTGACTTCCATCGCCAGCAACCCGGGTGCTGCCCCGCCGGTGAGCGGGCCGATCGGCATCGCCGAGGCCGTGGGCACCGTTCGGACGGAGGCGCCGCCGGTGGTCCTGCTTTGGCTCATCGCGCTGCTTTCGGCGAACCTGGCCGTGGTCAACGTGCTGCCGTTCCCGCCGCTCGACGGAGGCCGCATCGTCGTGTCGGCGCTGCAGTCGGCGACTCGCAACCGCATCAGCGCGAGCCTGGAGCGGGCCACCTACTTCGTCGGGTTTGTGCTGCTGTTCGGGTTCCTCGCGTGGGTCAGCTACTTCGACATCGTGAGGGGGGGCGCCGGCTCGTGAGCCGTCGCGAGACCCCCACTGTGATGGTCGGTGGCGTGCCGATCGGGTCGCACTGGCCGGTCGTGGTGCAGTCGATGACCAACACCGACACGGCCGACCCAGACGCGACGGCCCTCCAAGTCGTCTCGCTCGCCCATGCCGGCAGCGAGCTCGTGCGGGTCACCGTCAACAACGACGGCGCGGCTGCGGCAGTCCCGGACCTGGTGCGCAAAGTCCGTGGGCTGGGTGTTGGCGTCCCCATCGTCGGCGACTTCCATTACAACGGGCACCAGCTGCTGGTCCAGTACCCGGAGATGGCGCGCGCGCTTGACAAGTATCGCATTAACCCGGGGAATGTCGGATCGAAAGAGCATCACGACGAGCGCTTCATGACCATCGTGCGGGTGGCGATCGAGCGCGAGAAGCCGGTCCGTATCGGAGTGAACTGGGGCTCGCTCGACCAAGCGCTCCTGAGCGGCCTGATGGACGCTAACGCGCGACTGCCGGAGCCCGCCTCTGCGCGCGACGTTATGATCGAGGCGATGGTGCAGTCGGCGCTCCGCTCGGCCGAGCTGGCGGAGGCGACCGGCTTGTCTCACGACCGCATCATCCTGTCGGCCAAGGTCTCCGGCGTGGTCGACCTCGTCGAGGTCTATCGGCGTCTGGCCTCCCGCTGCGATTACCCGCTCCACCTCGGGCTCACTGAAGCGGGCATGGGCACGAAGGGCGTGGTGGCGTCAACCGCCGGCCTCGCGATCTTGCTCCACGAGGGCATCGGTGAGACGATCCGCGTCTCGATCACGCCCGACCCAGGCGGCGACCGGGTCGAGGAGGTACGGGTCGCGCAACAGGTGCTGCAGTCGCTCGGGCTTCGCCAGTTCCTGCCGCAGGTGTCTGCCTGTCCCGGCTGCGGTCGGACGACGAGCGCGTTCTTTCAGGAGCTGGCGCAGCAGGTGCAGGCCTACCTGGCAGCCTCGATGCCGGCCTGGCGCGAGCGCTACCCGGGCGTGGAGGGCATGCGGGTTGCGGTCATGGGGTGCGTGGTGAACGGCCCCGGCGAATCGAAACACGCCGACGTCGGAATCTCGCTCCCGGGCACGTTCGAGGACCCTGTAGCGCCCGTCTACGTCGACGGAAGGCTGTCTACGACGCTGCGCGGTGAGAGACTGGTCGAGGAGTTCAAGGCGATCCTCGACGGCTACATCGAGCGGCGCTTCGGGAGGCGCGAGGCGCCGGTCTCCGCGGGATAGTTGCGCTGCGTCGGCCGGCCTCGCCTCTCCGCCTCAGACCCTGCGCTACCATAGGCGCCCGGAGAAGCGGCTGGCGTCGCTTGATGTGCGCGCAGCGGCCCGTGCTCCGTTCGTCGCCGTTGCAGCAGGAGGTCTCGTGACCAGGGAGGGTTTCGTCACCACGATCACGCGCCAGTCGGACGACTTCCCTGCCTGGTACAACGACGTCGTTCTCAAGGCCGAGCTAGCGTCCTACTCTCCCGTGCGCGGCTGCATGGTGATCCGCCCCTACGGCTACGCCATCTGGGAGTCGATGCGGGACGAGCTGGACCGCCACATCAAGGCGACTGGACACAGCAACGTCTACTTCCCGCTGTTCGTTCCGCGCTCGCTCCTCGAGAAAGAGGCGGAGCACGTGGAGGGCTTCAACCCGCAGGTCGCCTGGGTCACCCATGCGGGCGGAAAGGAGCTCGACGAGTGGCTGGCGATCCGTCCCACCAGTGAGGCGATCATCGCCGAGACGATCAAGGACTGGATCCAGTCCTACCGAGACCTGCCGTTGCTGATGAACCTGTGGAACAACGTGGTGCGGTGGGAGCTCCGCACACGGCTATTCCTGCGCACCACCGAGTTCCTCTGGCAAGAGGCGCATACGTTCCACGCCACTGAGCAGGAGGCGCGCGAGGAGGTGGACCTCGGCCTGGAGATCTATCGGAAAGTCGCCGAGGAGTGGCTCGCGCTCCCGGTGATCGGCGGTCGCAAGAGTGAGGGCGAGAAGTTCCCCGGCGCCGTGTACACGTACTCGATCGAGGCCATGATGCGCGATGGGAAGGCACTGCAAGCCGGTACCAGCCACTACCTCGGGTCGAACTTCGCGCAGGCGGCGGGCATCACGTTCCTCGACCGCGACAATCAACGCCGTCATCCGCACGGGACTTCCTGGGGCTTCAGCACCCGAATGGTCGGCGCGACGATCATGGCCCACGGCGACGACAGCGGGCTAGTGCTGCCGCCGAAGGTGGCGCCCGTGCAGGTCGTGGTGATCCCTATCTTCCGCTCGGACGCCGACCGATCAGCCGTGGCCGACGCGATTGAGCGCTTCGAACTAGCACTTCGTTCGACACCCGAAGGGCGGGGTGTGCGCCTCGAGGTGGACTGGCGCGAGGAGTCCCCCGGCTTCAAGTACAACCACTGGGAGCTGCGCGGCGTTCCGTTCCGGATCGAGGTCGGGCCGCGCGACGTGGCTGCCCGGCAGGGCATGCTCGTCCGGCGCGTCGATCGCTCGAAGGAGGCCGTGCCGCTCGACCTGCTGGCGAACGAGCTTCCGCTGCGCCTGCAGGGGTATCAGCAGGAGCTGTTCCAGCGCGCGCTCGACTTCCGCGACGCGAATACGCACCACGTGGACGACTACGACGCGTTCAGGCGAGTGAACGAGGAGCAGGGCGGGTTCCTCTGGGCTCACTGGTGTGGGTCGTCCGAGTGCGAGGCCCAGGTGGGTCGGGAGACGGGCGCGACGATACGGAACATTCCATTTGATTCGCCCGCTGAGACCGGTCGGTGCATCGTGGACGGCCGCCCGTCGGACCGCCAAGTCGTCTTCGCCCGGGCGTACTGATCTCCCGGCCTCTGGGCCGGAGGCTGCCGGGTGATATACTTCGACGGACCGACCGCAGGCCGCCGCTCCGACGTGGGTGACCCCCACGTCTTCTTGTGAGTGGGGGTCGGCACGAGCCCAGAGGAGGCGCAGTGTGAGCCGTGATTTCATCGGCGCCCTCCTGCAGCTGAACGCCGAGAAGGGTGTCCCACGCGAGCAGCTCGTGAAGACCGTCGAGGAGGCCATCCAGGCCGCGTACCGACGGGTCGCGCCAGGGAACGAGAACGTCTACGTTGAAATCGATCCGGAGACGGGCCGGATCCGGGTCTACCGCGCGATGGTTGCCGTCGAGGAAGTCGAGGACCCTCTTACCGAGTTCACCCTCGAGGAGGCGCGCAGGCTCAAACCGAACGCGCAGCCGGGCGACATCCTCGAAACCCAGGAGCTGGACGCTGCCAGCTTCGGCCGGATCCACGCGCAGACGGCCAAGCAGCTTGTGCTGCAGCGCCTGCGGGAGGCCGAGCGCGAGGTCGTCTTCGGGCAGTACGCCCAGCGCGAGGCGGAGATCATCACCGGAACAGTGAATCGCGTCGAACCGCGCGGGATCATCCTGGACATGGGCAAGGGAGTGGAAGCCGTCCTATCCACGACCGAGCAGTCGCCCACCGAGAGTTATCGCATCGGGCAACATGTAAAGGCGTATGTGCTCGAGGTGCGCCGGACCACGAAGGGCCCCCAAGTCTATGTGAGCCGGACACACAAGGGGCTGCTGCGCCGGTTGTTCGAGCTCGAAGTCCCTGAGATCCACAACGGCACGGTCGAGATCAAGGCGATCGCCCGCGAGGCCGGCAGCCGTTCCAAGGTCGCCGTGGCGAGCCGCCAGGAGGGGCTCGACCCCGTCGGGGCGACGGTCGGTCAGCGCGGTGGCCGCGTGCAGGCGGTGGTGGCCGAGCTGAATGGCGAGAAGCTCGACGTGATCCCGTGGGCCGAGGATCCAGCCCAGTTCGTGGCGAACGCACTGAGCCCGGCGCAGGTCGTGGGCGTGACGATCGACGAGACCGCGCGAATCGCGACCGTCACTGTGCCCGAGCGCATGCTGTCGCTCGCGATCGGGCGGGAGGGACAGAACGCGCGGCTGGCGGCGAAACTCACCGGCTGGCGCATTGACATCCGGAGCGACCAGCCGCGGGCAGAGGAGCATGCCGGGCCGATTGCCCCAGTCGCCAGGGCGGCCGGGACTGCCGAGGCTTCAGCGTCCAGGCGAGCCGAAACGATCGACGCTGCCGCGGACCCGCCGGCCGTTATTTCGGGGACCGCGCGGGCCGAGGATCTGAAGACCGAGCCGACGAGGGATCCTGCACCCTCGCCAGCCGAGGAAGCCTCGGCTGCCCGGCCGGCCAGAGTGCGGGGCACCACCCGTGACACCACGCGCCCGGGCGTCTCGTTGCCAGACCAGCACGCCAAACCGGCCCTAGGACCCGCCGAGGAGGTGGCCCCGTAGCCGGCGGCGAGCCGCAGCAGCGGTACCAGCCCGCCCGCACCTGCGTGGCGTGCCGCACGGAGCGAGCCAAGCGGGAGCTCGTGCGCGTCGTGCGGACCGCAGCCGGATCCGTTGAGATCGATCCAACCGGCAGGCTGCCCGGCCGCGGTGCCTACGTCTGCGCGTCGGGAACGTGCGCGGCCGCGGCCGTCCGCCGGGGCGCCCTCGAACGGGCGCTCGGCGTCCCGATACCTGAACCCCTTCGCGACCGGCTGACCGCCGGCTCGCTCGACTGACCAAGGAGGCACCCGTGGCACGAAGCCGCAGTGGAACCCGCGGTCGCCGCGGACCCCGCAAGCCGCCGCGCCGTCCGGACCAGATCACCGGGTTGGGAGTCGAAGTCGTCGAGCCGAGCGAGCGCGGCGCGATCGAGATCCCCCCGACAGTCACCGTCCAGGAACTGGCCGGCCTGCTCCGTGTGAACCCTGCTGACGTGATCCGCGAGCTCATTAAGAGCGGAATCTTCGCGACCATCAACCAGAGCATCGACCGCGACACAGCCAGCCTCGTGGCCGAAGAGCTGGGCTACGAGGTGGCGGAGGCCGTCGTTGTGCCTCGCCTTGTCGAGGAGGGCGAGGCCGAGGCACAGCCCGCGCCGGCTGCCAAGGAGCAGCTCTGGGTCGAGGACGACTTGAGCAAGCTGGTGCCGCGCGCGCCTATCGTGACCGTGATGGGCCACGTGGACCACGGCAAGACGAGCCTCCTTGATGCCATTCGGGCGACCAGCGTCGCCGCTGGCGAGCGCGGCGGGATCACCCAGCACATCGGCGCCAGCGAGGTGGTCAAGGACGGCAAGCGCATCGTCTTCCTCGACACGCCCGGCCACGAGGCGTTCACGGCCATGCGGGCGCGCGGCGCCAAGGTGACCGACATTGCCGTCTTGGTAGTCGCTGCCGACGACGGTGTGATGCCGCAGACGGTCGAGGCGATCGACCACGCGAGGGCCGCGCGCGTGCCTGTCATCGTCGCGCTCAACAAGATCGACAAGGCCGACGCCAACGCGGACCGCGTCAAGACCGAACTGTCCGAGCACGGCGTGCTCGTCGAGGAGTACGGCGGCGACACCCCGCTCGTTCCTGTCAGCGCCAAGCAGCGCACCGGTATCGACGAGCTGCTGGAGATGATTTTGCTCGTGGCGGACCTCCAGGATCTCAAGGCGAACCCGAAGCGGGCCGCCGTTGGTACCGTGGTGGAGGCGGAGCTCGACAAGGGCCGCGGACCAGTGGCGACCGTGCTAGTGCAGACGGGCACGCTGAAGATCGGCGATACCGTCGTGGTGGGCTCGACATTCGGCCACGTCCGGGCGATGGAGAACAGCGTCGGTGCACGCGTGACGAAGGCCGGACCTTCGTCGGCCGTGGTGCTGCTCGGCCTGGCGGACGTGCCCGCGGCGGGGGACACGGTGCAGGTGGTCCCGGACGAGCGCGCGGCGCGCGCCATCGTCGATCAGCGCCGTGTCCAGGCAGGGGCGAAGTCCGAGGGAGGCGCTCGCGCCACGCTCGAGGACCTCTACCGGCAGATCCAAGCCGGCCAAACCCGCGAGCTGCGGATCGTAATCAAGGCGGACGTGCAGGGTTCGCTCGGTGCCATCACCCACGCCCTGGACCAGGTCTCGACGGACGAGGTCCGGATCAACGTAATCCACGAGGGTACGGGGGACATCACGGACAACGACATCCTGCTCGCGTCGGCGTCTGACGCGATCGTCGTCGGATTCAGCACGAAGCTCGATCCGCAGGCGAGGCGCACCGCCGAAGCCGAGGGCGTGGACGTCCGGCTCTACGACATAATCTACAAACTGACCGACGACATTGAGGCGGCCCTCAAGGGCATGCTCGAGCCAGAGATCGTGGAGGTCGTCGAGGGACGCGCAGAAGTCCGCCAGGTCTTCAAGGTGGGGCGAGGTGGGCAGGTCGTTGCGGGGTCCTACGTCACCGACGGCCGGATTGTCCGCGGTGGGGCCCGCGTGTATCGCAGCGGCCGCGTCTTGGCAACCGACCGGATCGACTCGCTGCGTCGTTTCCGGGACGATGTGCGAGAGGTGGCGGCAGGCTTCGAGTGCGGAATCGGCCTGGCGGGTCATCACGACCTCCAGGACGGTGACGTCATCGAGTGCTTCACCCAGCAGACGGTCTCGCGCGCGGCCGGCGCCTGAGCGCCACACTCCGCGCCGGACCTCGCGAAGCGGGCACCATGACAGAGCGCACGGCTCGTGTCGACCAGTTGCTGCAAGAAGAGATCAGCCGGATCGTCATGCGTGATGTGCACGACCCGCGCATTGGGTTCGCCACAGTGACGCGCGTGCAGACGGCGCCCGACCTGCGGCATGCGAAGGTGTGGGTGTCGATCATCGGCCAGCTGGACGAGCGGCAGGCGACGTTCCGAGCGCTGGCGCGCGCGATGCCGTTCGTCCGCCACGAACTCGGCGTGTTGCGCCTGCGTCGTATCCCTGAGCTGCATCTTGAGCTCGACGACAGCGTCGAGCGTGGCGCGCGGGTGCTGCAGATCCTCGGCGACCTGGAGGCGGGACGTGAGCCTGCGCCGTCAGCGCCCGGCGAGACGCTGCCCACGCCGGGGCCGCTGCATCCTGACGAGCCCGATTCGTGGGCCCCCGACGCGACGGCTCCGGGCACATCGACGCCCGACTCGGCATTGCCTGCAACGCGCGCCCACAAGAAGCGAGCCCTGCCCCGGCGGTCAGTATCTCCCCGTGCAGCCCGGCAGGGACGGCGGCCGTGACGGCGGCCGTCCCGCGGACGTCGCCCGTGTTCGCATCGTCGCTCACGCCTGCCGACCTCGCCGCCGTGCCGGCCGAGGTCGTGTCGCGTCTCCGCTCGACGTGCCGCGTGGTGACGATCTGCCACGAGAACCCGGAGGCCGATGCGCTCGGCTCCGCGCTTTCGCTGGCCGTCGCGCTCGAGTCGCTGGGCGCCGTGGCCACGCCGGTGTGCGCGGACCCGGTTCCCGAGCTGTACGGGTTCATGCCTTCCATCCAGCGCTTCCGCACCACCCCAGACCCGGCGGTCGACTATGACCTAGTCGTGGTACTGGACTGCGGGGAGCTGGCCAGGGTCGGCCCGCTTCTGGAGACGCACGCCGAGCTATTCGCGCAGGTCCCGATCGTTAACGTCGACCATCACAAGTCGAACCCCGGCTTCGGCGCCGTCAACTGGATCGACGCACGGGCGGCCGCCACATGCGAGATGGTGACGCTGCTCCTCGGGGCGATGGGCGTGCCGCTCACGACGGGCGCCGGTGCAGTGGCCGACAGCCTGTTGGCCGGCTTGGTGATGGACACGGCCACGTTCCAGCACCCGAACGTGACGCCGCGCACCCTGCGCGTCGGGGCGGATCTCGTGGCGGCCGGGGCGCCACTGTCGGCGACGTCGCGCCTCCTCTACCGGACGAAACCCGACGTGCAGCTGAAGCTGTTCGGGCGGGTGCTGGCCCGCCTCGAGTCGGAAATGGACGGCCGGCTCGTCTGGTCCACGCTCACGCTCGACGACCTGGCTTCCACCGGCGGGGTGCCCGCGTACTCTGAGGGGATGATCGACCTGCTCGGGCAGGCCCAGGCGGCCGAGATCGTCTTGCTCTTCAAGGAGCAGCCCGGCGAGACGAGGATTAGCATCCGGACTCGCGATGGCGGGCCGGACGCGACCGAGCTGGCGGGCCTCTGGGGTGGTGGCGGCCATGCGCGGGCTTCCGGCGCGACGGTCCCGCTGCCCCTCGACGCGGCGGCCCGGGAGGTGCTCGATGCCGCCCGGCGCATGCTGCGATCACCGGAGTCTCTCGGGTGAGCGGGCGTCGTGACCGGGTGCTGGGGCGGGGTAGGCCGATTCACGCTACGCCTGCTGGGATTCTCGTCGTTGCCAAGCCGGCCGGCCCAACCTCCCACGACGTCGTCGCTTTGGTCCGCCGTCTCTCCGGCGCCAGGCGGGTTGGGCATGGTGGAACCCTCGACCCGTTCGCCTCGGGCGTGCTGCCTGTCTTTCTCGGCAGCGCCACGCGCATGGCCGAGTACCACCTACACGACGCGAAGGCGTACCGCGCCGTGGCGTGCTTCGGGGCGACGTCGACCACCGACGACATCGAGGGCGAGTTGACCCGCACCGGTGGGGCGGTCCCGACGAGGCAGGGGGTGGAGGACGCGCTGTCCGCGTTTACCGGCCCGATCGTTCAGCGGCCGCCGGCGTTCTCGGCCGTGAAGATCGCCGGGCGGCGGGCGTACGAGATGGCTCGGCGCGGCGAGCGCCCGGAGTTGCAGGACCGTGAGGTTGAGGTCCACGAGCTGCGCCTGGCGGTCTGGGACGAGTCCGAGCCGGCGTCACCGTGCGCGACGCTCGAGGTTCGGTGCTCAGCGGGGACCTACGTGCGCTCGCTTGCTCGTGACCTCGGCGAGCGGCTGGGGTGCGGCGCGTACCTCGCGGCGCTAGTGCGGACGGCCAGCGGGCCGTTCCATGTCGAGGACGCCGCCGACCTCGACGAGATCCGCCGGCTCCTCGCGGACGGGTCGATCGAGCGACGCCTGCTGCCGCCGGACGCGGGACTCGGCTTGTATCCAGAAGTGGCGCTGGCGCATGCGGACCTCCAGGCGGTGGCACGCGGCCAGGTCGTTCGGTTGCCCGACGTCGACTTAGTGCCGGGGCCGGATGGCCTGGTTCGCGTGATCGCGCCGGGCCGAGGGTTAGTCGCGATGGCGCGCCTCCGCGATGGACGCCTGTACCCCGACAAGGTCCTCGTCGGCGCGTTCGTCTAGGCAGCAAGGGGAGGGGATGGAGGTCTACGGCGACATCGACGGGCTGCCGGCGGACATCCGACTGGTCGCGACGGTCGGCGTCTTCGACGGGATGCACTGCGGCCACCAGCGGCTCGTGCGGGAACTCGTGCGGGTGGCGCGGCAGTGGCGCGCGGAGCCGACCGTCATCACGTTCGAGCCCCATCCCGACTCCCTGTTGCGAGCGGCCGCCCCCCCGCTGCTCTGCGACCCGGCCGAGCGGCTCGCGCGGCTCGGACTGGCCGGCGTCGCGCATGCCGTGCTGCAGCGCTTCGATGCCGCATTCGCTTCACTGGCGCCGGAGGCATTCCTCGACCGGCTGCGCAGCAGGCGCGAGCTGGTGGGGCTCGTGATGAGCCCCGAGTCGGCGATCGGGCGCGGCCGTGCCGGGACGCCTGAGCGGCTGCGCGAAATCGGCGACCGCGAGGGATTCGCCGTGGATGTGGTCGAGCCTCTGCGCGCGTCCGGCGTCACCATCTCGGCAAGTCGGATCCGCGACGCGATGGCGCGCGGCAGGCTTCCGGAGGCACGACGCATGCTCGGCCGTGACCCAGCCGTAGTGGGCCGGATTGTGCGTGGCGACGGCCGCGGACGGCTGCTTGGGTTCCCCACGGCGAACCTGTCGTTTGAGGAGCCGGTGGCACTGCCCGCTGACGGGATCTACGCGGTGGAAGCGACGTGGGGCGGCGAGAACCCGCTGCTCCCGCCGCGGCGGGCGGGAGGCGTGGCATCGCTGGGCGTACGGCCAACTTTCGAACCGGGAGGTCGCACGCTGGAAGTGAACCTCTTCGACGTGGAGGAAGACCTGTACGGCGAGCGGCTGCGGGTGGCGTTCGTACGGCGGCAGCGTGCGGAGCGGAAGTTCTCTTCGGTCGGCGCACTGATCGTCCAAATGGAACGCGACGCGGTTCGAGCCCGCCAGATCCTGGCCAGAAGACGAGCACCGTGGCCGTGAACGGCGCGCGGTTTCTCGCGATTGCCCGGGGCCTGATACACTCCGCGGGTTGATAGCAGTGAAGTGAAGGTTCGGAGGACCGAGTGCCGCTCGCGCGGGAGACCAAGGAAACGCTGATCAGCTCGTTTGCCGTCAACGAAGGCGACACGGGCTCGCCGGAAGTCCAGATCGCACTCCTGACAGAGCGGATCAAGGACCTGACGGAGCATCTGCGGCGGTTTCCCAAGGACAACCATTCGCGTCGCGGCCTCCTCAAGCTCGTTGGACAACGGCGTCGCCTGCTCGCGTATCTCGTGCGCAAGGACAACGCCCGCTACCGGGCCGTGATCGCTCGGCTCGGACTCCGCCGCTAGGGCCGGAAGTCGCCGAGAGTCGCGCCCAGGGCAGACGCCCTGGGCGTTCGCTATAGGCCGGCAGCGCGTCCAGCGCGCAGGTCGTCCTCCGCACAGAGGAGGCCTAATGACAGTCTCAGTCTCCACCGAGTTCGGTGGTCGCACGCTGACCATCGAGACCGGCAAGCTCGCCCGGCTCGCCGGCGGTTCGGTGACGGTGCGCTACGGCGATACCGTGTTGCTGGGGACCGCGAACCGTTCGGATCCTCGTCCTGGGCTAGATTTTTTCCCGCTCACGGTGGATTTCGAGGAGCGGATGTACGCGGCCGGCAAGATCCCGGGCGGGTTTATCAAGCGCGAGTCACGCCCCTCGGAAGCGGCGATCCTGGCCGCACGGCTGACTGACCGGCCAATCCGCCCGCTCTTCCCGGCGGGCTACAAGGACGACGTGCAGGTCGTGCTGACCGTGCTCTCCACCGACCAGGAAAACGACCCGGACGTGCTCGGCACGATCGCCGCTTCGGCGGCCCTGACGATCAGCGAGATCCCGTTTCAAGGGCCGGTCGCCGCCGTGCGCGTCGGCCGCATCGACGGCCGGTTCGTGCTCAACCCGACGATCTCTCAGCTCGAGGAGTCCGAGATCGATCTGGTCGTGTCGGGCACGCGCGACGCGATCATGATGGTCGAGGCCGGCGCGAAGATCGTCCCTGAGTCGGTGATGGCGGACGCCATCGTCTTCGCCCACGGCAGCCTTGGACCCGTCCTCGACCTGCAGGAGGATCTGCAGCGGCAGGTCGGCAAGGCGAAGCGGATCCCGTACCTCGAGCCCGGCACCGAAAGCGTCTTCGACTTCGTCGCCGCGGTAGAGCAGGGGCGTGAGCTGGTCGTCGTCGACGTTGAGACCACCGGCCGCGACCAGCTAACCTCCGAGCTCGTCGAGGTCGGGGCGGTGCGCATGCGGGGTACCGAACTCGTCGATCGCTGGTCCACGCTGGTCAACTCGGGTCGGCCCATCCTAGGCAACCAGATGCATGGCATCACGGACGCAGATGTGGCCGGCGCTCCGTCGCCGGCGGATGTAGTCCGGCAGTTCCGTGAGTTCGCCCGAGGTTCCATGCTCGTGGGACACAACATTGGCTTCGACCTCGGCTTTCTCGAGGTCGCAGGCGGCGACGGGATGCGCTATGGGCAGGGTCAATACCTGGACACGCTCGTGCTGGCCCGCGAGGGCTACCCGGACCAGGAGAGCTACAAGCTCGCCGATTTGGCGCAGTTCTTCGGCGTGGCGCAGCAGACGAGCCATCGCGCGCTCGCTGACGCCGAGGCCACCGCGGGCCTCCTCACCGTATTCGGCCGCGACCTGCCCGGCCGGATTCGCGGCTTCCACGATGCCGTCGTGCAATCAATCCGCATGCGCCGCGATGGCGACCAGGACGGCGCGGATGCCGTGTTCGAGCGGGGACGCCGGAACGCTCGGCTCTCGAAGTCGCTCACCTCGACGATCCACAAGAAGACAGTGCGCGAGCTGGTCCTCGACGAGGGGATCCGCATGGACGGGCGCAGTCTCGAGACGATCCGGCCGATCACGGTGGAGGTCGGTCTGCTCCCCCGGGCTCATGGCTCGGGCCTCTTTACCAGGGGGCAGACGCAGGCACTTACTGTCGCCACGCTGGGTCCCTCGTCGGACGTGCAGCGCATCGACACGATCAGCCCCGAGGAATCCAAGCGCTACCTCCACCACTACAACATGCCGCCCTACAGCACCGGTGAGAACAAGCCGATGCGCGGTCCGGGGAGGCGCGAGATCGGCCACGGTGCGCTCGCCGAGCGCGCGCTCATGCCGGTCCTCCCGTCGCCCGAGGAGTTTCCCTACGTCATCCGCCTTGTGAGCGAGTGCGTGACGTCCAACGGCTCGACGTCGATGGCGTCCACGTGCGGCTCCACGCTGGCCCTCATGGACGCCGGGGTGCCGCTCAGAGCGCCAGTTGCCGGAGCCGCGATGGGCCTGGTCACGGGCGAGGACGGTCGGTACGCGGTCTTGACTGACATCCTCGGCAAGGAGGATGCCTTTGGCGACATGGACTTCAAGGTGACCGGGACTGGCGAAGGCGTGACCGCGCTCCAGATGGACATCAAAGTCAAGGGCATCAGTGAGGCGATCATCCGGGACGGGCTGGAGAAGGCGCGCCTGGCACGTCTTTTCATCCTCGACAAGATGCTCGACGTGCTGCCCCAGAGCCGCGAGCAAATGAGCGACTTCGCGCCGCGCATCGTGACCATCAAGATCAACCCCGACCGCATCCGCGACATCATCGGCAAGGGCGGGTCCATGATCCGCAAGATCCAAGAGGACACCGCTACCGAGATCAACGTCGAGGATGATGGTTCGGTGGAGATCGCGGCAGTCAACGGCGAGAACCTGCGCCGCGCGATCCAGACGATCGAGGGGCTGACTCGTGACGTCGAGGTCGGCGCGACCTACCTGGGCAAGGTCACCCGAATCATGACTTTCGGCGCGTTCGTCGAGATCCTGCCCGGTAAGGAAGGGCTTGTTCGGATTGGCGAACTAGCCGACTACCACGTCCCGAGTGTCGAGGACGTCGTCTCGATCGGGGACGAGGTCATGGTGATGGTCACCGAGATCGACCGGCAGGGACGCGTCAACCTGTCCCGCAAGGCCGCCATGCAGCGGCACCTCGCCCGGCAGAACGCCTGAGGGGATCGGGCGACCCGACCCCGGCTATCGAGACCTGCCACGGGATAGGTCAGGTGTGGCGCGTCCGCCCACGCGTCCCCGGCGCCACAGGTGACGACGGAGAGGTCCGGGAGGCCCGAGGGCGTCGCTCGCCTTCGGGCCCGTCCGGCCGCGGACTACGCGGCCCGGTATCATGGACCGGTCGCCCATTCCCCATCGGAGCCGAGCGCAGCCATGCCCGAGTCGTACGTCGCCGATCGCCGTCCCGTTGTCGCCGTGTGCGGCGCGACCGGGTTGGTCGGCCGCACCATGATCCACATCCTCCACGAGCGCGAGTTCCCGTTTCGGGAGCTTCGTGCGATGGCCTCAGCCCGCTCCGCCGGGACCTGGCTGACCGTGGACGGCCGGACGTATCCGGTAGTCGAGGCGACTGCCGATGCGTTCGGGGGTGTGGACGTCGCGCTGTTCTCCGCCGGCGGACCCGTGTCGAGGGCGCTGGCGCCGGAGGCGGCCCGCCGCGGATGCACCGTTGTGGATAACTCGTCGGCCTGGCGGATGGAGCCCGGGGTCCCGCTGGTCGTGGCGGGCGTGAACGACGAGGACGCGGCGGGGCACGAGGGCATCGTCGCCAACCCGAACTGCTCGACGATGCAGCTGATGCCGCTGTTTATGGCCCTGCGGGACAGTGTCGGCCTGGAGCGCGTCATCGTGGACACGTACCAGGCGGTGGCCGGCACCGGCGAGAAGGCGGTGGACGAGCTCGAGGCGCAGGTGCGGGCCCATGCGGCAGGCGTCGAGAGCCAGGCGCACGTGTATCCCCACCCGATCGGCTTCAACGCGCTCCCCGAGATCGACGTCTTCCTTGACAACGGGTACTCCAAGGAAGAGTGGAAGGTCGTCACTGAGAGTCGCAAGATCCTCCACATGCCCGATCTTCGGGTGTCCTGCACCGCTGTGCGTGTACCGGTCTTTGTGGGGCACTCGGAAGCGGTGCACGTCGAGACGCGCGATCCGATCGCTCCGGACGAGGCGCGCGCGCTGTTCGCAGCGACGCCCGGCGTGATCGTCGTCGACGAGCCGCGTGAGCACCGCTACCCGCTCGCCACGCTGGCCGCTGGTACCGACGATGTCTTCGTGGGGCGCATCCGGGCAGACGCGTCGAGGGAGGACGGCCGGGGGCTGGCCTTCTGGGTGGTCGCTGACAACCTGCGCAAGGGTGCGGCGACCAACGCCGTCCAGGTCGCGGAACTGCTGCTCCGTCGTGGATGGCTGCCTGCAGTATCGCGGCGTGTGGCGTCGGTGGGGGCATGAACCCGGTGGCATTGCGACGACTGAACACGCGACCCGGGGAGAAGGCTGCCGCGTGACCCCGCAGGAGCGCGCGGCAGCGCTGGAACGGATCGCGGAGGAGGTCCGCGCCTGTGTTGCGTGCCGTCTGCACCGCGGCCGTACACGTGCTGTGCCGGGCGAGGGCCACCCCAACACGGAGGTGGTGTTCGTGGGCGAAGGGCCCGGCCAGAACGAGGATCAGCAGGGCCGGCCCTTCGTTGGTGCCGCCGGGGGACTCCTCGAGGAATTGCTCGCGGAGGTCGGCTGGCACCGCGACCAGGTGTTCATCACCAATGTGGTCAAGTGCCGCCCCCCCGGGAACCGCGATCCCGAGCCAGACGAGATGGCGGCGTGTTCGGTATTCCTGCGCCGACAACTCAAAGTCCTGGACCCCGCCGTCGTCGTGACGCTCGGGCGCTTCTCGCTCGGGACGTTCATGCCGGGCGCCAAGATTTCGACCGTCCATGGGACTGTCCGCCCGGTGGATCCGGTCATGGGACCCGCGTCCGCGGTGGCGTTCGCGATGTACCATCCAGCGGCGGTGTTCAGGCAGGCTGCCCTCAAGGAGGCGCTCGTCGCCGACATGGCCAGCCTCCCCGGGGTTCTGCTGGACGCACGAGCGGCACGGGCGGCACGCTCGGCCCCGACCGGCGAGACGGCCACCGGTGAGGCTGCCACGGCGGAACGCCCCATGGAGGTTGCATCGATCGAGGGATCGCCAAGCCGGCCCGGGGCGGCGCGTCTCGCCGATCTCCATTCGGCCGACGAGGCGGCGATCGGGTCAGCGGAACCCCCCGCGATCTCGCCGGACCGGCCAGAAGCCGACACGTCCGTCGAGACCGATCTCTTGGAGGACCTCGCCCGGCCCGCATTCGTGGCCGCGGGAGCCATCGATGAGAGGAACCAGACCGACCAGATGACGCTCTTCTGATGCCATCGCGAAGTGCCCGCCGACCCAGCGCGCCGCCCTCGCCGGCCACCCATACGGGCGCGGCGCTCGTCCGCACGACCGGCGCGCGCACGGGCGACCCAGCCCCGCTGCGCATCATCCCGCTCGGCGGCGTGGGCGAGATCGGCAAGAACATGTATGTGTTCGAATACGGCGACGACCTGATCGTCGTTGACTGCGGGCTCATGTTCCCGGACGAGGAGATGTTCGGGATCGACTTGGTCGTCCCGGACGTCACCTACCTCCGCGAGCGCCGCGATGCCCTCCGTGCGTTCGTCATCACACACGCGCACGAGGATCACGTGGGCGGCCTGCCATACGTGCTGCCCGACTTCCCTGGCGTCCCGATCTACGCATCGATGCTCGCGCGCGGCTTACTGGCGAACAAGGTCAGGGAGTACCGGCTCACCAACAACCCCATGCTGGCGCTCGAGGCCGGCGACACCGTCACCATTGGCCCGTTTGGCATCACTGCGTTCCGGATTGGCCACTCGATCCCGGACGCCATGGGGCTGATTATCCGCACCCCCGTTGGGATCATCGTGCACACGGGCGATTTCAAGTTCGACCACACCCCGGTCGACGGCCAGCCGTCGGAGTTCGCCACGCTGGCGCGGGTCGGCCAGGAAGGAGTGCTCTGCCTTCTGTCCAATTCCACCCGGGCGGAAAACCCCGGCTACACCCCGTCGGAACGGACCGTGGGCGAGGCGTTCCGCGAGATCATGGAGCCACTCGACGGACGGGTCATCGTGGCCACGTTCGCCAGCAACATTGCCCGGGTCCAGCAGGTCTTCGACGCCGCCGCGATGTTCGATCGGAAGGTCGCGGTCGTCGGGCGCAGCATGGAGCAAAACGTCCGCATCGCCACTGACCTTGGCTACCTCACGTACCCGCAGGGCCAGCTGGTTTCGAAGGACCAGATCCGGACCACCCCGTCGCAGCGCCTCGTGATTGCGACGACGGGCGCGCAGGGCGAGCCGATGGCGGGGCTGGCTCGCATGGCGAACCGGGATCACCGCTGGGTCGAGATCGAACCGGGCGACACTGTCATCGTGAGCGCCAGTCCGATCCCGGGCAACGAGGAGTACGTGGCGCGTACGATCGACAACCTGTTCAAGCAGGGCGCGAACGTCATCTACCACGCGATCCGCCACGCGCATGTGTCAGGACACGCGAGCCAAGAAGAGCTGAAGCTCATGCTGGGTCTCACGAAACCGAAGTACTTCATCCCGATGCACGGTGAGTTCCGCATGCTCGTCCAGCACGGACGGCTGGCCGCAGAGGTGGGCGTCGCCCCTGACAACATCTTGATCGTCGAGAACGGACAGCCAGTCGAGTTCCGCGTCGACGGCACCGCCCGGCGAGGCCAGCCGGTCAGCTCCGGCTACGTGTTCGTGGACGGGCTGTCTGTAGGCGAGGTCGGCGACGTGGTGCTGCGTGACCGCAGGGCGCTCGCCAACGACGGCATGTTTCTGGTGGTCGTGACCGTCGACAAACAGACGGGCCGGCTGATCGGCGAACCGCAGATCATCACGCGCGGTTTCGTGGACGACCTCGCCGACCCGGTGATCGGCGCGGCGGCCCAGCGAGTGGTCAAGGCCATCGCCCGGCCGGAGGAGCACACGAGCGAGGTCGCCCTGCTCAAGAGCCAGATCAAAGACGGGCTGTCGCGCTTCCTCTACGAGCAGACCAAGCGTCGGCCGATGGTCTTCCCGGTCGTCGTGGAGGTCTAGGGGCATGGCGACCCGCCGCCGGGCGTCGGACCCGAGGGCTCGCCCGCGAACGACGCGTCGGCGCTCCGCCAAAGTGAGGATCGGCCTGCGGCTTTCGCCCGAGCTGACCCGCACGCTGGTCGGAATCGTCCTGTTGGTCCTCGGCGCGGTTACGCTGATCGCGCTGTTCCTGCCGGGGCAGGGGATCCTGAACAAGTACGTCAACGAACTGCTGCGCCCGGCGTTCGGTCAGGGCGCGTGGCTGCTCCCAGTGCTGCTCCTGGTCGCGGGCGCGTTCGTCGAGCGCGCGCCTAACGCTGGGACCGGCTGGGGCGTGTCCGCCCTGGGTGGGCTCGTGACGTTTCTCGGCGGGATCGGACTGTTCCATTTCGTGTGGGGCCATGGCCGGTCTACCGCGGAGCTGAGCAACGGTGGGGGTTGGCTGGGAGCCCAACTGTCCAGTGGACTGACCAGCCTGGTGAGCGCTCCGGGGGCGTTCGTCGTGCTGCTCGGCCTGCTGCTGGCGGGGATCGTCCTGCTGCTCAACGTGACCGTGCGTGGGCTGCTACACCCTGTCGTCGCGGGTAGCCGAGCGGTGGCGGATGCGCTGGCAGCGCCCCTGGCGACGGGGCGGAGCGGTGCGGACCGGGAGCCGCGCGGCGGCCGGGACGGAAGGCCGGCCCGCGACCTGCGACGCGGAGACGAGCCGAGCGCGCCTTCCGAGCCTGAGCTGCCGGCGCCGGTGCCCAGTCCCGCGCCCATGAGCCAGACAGTCTGGTCCGGAGAGCGTGCCACGCCTCAGCCCGCCAACGGCAGCGCAGGAGGAGCTAACGGCCTCGGAAATGGTGCCGCCGGGCCGGGGGCCACGGCGGCGGACGCGCGCGATTGGCTTCCCGGGGACGCACTGCTCGAGGCCGACGACGCGCCGCTCTCGGTTGAGCACCGCCCATGGACGCTCCCCGACCCATTGCTGCTCGACCCCGAGCGGCCGGCAAACGGCACGGCCGAGTTGGACCACGCGCGCAACCGGCGGATCATCGAGGAGAAGCTGCGGAGCTTCCAAATCCCGGCCACCGTCATCGGCCAGAACATCGGCCCGGTTGTCACCCAGTACGAGGTGAAGCCGGACCCTCGGGTCAAGCTGTCGCGCGTCGAGGCGCTCGCCGACGACCTAGCCATGGCCCTGGCGGCGCGCTCGATCCGCATCGAGGCGCCGATCCCCGGCAAGGACGTCGTGGGGATCGAGATTCCCAACCACAACGCTGAGGTGGTCGGGTTCCGCGGCCTGTGGGACGACGCGCGGATGTCCGAGGCCACGAGCCCGCTCACGTTCGCCCTCGGGCGCGACGTATCGGGCAAGGCCTTCGCGGTCGATCTGGCCCGTATGCCGCACCTGCTAATCGCCGGCGCGACCGGCTCCGGCAAGAGCGTGTGCGTTAACGCGCTCATCACCAGCCTGCTGATGCGGGCACGGCCTGACCAGGTCCGCCTGATCCTGGTCGACCTCAAACGGGTCGAGCTCGCGTCGTACAAGGAGCTGCCCCACTTGCTGACCGATGTAATCGTCGAGCCCGGCGAGGCCAAGGCCGCCCTGAACTGGGCCGTGCGGCAGATGGAGGAGCGCTACAAGGCGCTGGCTGGCAGGGCCGAGCGGAACATCGCCGCCTACAACGCCAGCCCCCGGGTCGCCGAGCACGAGCGGATGCCGTACATCGTGATCGTCGTGGACGAGCTGGCCGACCTGATGATGCGCGAGGGACGCAAGGTCGAGGATCCCATCGTGAAGCTGGCCCAGAAGGCGCGCGCCGTGGGCATCCACCTTGTGCTCGCCACGCAGCGCCCGAGCGTCAACGTGGTCACCGGGCTCATCAAGGCCAACGTGCCGAGCCGCATCGCCTTCGCGATGTCCTCGAACGTGGACAGCCGCACCGTGCTCGACGCCCCCGGCGCAGAGGACCTGATCGGGCGCGGCGACATGCTGTACCAGCCGGCCGACCTGCCCCGTGCGGTCCGCCTGCAGGGCGTCTTCGTGAGCGATGCCGAGGTGCAGTCGGTGACGGACCAGTGGCGCCGGCAGGCACCCGAGCCGCGGTACGACCCCGACGTCATCGCCGGCGGCGAGGAGTCCGGCGACGGCGGCCAGTTCGCGTGGCTCGCCCAGCTTGCGGAGGACGAGATGACGCCGCGCGCCGCCGAACTGATAATGACGAGCGGCAAGGCGAGCACGTCGATGCTGCAGACGAGGTTGAAGGTGGGCTTCAACCGGGCGAGCCGGATCATCGACGAGCTGGAGCGCGTCGGCATCGTGGGCCCACAGGACCCGCGGAACCCCGCAGTGCCCCGTCAGGTGTACGGCCCCGAGAACTGGATTCGCGGCTTCGACGATATCGACGACATGTGATCTCGTGGCGACGCGGATGCTGTCGCCCGACCGAGGGACCGGAGCGGGGGCCGGATTCAGAACGGGCCGCACCGCGGGGTATGCTATGGGCCGCGGAACGTCGGGCAAGGACCTTGCCGCGCCCATGTCGGACCGTACGAGGACCCGCTGGAGCCGATGACCACGCGTGACCGTGCCCGTGCCGGCCGAGGCTCGGCGGATCGCGAGCGCGCACAGCCGCCGGAGCCGGGCAGAGCGCTCGGCGAACAGCTCTTGGCGGCGCGCGAGCGCAAGGGCGTCGACCTGTATCGCGCCGAGCGCGACACCAAGATCCGGGTGCGCTACCTGGCTGCGCTCGAGCGCGGCGACTATAGCGAGCTCCCGGGGACCGTCTACACGAAGGGTTTCCTGCGCAACTACGCGCTGTACCTGGGACTGAACCCCGACGACATCCTCGAGCAGTACCGTCAGGAGTACGGGACTGCGCGGACCGCGGCGCCGGTGGAGATCGTGCCCCGAGCCCTCGAGGCGCCGTCGCGCGGGTTGACGTTCTCGCGGGGCATCGTGGTCGCCGTCGCCCTGTCGCTCGTCGTCGTGCTGTTCATGGTGTATGTGGCGTTCCAGGTGCTCCGGTCGATCCAGCCGCCCAGCCTTGCGGTGACGCAGCCCGCGACGCGGGTTACCACAATGCAGGGCAACCCCGACCGAACGGTGCTCGTGGGCACGAGCGGGCCGGGGACCACGGTGACTATCCAGGGCATGGGCCAGCAGCCGTACCAGGTGACGGCGGACACCACTGGCCACTGGCAGCAGCAAGTGCCGCTGACGAAGGGTCAGAACGAATTCAACGTGACTGCCACCGACCCTTCCACCGGCAAACAATCGCTGCCGATTACGCTGATCATCACAGTGCCGATACCCATCATCGAGGCGCCTACGCTGACCGTAACGAGCCCGAACGACGATGCGGCCGTCACGAACGGCGCCATCCCCGTGCAGGGCACGACCAGTGCCGCCTCGGTCACCGTGTCCGCCACGTATCTCGGCCCGGTGGGGCCTCAGCCGAGCGCGGCACCTGCACCCAGTTCGACGCCCGCACCAGAACAGATGGCGGTTGCCCCAGATGGCAGCTTCTCCGATTCGTACCAGCTGTCACCGGGCAAGTGGTCTCTAACGATCACCGCGATCGGGAACCAGCAGGAGACGACGACCGAGACGCGGTCGGTGACCGTGGCGTTCACGGGTGTCGACATAGTGATCGCGATCAAGGGTTCGCCCGCCTGGCTCAAAGTATGGGTTGATGGCACGATCGATCCGACGGTGGGGGGCGGTGGCCAGACGTACGCGGTCGGCAAAACCCTCGAGTTCACCGGGCAACACTCCGTGGAGGTGCGGACCGGTTCGTCTGGGTCCACGTTCTTCACGCTCAACGGGCAGTCGCTCGGAGCGCTCGGGCAGCCCGGGGTTCCGCAGACGTGGCTCTTCGCGCCGCCAGCTCCGCCACAGCAGACGAACCGCAGCTAACGCCGTGGGCGATGCCACGGGGCCTGCGATGGAGGATCCCGTCGAGCGCGTCAGGGGAAACTCTGTCGAGTCGTCCGCGGCGGATACGCTCGCCGTCGTACGTGACCTCACAGCCCGCCTGCAGCGCCGCTGTGCGGACAGGGGCCTGTCCGTCTCAACCGCCGAGTCGTGCACAGGCGGGCTGATCAGCCATGCCATCACCGAACACCCCGGCTCCAGCTCCTACTACGTCGGCGGCGTGGTCGCGTACTCCGACGCGGTGAAGTCCGGTCTGCTTGACGTCCCGGAGGCCACCTTGCGTGCGCACGGGGCGGTATCCGCCCAGGCGGCCGCGGCCATGGCAGAGGGCGCGCGGCGGCGTCTCGGCACGGACCTCGCGGTGGCCGTCACGGGGATCGCGGGCCCGGATGGCGGCAGCGACGCGAAGCCCGTGGGGCTGACATATGTCGCGGTAGCGGGCGTCGCGGGGACCGAGGTGCGACGCCATCTCTGGCACGGCAACCGCGCCGAGAACAAGGTCCGCAGCGCAGAGGCCGCGCTCGGGTTGCTCCTCGACCGGCTAGGGGAGGGGACCGAAGGGTGACGCGGGCAGCCGCGGACATCGGCCGGGGCCTGGCGCCAGCGCGGGTAGCACAGTCGATTCCCGCAGGCGAACGGATCCACGTCGTGGGGGCGGCCGGCGCGGGCGCGTCGGCGGCCGCCATCCTCGCCGCCTGCGCCGGAGCGGCCGTCACCGCCTGCGACCGCTCGGCCGATTCCCCGTACGTACCGGCGGTCGAAGCGGCCGGCGTCACGGTCCTGGAGGGCCACGCGGCCGCACACGTGCTCCCGGACGGCCGTGACACGGCCGTCCGGGCCGTCGACCGCCTCGCGGTCACGAAAGCGCTCACCTCGATTGACCCAGATCACCCCGAGCTGCGCGCGGCGCGCGCGGCGGGGGTTCCCATCGAGTCATGGCAGCAGGTGGTGGCAGACGCCGTGGCCACCCGGTGCGCGCGCCTGGTCGCGGTGGCCGGCACGCACGGTAAATCCACCAGCGCGGGTTGGCTCGTCGAGCTGCTGTGGCGTGCCGGTCGAGATCCCAGCGCGTTTGTAGGCGCCCTGCTGCCCGGCCCCGTGTCAGGCACGGTGCCCTCGACCGCGCGATGGGGGGACGGCCCAGAGTTCGTCGTCGAGGCCGACGAGTACGCCGGCAATTTCGACCCATACCGGCCAGCCCTCACCGTGCTCCTCAATGCGGAGTGGGATCACCCGGACGTGTTCGTGGATGAGGAGGCGGTCCTCGTCGCGTTCGAGGCCTGGATCCGCCGAGTGCATGGCGGCAGCGATCCTCCGACGCTGGTCATTAATGTGGGCGACCGGGGTGCCGGGCTGGTCGCGGAGCGGCTGGCGAACTGGGGTGGGCGCATGGTGGCGGTCGCCCTCGAGCCGCCGCCCGGGACACCTCGGCCAGCGACTGCGCTCGGGCCGGCCCGGCTCGTCACGGGACGGGTTGCGGCCGCCGACCCCGCGGGCACCGTGCTCCTGATCGAGGGGCTGGACGACCGCTGCGGTGACCCGGTCCAGGCGCGGGTGGTCCTTCCGGGCCGCCACAACGCGCAGGATGCGCTGTGCGTGGCCGCCGCGGCGGCCACGCTCGGGGTGCCCGTGCCGGGCATCGTGGAGAGTCTCGGGGCGTTTCGCGGCGTCGGACGCCGCCTGGAGCTCAAGGGCGAGCCTTGGGGCGTCGCGGTGCTCGATGACTACGCGCATCACCCCACGGCGATCGCTGTGACGCTCGCGGCCGTCCGGCAACGCTACCCGGGTCGCCGGGTCTGGGCGGTCTACGAGCCGCTCACGTACCACCGTACGGCGGCGCTCCTCGACCGGTTCGCGGACGTTCTCGCCGGCGGCGCCGACGCGGTCGCCGTCGCCGAGATCTGGGCGGGTCGCGATCCCGACACCACGATCGCGTCGGCCGAGGGCCTAGCCGCGGCCGTACGGGCCAGGGGCATGTCCGGTGCGACCGCGCCCGGTAGCGTGGCAGAGACGGCGGACTGGCTGGCAACACGCGTTCGTCCGGGCGACGTCGTGCTGGTCATGGGCGGCGGCCACTCCTACCGCATCGCCGAGCTCCTCGTGGAGACGCTGCGGGGACGCTGAGGAGCGCTCGGGCGGCCCGCACCAGGCGCCAGGGGCACGGTGCTCCCGCCGCCGGTAGACTTGACGGATGCCAACACTGGTTCGGGGCGACGGGGACGACCTGGTTGCGCACTACCGGCAGGCACGCGAGGCGCGCGACGTCGACGCCATCATGCTGCTCTATCGCGACGACGCGGATCTGCGTGCCGACCCGTTCGGGGACCACGCCACCGGCGAGCTCGCCATCCGCGCCCACTGGAACGACACGATTGGGCAAGAGGCGAACGTAGAGTTCGATGCGGAACGCATCTGGATATCAGGCCCAACTGTGCTGACGTCTTGGCACGGCGCCTGGACCCGGCGCGCCACGGCGGAGCGGGTGCGCGCGCGCGGTTTTGCGACGTTCGAGCTCGACGACCAGCGGCTGATCGTCCGCGAGCGGCACTGGACGCTGGAGCGCGTAGTCGGCACCGACACCACCTTCCCCCCCGAGCCCCCGCCGGGGGACGGCGCGGACCGCTGAAAGGGGGAGGGGATGGCCGGCGACGTCTCGTTCGATGTCGTCAGTGACTTCGACCACCAGGAGCTGGTGAACGCGCTCGACCAGGTACGCCGCGAGGTCGCCGCACGCTTCGACTTCCGCAACATCACCGTCCAGCTGGACCTGGGCAAGGACGAGATCGCCCTCCGGACATCCGATGAGTACCGGGCCAAGGCGGTCCGCGAGCTGATCGAGTCCAAGGCGGTCAGGCGGGGGCTCTCACTCAAGATCTTCGACTGGGGTGCGATCGAGCTCGCTGGCAAGGGCACGGTTCGCCAGCGGATCGGATTGCGGCGCGGCCTCCACGAGGACCTGGCGAAGAAGATCGCGAAGCTGGTCAGGGACGAGTTCCCGAAGGTGCGGCCGCAGATCCAGGGTGACGCCGTTCGCGTCTCGGGCAAGAGCAAGGATGAGCTGCAGAAGGTGATCGCCCGGCTCCGCCTGACGGCGGACGAGTACCCCGTGGCCATCCAGTTCGAGAACTACCGGTAGGCTCCCGCCCGTCGAGCTCGTTCGCCCGGCGTGTCAGCGACGCGCAGAGCTGTCTCGCGCCAACTCGACCGCGATGCGCTCGGCCCAGGCGCGCACGTCATCGAAGTTGCGGAAGTCGCCGCCGTGCCCCTCCAGCACCAGCATGCGCTCTTCCATGTTTAGCCCGGTGAGCCCCAGCTTGCCGCCGAACGTGATGTGACCGCGCGCCCCGATGTCTCGCGCGAGGTTTGCCACGCCAGCGGGCAGGGGCAGCAGCCGCTCCCCCGCCGAAGTGTCGAGCGGGCCACTGTCGAACAGCCAGACGGGCAGAGTGGTGAGCGTCCGGCGGTGGCGCTGCAGGAACTTGAACGCCTCCGGCAGCCATGCGCCGTGGTAGAGGCCGCTGCCAACGATCACAGCGGTGAACCCCGCCAGCCGGTCGACCTGCCGGGCGGGTCGGACGTCGATGTCGCAGCCAGCTTCCAGGAGCGCGATCCCGACGGCTTGCGCGATCTCTGCCGTGGATCCTCCCTGGCTGGCGAACGCGACGATGACGCGGTCGCGGACGTCCGCGACCCGCGACTCGGGCTCGCCGTTGTCGGGTGCCGCCGACTGTCGGGCTGCGCGCGGCTGGGTCATCCGCTGTGTCGCCTATGCCGCGACCCGGGAAGCGGAGGGCCAGTGACGCCGGTCGGCGACGCGCTTCGCGCACTCGATTGTTTCAACGGCACGACAGACGGTTCTAGGGCGATCACAGACGCGACGTCGAACCTCATGGGGACCCACCTATCGCCGGTGCTGTCACTGTCGGGGCTCGCGAGGCGACTGTGATGTGCCGGAGGAGGGTCCGTCGCGGGTCCTTTGGCTAGGCTGAATTGGCCGGTCGGGCCGGTCTCGGGCCTAGGCGGGCTCGCCCGGTCCTCCGTACGCGACGTTCTTCGAGGTCTGCGACGCGGCGCTCATGCCCGGCGGATGGATGAGCCTGCAGTCGATCACGTTCCCTGATGCCGCCTACGAGGCGCAACGACGTTGGTCTCCGAATGGCCACTCACCGCTGCGCTCAGACCGGGTCGGTAGTCACGTCGATGCCCCGCGGCTCCGCGGACCCGGCGACCGCCACGCGATCCCGACCGGCGGCCTTGGCTCGATAGAGCGCCTGGTCCGCGGCCTGGAGGAGCGCCTCTGCGCTGGCGCCGTGGTCTGGGAACGCCGCGACGCCGAGCGACATGGTCACGGCGGGCAGCGTGGGGCCCCGCGGCTCCACGCGCTGGCTCGCCACGCCGAGACGCAGCGCCTCCGCGCGGCGCCTCGTGTCCTCCAGCGTCGCCTTCGGGAGGATCACCACGAACTCCTCGCCGCCGAACCGGCACGCGACGTCCTCACCGCGGACCGCGCCGTGGAGGAAGGTGCCGACGAGCTGCAAGGCCATGTCGCCGGCAGCATGCCCGTGTGCGTCATTGAATGCCTTGAGATGGTCAAGGTCGGCCATGATGACGCCGAGGCTGTACTCTTCGCGCGTCGCCCGGCGCAACTCACGATCGAGCGACTCCTCCATGTAGCGGCGATTGAAGAGGCCGGTCAGCGGGTCCCGCGACGACTGCTCGCGGAGGGTGGCCCGCAGCCGGATGTTGGCGAGCGCCAGGGCGATCTGTTCGCCGAAGACGACGGCCAGCCGCTCCCGATCGGCCAGCAAGGCCGCTCGCTTCTTCCGGCGCACCCGCCGGCGGACCTGCAGGTGAAGTAGCCCGACAGTCTCTCCCTGGGCCACGAGCGGCACGCACAGGAGCCCTGTTCCGACGGGCTCGGCGACGTGACCGCAGCGCAGCACGCCGGCGGCAGTGTCGTCGACGACGTGCACCCGCCCGCGCCGCAGCGCCCAGCATTCCGTGGTGGCGAAGACTCGTTGGCCGGGAGGCGGGTTGCCCCAGGCCGCGATGGGCAGGACGCCACCGCGGCCGGTGGTGATCTCGGAGAGGGATCCGGCGTCGCCTCGGAACAGCACCGACGCGCACCTGGCGGCGACGGCGTACGCCTCGTCGGTGGTCTGGCACGCCCCGAGAAACTGACCTTGCTCCGCGAGGAGCTCTCTTTCCCGTGCCCGATGCTCGAGCTCCCTGATCTTCAGACGGAGCTCGCGCAGGATCCGCCGCTTCCGCCGCACGGAGATCTCCCAACCAAGTCAGGGGGCGTACCAAAATCCTAGCATCCGCAAGACGCGCCGGACCATTAGGTGGTGTGCCCGCGCACCACCATTCGTTTGACGGTTAGTACGGATCGGCTATCCGTGGAGAGGGGAATGCGGGTCGCTGGTGCGCGCTGGCGCCCACCCCGGCTATGCGAGTCTCCCATCTTGTGTTCCGCGTGTGCCGATCGTCTTCGCCCTTCGGAGCACACTTCCTTCGACATCGGCGGGGAGGGCCGTCCTGCCCGTGATATTAGACAGATGTTCTATATGGCAGACAAAGCGGTCGCGGACATGTCGATGACAGGCAACGCGGCCAAGCCCACCGAATGATCTTGCCCAAGCTGATCGCGAAGCTGGATGGCCGTCGAAGCGTCGACCGCAAGAATCGCGGTTGACGCTGCAATGGCCCAGCTGGTGCGGACCGTGCTCCGCGTATGCTGTCGCCCAGGCTCGGGTTCGATGGTCATCATGCGGTGTCCACCATGGCGCGGAGGACGCCTAGCGTGTGTCGAGGCTAGGGCAGGTCGGGTCACGTCCCGTAGCGTGGTGTAACAGCGCGGGTGGCCGAGATGAAGAATGGCCACCGCGTCATCCTCGCGTCGTTGGAGTAGCAACCGACGACACGGAGGGGAGACCACGATGGCCGACGAGAGAATGGGCCTGCTCGAGCTGCTCCGCAAGGCCGGTGCCGACGGCAACGTCGACGTGCTGCGCGAGGGGGTGCGGGTCCTCGCTGAGGCGCTCATGGAGGCCGAGGTCAGCGAGCTGACGGGGGTGCCTCGCGGTGAGCGGGCACCAGACCAGCGCCTCACCCACCGCAACGGCTATCGGGAGCGGCGCTGGGATACCCGCGTCGGCACGATCGATCTGTCCATCCCCCGCGTCCGCGACGGCAGCTACTTCCCGAGCCTCCTCGAACCACGTCGGCGCGCCGAGCGGGCCCTCCTCGCCGTCGTCCAGGAGGCGTATGTGCTGGGCGTCTCGACCCGCCGCGTCGAGGATCTGGTCGAGGCGCTCGGGATCGCCTCGCTCTCGAAGAGCGAGGTCAGCCGCATCTGCACAGCGCTCGATGCGGAGGTCGAGGCGTTCCGCCATCGCTCGCTGTTGGGCGAGCGCTACCCCTACCTGTTCCTCGACGCCACCTACGTGAAGGTTCGCGACGCGGGGCGGGTGGTGAGCATGGCGTGTCTCGTGGCGATCGGGGTGGCGGCCTCGGGCGAGCGGCGTGTGCTGGGGCTCGATCTGGCGGCCGGCAACGACGAGGGCAACGCCTGGTCCGCCTTTGTGCGGGGGCTCCTCGAGCGCGGCCTCGCCGGCACCCGGCTCGTCATCAGCGACGCCCAGCGGGGCATCGTGGAGGCCGTGCGCAGCCAGCTCCTGGGCGCCGCATGGCAACGGTGTCGCGTGCATGCCACACGGAACGCCCTCGATCTCGTACCCCGCGGCTCCCAGGATATGGTGGCAGCCGCCATCCGCAGCGTCTTCGAGCAGCCTGACGAGACCTCGGCATCCGAGCAGCTGCGCCGGGTGTCGGACGGCCTGTCTGCTCGCTTCCCTGCCGTCGCCGAGTTGCTCACTGATGCCGAAGCGGACCTCCTCGTCCACTTCACCTTCCCCGAGGCCCACCGCCGGCAGATCCGCTCGACAAACCCGCTCGAGCGCCTGAACAAGGAGCTCAAGCGCCGCACCGCGGTGGTGGGGATCTTCCCCTCCCGGGCCAGCGTCCTGCGTCTGGTCGGCATGGTCCTCGCCGAGCAGGACGACGAGTGGCAGGACGGGCGGCGTTACTTCAGCCCCGAGTCGATGGCCTTGATCGACGCGCTCCCTCACGAGGAGGTGCCAGCGCTGCTGATGGCGAGCTGATCAGAGAGGGCGTGAGGACGACGCGCTGTTACACCACATCGTGGGACTTGACCGCAGGTCGCGGACTTCCTCGGCGGGTACCCGGGTTTCCTTCCGGGTCTCGGGGTGTCGCTGATGGGACGGACGGCGCCTGATGAGCGGCCCTGCTACGCGTGACGACGCGGAACTGCGGCGCACGCTGGACGCGCTACTGTCCAACGCAGCGTCGGGGTCGAGGCAGGAGGGGGCGTCGTCGCCGCCAGAGCCCGCGCAGTCCGGTGCTCGGCCGGGCGCGTCCGAGCGGCGCCTCGGTCGGACCCGGACCGGAGCCAGCGACATCGCACAGCGGAGGGGTGGCTGGTGGGACGCCGGGGACTAGTCGTCCTGGGGGTGCATCCTCGTGGTGATCGGCGGGCTCCTGCTTTCCGACACCCTGGGCGTGCTCGCGCTCGACACGTCCCGTCTGGCCGACTACTGGCCCCTCGTCTTCGTGCTGCTCGGGCTGCTCGTCCTGCTTGAGGCCTGGGCGCCCGACCGCCACTCCGAGGTGCGCGAGCCTGCCGTTGGTACAAGCCACTCCCCGGACGCGGACGAGCTCGAGCGACGCCTGCAGGAGCGGCTCGATCGGCTCCTGGCATCACGGCCGAGCGAAGCTCTGTCCCCCGCTGAGGCCGCCCCAGCGGTCAATACGCCGCAGGCCCGGCAGCCCGTCGGTGATCGGGAGCCACGGCAGGCGGACGTCGTCGCCGCCCTGCTCGAACTCCAGGGGCTGCGGCGAAACCGGCTGATCTCGAAGCGGGAGTACCGTGCCCAGCGCTCGGAACTTGTGGCCCGCATGCGCCCACTCCCGGTGGCCCAACCCTGCCTGGAACCCGCTGCGGCAGGGGAGGGCGGCAGGGACGACGAGGGGCTCTAGGCATCTCGATACGTGCCGCGGCCGCTGGCCCGGTCGCGCTGACTCTCGCCTCGGCGATCGACAGCCGTTGTTGGATCGCCGCCCAGTTAGCGTGCGGCCGTGATTAATCCACGGGTTCGCCCATGCCGGACCGAACGAGCTCGGCCAACGACGCGACGGCGTCGGCCTCGTCCTCACCCTCTGCCGTGATCCGCACGACGTGCCCCTGCTTTACACCAGCGGTCAGCATGGTCAGGATGCTCTTCGCATCGCCTGGCTTCGTGCCGCGGCTCAAGTTCAGAATCTGAACTCGCGAGCGGAACCCCGCCGCCGCCTTGACGAACACGGATGCCGGGCGCGCGTGCAGTCCCGACGGGTTGCGGACCTCGAGCTCGATCTCCTGCATAAGGGTCCTCCCACGGCAATCCGGATACGATCTGCGCGCTCCTGCGCGATATGTTGCCCGATTCTGGGCGGCATGGTGGCGACCTTCCGACTGGTCTCGAGATCAGGCCGGTCGATGGCAGCTGCCGAGGACACCGTCCCTGGGCGAGCGCCGAGATCCCAATGTGACTCCGAACTGCCGTGAGCGCATCCGATGCCGGCTTTGGGATGTGGGCTACCCTAATGGCCTGACGAACGCCTCTCCTGCCCTGCGGACGATGTCGCGAAAGGGCGAGCGCGATCCTTCAGCCCACGTGTCGCACGGATGGATCGCGGTCAGGAGGGCGACGGTAGTGTCCCGTTGAAACGGGTCTGTCCGCGCCCGACTCAGCGCGCGATGTAGGCGTCCGACCCGCCGACCATGGCATAGCCGCAGCGCCGCGCCGGACTTAGGGCGTGAAATCCCGCCACCCGCTCGCGCAAGCAGGGGACCGAGGTCAACGCCTCAGGCAACTAGCCGAGGATCTATAGAACAGCCGTGCGATATCCTACGACCCCGTCCCGCCCGAACCGCCATCACGCTCGGAGCTCACTGTCCATCCGAGCTCTACATTCCCCGTGCGCTCAACTGCGACCGGGTCAAGTCCCACGATGTGGTGTAACAGCGCGTCGTCCTCACGCCCTCTCTGATCAGCTCGCCATCAGCAGCGCTGGCACCTCCTCGTGAGGGAGCGCGTCGATCAAGGCCATCGACTCGGGGCTGAAGTAACGCCGCCCGTCCTGCCACTCGTCGTCCTGCTCGGCGAGGACCATGCCGACCAGACGCAGGACGCTGGCCCGGGAGGGGAAGATCCCCACCACCGCGGTGCGGCGCTTGACCTCCTTGTTCAGGCGCTCGAGCGGGTTTGTCGAGCGGATCTGCCGGCGGTGGGCCTCGGGGAAGGTGAAGTGGACGAGGAGGTCCGCTTCGGCATCAGTGAGCAACTCGGCGACGGCAGGGAAGCGAGCAGACAGGCCGTCCGACACCCGGCGCAGCTGCTCGGATGCCGAGGTCTCGTCAGGCTGCTCGAAGACGCTGCGGATGGCGGCTGCCACCATATCCTGGGAGCCGCGGGGTACGAGATCGAGGGCGTTCCGTGTGGCATGCACGCGACACCGTTGCCATGCGGCGCCCAGGAGCTGGCTGCGCACGGCCTCCACGATGCCCCGCTGGGCGTCGCTGATGACGAGCCGGGTGCCGGCGAGGCCGCGCTCGAGGAGCCCCCGCACAAAGGCGGACCAGGCGTTGCCCTCGTCGTTGCCGGCCGCCAGATCGAGCCCCAGCACACGCCGCTCGCCCGAGGCCGCCACCCCGATCGCCACGAGACACGCCATGCTCACCACCCGCCCCGCGTCGCGAACCTTCACGTAGGTGGCGTCGAGGAACAGGTAGGGGTAGCGCTCGCCCAACAGCGAGCGATGCCGGAACGCCTCGACCTCCGCATCGAGAGCGGCGCAGATGCGGCTGACCTCGCTCTTCGAGAGCGAGGCGATCCCGAGGGCCTCGACCAGATCCTCGACGCGGCGGGTCGAGACGCCCAGCACATAGGCCTCCTGGACGACGGCGAGGAGGGCCCGCTCGGCGCGCCGGCGAGGCTCGAGGAGGCTCGGGAAGTAGCTGCCGTCGCGGACGCGGGGGATGGACAGATCGATCGTGCCGACGCGGGTATCCCAGCGCCGCTCCCGATAGCCGTTGCGGTGGGTGAGGCGCTGGTCTGGTGCCCGCTCACCGCGAGGCACCCCCGTCAGCTCGCTGACCTCGGCCTCCATGAGCGCCTCAGCGAGGACCCGCACCCCCTCGCGCAGCACGTCGACGTTGCCGTCGGCACCGGCCTTGCGGAGCAGCTCGAGCAGGCCCATTCTCTCGTCGGCCATCGTGGTCTCCCCTCCGTGTCGTCGGTTGCTACTCCAACGACGCGAGGATGACGCGGTGGCCATTCTTCATCTCGGCCACCCGCGCTGTTACACCACGCTACGGGACGTGACCTGCGACCGCCGACGCTCGGGGCTCGAGGCGGTCTCGCTAGGCTAGGCGCGTTGCCCCCGTTGGCCACCTGCATAACCGCCGCGCCTAACTCCAAAGCTATCGCAGCCCGCCCGTTGAGAGCCCTGCGCCCGGCGTGTAGCCCCCAAACTCAGTGTCGCTCCGCGGCCTTACGGGCCCAGGGATCATCTCCCAACCCACCGGCGGCCGGGCACGCGCGTCCACCTGGGCACTATGTTACATAACTTATCTTATCGGAAGTGAGAGTCGTCGGAAGGCTCGAGAATCGTGCCGTGGCGATGCTGGCGGAGCTGGCCCCATCTCCGGGGTGATGGTCTCCCTAGGATGGCGGATCCTTTGGGGCCGGTGGGCCCGGGAGATCAAGTAGAGCGTTCAGGGCGGCGACGAGTCGGATCAGTGTTTGGTCGAGTCGTGCCTGACTCTCGGCCAGGTCGGTCATGTTGCGGGCCAGGGTGACGAGTGACGCGGTTTGAGCGGAGATGGCGGCTGCCGCAGCGGTCAGCTCGCTTGCGGGCGCGCAGCAGCGCTCGGCGTGGGCGAGTTGGGGTTCAGTTACGCGATCAGGCTCGGCCTGAGGTGCAACTGGTTGCATACCGAGGGCGCCGATGGCGTCCGTGAGGCGTGCCAGCTTCTTCGACCCAGGGGGGATCTGTGCGCCTGCCATGACCGACTCAAGCCAGCCCGGCGGCACGTCGGCAAAGCGCGCCACGTCCGAGGGTGTGAGGTTCGCCTTGCGGATCGCTCGTTCGAGGTCGAGACCCAGTCGGTTGGCCACTGCCCGTAAAGCTCAGTGAGCGTTCCCGGCATCGTCCGGCACGCCCGGTGAGGCGACGGCCAGGTTCGCGCGGAGGCGCCGGAGCTGCTCGATGCGCCAGAGGAGGTCGCTGTTGTGCGCCTCCGTGGGCTCGGACTCGCCGTCGGTCTGCGTTTCCGGCATCCCGGTCGGTTCGGCAGCCGCCCCTATCTGTGTCACCGTCTCGAACCCGTCGTCGACGTGAGCCTCGGGATCCGGCTCCGGCTCGGATTCGAGCATTGGATCGGCTTGAGCCTCTTGCGTCGTCGGCGGTTTGGCTTGGTCCTCGGCCTGGGCGTCGGGCGCTGGCCTTGGCTCGGGCGTGGACGTCGCGAACGACGTGTGCTCGCCCGGGACCCAGGCTTCGGTCTCGGGTGCCTCTCCAGCTTGTGCGGCGACCCGTTGCTGTTCGAGCGTGAGCAACTCTGCGACAAGGCCGAGCTGGCGACGGACGATCTCGCGCTCATGGTCCAGCAGGCTGAGCGAGCGAGTCAGGGCATCCTCCCGTTGCTGGAGGTTTGTGTTGACCGCGCTCAACATCTCGATCTCGTTCATGCTCGCACGATAGGCCGCGTGCCAGGGCGAGGGGATGCGCAGGAAGGACTCCTCGGCAGCGCCATTGGTACCGGAGCCGCGGCGCCGTCTCGCGGCTGTGGCTGCGAGCTGTCGGTCACAACTCCGGACTGCCCTGACGTCAGTGCACCCGCTTCTCGTAGCCGCTCCAGAACGGCTCGCGCAGCGCCCTCTTCAGGATCTTGCCGGTACCACTCTTCGGCAGGTCCTCGCGGAACACGACTTGCCTCGGCACCTTAAAGCCCGCCAGTCGCTCTCGGAGGAAGGCGATTACGTCGTTGGCCGTCGCGGTCACGCCGGGTTTGAGCGCGACGATTGCCACAGGGGTCTCACCCCAGGCTTCGTCGGGAGCCGCCACCACCGCCGCCTCGAGCAGCCCAGGGAACTCCTCGAGCGCGCGCTCGATCTCGACCGACGAGATGCTCTCGCCCCCACTGATGATCACGTCCTTCAGGCGGTCCTTGATCGTGATGTAACCGTGTTCGTCGATGGTGGCCATGTCGCCGGTATGGAACCACCCATCGCGGATCGCCGCCGCGGTCCCCTCCGTGTCCCGGTAGTAGCCGTCCATGACGACGTTCGAACGGACGACGACCTCGCCGATCTGCTCGTCGTCCGCCGTGACATCGGTCCCCTCCCCCGTCACGACGCGGATTCTGACACCGGGCAAAGCCCACCCCGTGGTCGCCTGCCGCTCAAGCCGTCGCTCCGCTGGCTCGGCCTTCAGGAGATGCCGCCGCGGCCAGGCGATGGCTAGCACGGGCGAGGTCTCGCTGAGGCCGTATCCGGACACGGCCTGCACGCCAAGCCTCTTCTCAAGCGAGCGGATCAGCGTGGGCGACGACGGCGCACCGCCCACCAGCAAGCGCCGCAGGCTGGAGAGGTCGTACTTGCCGAGGTCCGGGCTGTTCAGCACCGCGTTGAAGATCGTCGGGACCGCCAGCAGGTAGGTGACGTGATGTCGCTCCACGAGCGACATCAGGGTGGTGGGGTCGAAGTGGCGCAGCATGACGTGCTGGCCGCCCACCAGCGTCGTCCAGTGCGGTGCCCCCCAGCCGTTCACGTGGTAGAGCGGCACCACGTGGAGGATCGTGTCCGCGTCGGTGACGCCGAGCGACAGGGCGGTCTGGAGGCCGTGCAGGTAGAGCGCGCGGTGGGATAGCGCCACGCCCTTCGGTCGACCCGTGGTCCCGCTCGTGTAGAAGAGCTCGGCCACGGCGTTCTCATCGGCCTGCGCCGGCGGTTCGTCGGTGGATGCGTTGGCCAGTAGCGTCTCGTACTCGTAGTCGGCGACCCCCTGTGTCTCGCTCTCCATGACGACGCAGGCGGGGCGCGCGGCAAGTCCCGGCACGATCTGGTTGACGAGCGGCGCGAAGTCAGCGTGGTAGAAGACGACCTTCGACGCGGAGTGGTCAAGGATGAAGGCGATGTCGTCCGGCGTCAGCCTTAGGTTAACCGGGTTGAGCACGCCACCTGCCTCAATGACGCCGTAGTACGCCTCGAGTAACTGGTGCGTGTTGTACGAGATGAAGCTCACGCGGTCACCGGGCATAAGCCCTAGGCCGCGGAGCGCGCTGGCAAGCCGGTGCGTGCGCTCGGCGTACTCGCGGTAGGTGAAGCGGTGTTCGCCGTCGATAACGCCGACCCGCCCGGCGAAGTACGTCGCCGCCCGGTCCCGGAACTCCAGCACGGAGAGGGGCACGATCATTCTGGCCTCCTCCAGGATTCGGATCTCGCCAACCGGCACGACACTGGACCGGCGGCTCGCGGCGCGGAGGATAAGCCGAGCGAGCGCCCGGTGTTGCCGTACTGTCGTCCCGACACTCGATCAACGGCGCCCGCGCGTCAGCTCCTCGAGCCGGGCGTCGGAAATCCCGAAGTGGTGGGCGACTTCGTGCCGCACCGTAGCGGTGACGCCCTGTGCCAGCCCATCAGGGTCGCGAAAGACACGCAGGTGCGGGCCCCGGAAGATGGTGATCTTGCTCGGCGCGGCCGCATCGCTCGCCCCGTAGGCTGTCCGCGGCACGCCCGTGTAGAGCCCGAGTAGCCCGGGTGCGCGTGCCTGTGCGAGCTGGCCCGACGTGGGCTCGTCTTCGACTACCACGGCCACCGTGTCGAGACGGTCGCGGAAGACCGCCGGCAGGCCATCGAGCGCCGCCTCCACCAGCGACTCGAAGGCGTCGAAGGAGATGACGTCCAACGGTTCGGTCGGCATCAGCCCTGCTGGACCAGAACGGCTCGGGCGGCCGCGCGCAGTTCGCCCGCCAGTTGCGGCGCCACGCGTCCTCGAACCCGCACGTCCGTGGCTCGGTACTCGATGTCGACTGTGCCGCGCTCCCGGATCCGCGCGATCAGCTCGCCGACCGTGTAGGGCACGATAGCGTCGATGTCCTCCCAGAGGTCGGCCAACTGCGCCGACAGGCGCGTCCGCAAGGTGTCGATTCCGTACCCCGTCAGTGCCGAGATCAGGACGGCGTCCCCGATCATCGGCGCCGGGTTTGCCTCCTCGCGAGCGCCCGACTCGAGCAGGTCGGCCTTGTTGTAGATCACCAGGCGCGGTTTCTCGTCCGCGCCCAGCTCACCGAGCACCAGCTGCACTGTGGTTCGGTGCTCGGCGACGTGCGGGTCGAACGCATCCACCACCTCCAGCAGGACGTCAGCTCGTGTCACCTCCTCGAGCGTCGCGCGGAAGGCGTCGACTAGCTGGTGCGGGAGCTTGTGGATGAAGCCGACTGTGTCGGTGACGATCGCGGACTGTCCGTCCCCCAGCCTCACGGCGCGGCTAGTCGGGTCGAGGGTCGCGAAGAGCCGGTCTTCGGCCACGGCAGCCTCCGATCCGACGAGGGCGTTCAGCAGCGTGGACTTGCCCGCGTTCGTGTAGCCGACGATCGCCACGGTGGGGACCAGCCGCCGGTCGCGTGACCGGGAGGCGGTCTCGCGCTGGCGACGCACATCCTCCAGTCGTTCCCGAAGGCGGCGGATCCGTTCCCGGATCAGGCGCCGGTCGGTCTCGAGCTGCGACTCGCCGGGGCCGCGCGTGCCGATGCCACCGCCTGTCCGCGACAGGTGCGTCCACAGCCGAGTCAGCCGAGGCAGCTGGTACTCCAGCTGGGCAAGTTCAACCTGCAGACGGCCCTCGTGCGTCCGGGCGTGCTGGGCGAAGATGTCGAGGATGAGTCCGCTGCGATCGAGGACCTTGCAGCCCACGACCTCCTCGAGCGAGCGCTGCTGGTTCGGCGTGAGTTCGTCGTCCGCGATCAGCAGCGTGAAGCCCGTCTCTGAGCGGGCCTGCACGAGCTCCTGGGCCTTGCCCTTGCCCAGGTACCAGGTCGGATCGGGCACGCGGCGCGTCTGCCACTCGGCGCCCACCACCTCGGCACCGGCCGTGTCTGCCAGCGCGGCCAACTCGCTCACGGATTCCTCCGCCGTCCAGCCAGGCTCCGTCCCGGTGTCGACGGCGACGAGGAACGCTCGCTCGCGCGGTGGTTCGAGTTCGATGAGTCGGGCCATGGTCCTCCGGTTGGTCGGTTGCCGGCAACTGTACCGCACCCGTGCCTGCGGTCCGGCGACCGGGTTCCCCAAGTCGACAGTTTGGAGCCCCCCGCCCGACGGGAGCGACCTCTCGGCTACGGTTCGGACGACTCCAGGAACCGGCGCACGGCCTGCAGGGCCTCGGGGTAGGGGTCTTGCACCGCGTCGACCCAGCGGATCCCCGGCTCGGCCCGGAACCAGGTCCGCTGACGCCGGGCATACGCCCTGGTTCGCACGATTGTCTCGGCCAGCGCCTCGGCGGTGGTCCGCCGCCCCCGTGCCACATCGATCGCCTCGCGGTATCCGATCGCGCTGAGGGCCGGCAGCGTCGGGTCGAACCGCGCGGCCAGCCCGGCCGCTTCCCGAATCAGCCCGCCCGCGTACTGTCCAGCAGCGCGGTTGGCGATCCACGTCCGGTGTGTCGCGTGCTCAACGGCGAGCCCCAACCACAGCACGGGCCCGGGGTAGCCGAGCGGCTCGGGCGGCGCCTGGTCACCCTCGGCGGCGACTCGTTCTAGGGCACGCACCACGCGACGGGGATTGGCAAGGTCGGTCCGCACGGCCACGCTGGGCGCCTCGCGCCGCAATCGGGCGACGAGCGCGGCCAGCCCCTCTGCCGCGAGCTCCGCTTCGAGCTGCGCCCGTAGCAGCCCGTCGTGGGGTGCGTCCCAGAACGGGACGCCGCGCGCGACGGCGCGCAGGTACAGTCCTGTGCCGCCGACCAGCAGGGCGATCCGGCCGCGGCGAGCGATCCCCGCTAGCGCGTCGAGCGCGTGCCGCTGGTACAGCGAGACGCTAAAGGGCTCGTCCGGGTCGACAAGGTCCAGGCCGTGGTGGGGCACGCTGGCACGTTCGGCATGCGACACCTTGGCCGTGCCGATATCCATGCCTCGGTAGACCTGCCGCGAGTCCGCCGAGACGATCTCGACGTTGCCGATGGCGGCGGCAAGACGCAGTGAGAGGCGCGTCTTGCCTGTGGCTGTCGCGCCGGCAATCACGACGAGCGGCGGGAGTGCGGGACCGAGCCCGCTCCCCTCCTCCGCCGAGACGCCGGCCGACACGGAGGGCACGGCGTCAGATGCTCGCGTCGACGAGCGTGCCGGTCAGTGAGTACGGCCCCGCGCGTTCCACCCGCACGTGGACAAGCCGCCCGACCAGGTCCGCGGGCCCAGTCAGGTGTACGAGCTTATTCTCACGGTTGCGGCCGCCAAGCCGAATGTGCCCTTGGGGCGCCGGGGCGCCGGCGGGTTCGTCGCCGTGATCGTGCCCGCGCGGTCGGTCGATGCCGTCGACCAGCACCTCCGTCGTCCGTCCAATCCAGGCACGGTTGCGCGCCCAGCCGATCCGCTCCTGCAGCGCGAGCAGTTCGTTGAGGCGGCGCCGCTTGTCGTCGGGAGGCACGTCGTCGGGGAGACCGGCGGCTGGCGTGCCCGGTCTGGGCGAGAAGGCGGCCGCGAAGACGGTATCGAACCGGACATGTTCGAGTAGGGCGAGCGTCTCCCGGAATTGCTCCTCGGTCTCACTGCAGAACCCGACGATGACATCGGTTGTCAGACAGATCCCGGGCACGGCCGCACGCAGCCGCTCCACGAGGTTCAGGTACGAGGCGACAGTGTACTGCCGGCCCATCCGTCGTAGAACGGTGTCGGAGCCTGATTGGACGGGCAGATGGAGATGCTCGCAGACCGCCCGGCACTCGGCCATCGCCGCGATGAGTCGGTCGCCGAGGTCCCAGGGGTGGGACGTGATGTACCGCAGCCGCGGGATCGCTGGCTTGCCGTCTGCCGCGCGGATCGCGTCGATCGCCCACAGCAGCTCAGCGATGTCGGGCCGGCCGTCCAGGTCGAGTTGATGTCCGAGCTCCCGCGCGCGCCGGATGTGGGCGAAGCGTGGCTCGGACGGCAGGTCGTGTCCGTAGGAGTTGACGTTCTGACCGAGCAGCGTGACTTCGCGGTAACCAGCGGCAGCTAGGCGGCCCGCCTCTTCGAGGACGTCGTCGAATGGACGGCTCCGCTCCGGCCCTCGGCTGAACGGCACGATGCAGTAGGTGCAGGTCTTGTCGCAGCCGTAGATGATCGGCAGCCACGCTTGGAGGGCACTCCGTCGTGCGACGCGGTCCCCCGACACGGCGTCCGCACGGACGGCCGGAAGTGCGTCTGCGGTGGCCGCGTTCGCGTGCCGTGCCGCAGCGTCGTGGGCGGGTGCAACGGCCTGCCCGGCGGCGGGTGCAGGTGTCGGTATGGTCAGTAGGCGCGGTTCTGCAGAACGTGCGAACAGGCCCGGGGCGGTGGCGCTGGCGAGGCCCAGACGGGCAACCAGCTCGGGCTCCTCATCCGGGCGGAGGAAGAGATCCACGGCGGGATACCAGCGTGCGAGCCGGTGGCGGTTCTCGACGCGGACGGCGCAGCCGGTAAGGACCACGCGCAATGCCGGGTTCGCCTTCTTGAGGCGGACCAGCTGCCCCTGTCGCCCGATGACCTTGGCTTCGGCGGTTTCGCGGATCGCGCAGCTGTTGATGACGATCAGGTCGGCCTCTCCGATGTCAGGCGCCTCGGCGCAGCCCGCGGCCAGCAGGGAGCCGGCCATCTGCTCAGAATCGGACTGGTTCATCTGACATCCGAGCGTCCAAACGTGGAAGCGCGGCAGCGCCAGATCGTCCGTGACGAACTCGTCGAGCGTGCCCGCGGCGGGTTCGGGGTGCCGCGGCGGGGCAGAGGTCACCCGAGCCGGGAATTCGAGGACGGGAAGCTGTCGGGTCGTCATCGTTGACTCAGTCTAATGGCGGACCGGTTCGGGCCCCAACGCGGCCACGCGCCCGTGCGCGGCGTGCGGTGCCAGCGCGGCCAGCAGCTTTTCCCCGACGTCGTCTGGCACGTGGCACGCCCCCTGCGCCTGTTCGTACGTCCACGTGTCGCCGTGGAAGTCGCTGCCCCCGGTCGCTAGGAGTCCGTGCTCGGCAGCCACGCGCGCAACGGCGGCCCGCGCGGTCTCGTCGAACGAGACGTAGTACGCCTCGATCCCGCCTAGACCCCAATCACACAGCCGCTTGATCACCTCCGGCCGGTCGGGTGCCTCGCGGAAGTGCGCTAGCGACGCTAGTCCGCCAGCAGCCCTGATCGCGTCGATCGCCTCCCGCGGGTTCAGCCCCTGACGCGGCACGTATCCTGGCGCGCCGTGCGCCAGGATCCTTCTCATCGCGTCTTCCACGCTTTCTGCGTGACCGGCGGCGACCAGCGCGCGGGCGACGTGCGGTCGGCCGCGCGAAGTCACCCCCGACCCCAACGCTCTTGGCAGGTGCGCGTCCACGGGCATCCCAATGGTGCGAAGGCGCTCTACGATCATGTCCGTGCGCTGCGCCCGCAACCGTCGCTGGTCGGCGAGTACGGCCTCGAAGGTCGCGTCATCCGGGTCCATGCCGTAGCCTAGGATGTGCAGCTCTGCTTCCCATAGCCCGGGAACATCGTGTGCGACACCGTTGATCTCGACGCCGGGCAGCAGCCGTGGGTAACCGTCACCCTCCCCCGCCGCGCGAAGCTCGCGATACCCATCGAGCGTGTCGTGGTCGGTGATGGAGGCCAGCGCGATCCCCCAGTCGCGCATCGCTGCTAGCAGATCGGACGGACGGAGCACGCCGTCGGATCGCGCGGTGTGGCAGTGCAAATCGATCCGGTTACGCCGAGGGAGCGTCACGAGCGATCCACCGAGCTCGTCAGGACTCCACCATGCGGCTGACCCGCTCGACGTGGAGCGCACGGCCGGTGGCCGTGTCGATGTCGATCTGGACCGCGTTGAAGACGACCGGCCCGCTCCCGACCTCGAACCTCGTAGGAAGGCCGTTGAGAAAGCGCGGCAGCACGGTGCGCGGCTCGAACCCGATCACGCTGTAGACGGGCCCGGTCATCCCGATGTCGGTCAGGTAGGCCGTTCCCCGCGGCAGGATGCGCTCGTCCCCCGTCACCACGTGCGTATGCGTGCCGCACACGGCGCTGACCAGGCCGTCGAGGTGCAGGCCGAAGGCGTTCTTCTCGCTCGTGATCTCGCAATGGAAGTCCACGATCCGAACGGCGGGGAGCTCGTCGGCTCCCTCCTCGAGCAGCTGTCGGACGGCGGTGAACGGGTTCTCGATCGGCTGCATGTAGGTGCGACCCTGGGCGTTGAGGACGGCGATCTCGCTGCCGTCGGCGGCGTGGAAGATGCCCCAGCCCCGGCCCGGGACACCCTCGTGCCCGTAATTGAGCGGACGTAGGATCCGTTCCTCGCGCTCGAGCTCCGCGTAGATCTCGCGCTTGTCCCAGATGTGGTTCCCGCTCGTGATGACGTCGACGCCGACCCCGAAGAGCGCCTGAGCGGTGGACGCGGTCAGGCCCATTCCACCTGCCACGTTCTCGCCGTTGGCGGTTACGAAGTCCAGGCTGCGCTCAGCGCGCAGCCCCGGCAACAGCCGCTCCACGCCCTCTCGCCCTGGCCTGCCGATCACATCGCCGATCATGAGTACCCGCACGGTGCCGTTTCTGGGGCGCTCAGGAGCCGGGACGAGACGATCGGCAGCCTGGACTTCGTGAACCTCGTGGCGCATCTGGGCGCTACTTGGCGTATTCCACGGCGCGAGTCTCCCGAATCACCGTGACCTTGATCTGTCCGGGGTAGGTCAGTGATTCCTCGATCTTTCGCACGATGTCGCGCGCCAGACGCATCGAGGCGAGGTCGTCGATCTCTTCAGGCCGTACGAGGATGCGCACCTCGCGTCCGGCCTGGACCGCAAACGACCGTTCGACCCCCGGGAAGCTGTCAGCGATCGCCTGCAGGTCTTCGAGCCGCTTGACGTAGGCTTCCATTGACTCGCCACGTGCGCCCGGCCGGCTAGCGCTGATCGCGTCGGCGATCTGGACAATGGGTGCCTCGATGCAGGCGTACTCCACTTCTTGGTGGTGCGCCGCGATCGCGTTGGTGACGCGGGGCGAGAGCCCGTTGCGTTGGGCGATCTGTCCGCCGATCGCGGCGTGTGGCCCCTCCATCTCGTGGTCGACGGCCTTTCCGATGTCGTGCAACAGGCCGCCCATCTTGGCGACCTGTATGTCCGCGCCCATCTCGGCCGCGATGATTGAGGCCAGGCGGCTGGTCTCGACTGCGTGCTTCAGCACATTCTGCCCGTAGCTGGTGCGGTACTTGAGCCTGCCGAGGAGCTTGATGAGCTCGGGTGGGAGGCCCGGCACACCCGCGTCGTAGGCTGCCTGCTCGCCGGCCTGCTTCATGATCACGTCGACCTCGGCGCGTGACTTGGCCACGACCTCTTCGATGCGACCTGGGTGGATCCGGCCGTCCTGGATGAGCTTCGTCAGCGCGAGCCGAGCGATTTCACGGCGGACTGGGTCGAAGCCGCTGATGAGCACCGACTCCGGCGTGTCGTCGATGATCAGGTCGATCCCGGTCGCCTGCTCGAGCGCGCGGATGTTGCGGCCCTCGCGACCGATGATCCTCCCTTTCATCTCGTCAGACGGCAGGGGCACGACCGAGACCGTCATCTCGGCCGTGTGGTCGGACATGACCCGCTGAATCGCGGTCACCACGATCTCGCGGGCGCGGTCCTCGGCTTCGTCGCGGGCCTCCCGTTCGATCTCGCGGGCGACCCGAACGGCGTCATGCTCGGCCTCCTCGCGCACTTCCTCGAGCAGCTGCGCCTTGGCTTGCCCAGCCGTCATGCCACTGACGCGCTCCAGCGCCGCCACCTGCTCCTGCCGCGCACGGCTCAGGGCATCGCGCTGCTCCTGCAGTTCCCGCTCTCGCTCAAGCAGCTTGCGATCTCGCTGCTCCAACATGTCGGTGCGCTGGTCCAGCTGCTCATCGCGCTGCAGGAGCCGGTGTTCCAGCACCGCCAGCTCCGCCCGCTTGGCGCGCTCCTCGTCCGATGTCTCGCGCTGGAGGCGGACCTGCTCCTCTTTCGCCTGGAGGATGAGGTCCTTCTGTTGCGCCCTCGCCTCAGCGACGATCCGCCCGGCCTTGTCCTGCGCGGCTCGCACCGCCTGGGCGGCCCACAGGCCGCGGGCCACGAATCCGAGCAGCGCCCCGCCGGCGACGAGGACGAGCACCCCCACCGCCAGGAGGACGGGGTTGTCTGGCATGTATGCCTCCCGTCCAGCCCAAGAGCTGGAAGGTGGATTGTGTAGAGTCGTGCGCCGCGCGTCCCCACCCGGGCGCGCAGCTGGCCGGGCCAGAAATCGGGCGTTCGCGACCGCAGGCCGAGCGCCCCGGCCGTTGGCTCGCGCGCGCCACATCAGTGATCCGTCGCGAAGCCTATACGTCTCCCGAAGGCGGCGTCAAACGTGGTCGATGTCGGGCAAGGATTCCGTCCCGTCCCGTGCTCCCGTGGCGGCCCACCACGCCTCCAGGGCGAGTTGGCACGTCTCCGGGTCGAAGCCCTGCCGAGCCAGCAAGGCGTACGCCTTGCGGCGGCGCGTCTGGGGATCGGCCTCCCGCAGCAGCGTCGGGGTGCGCCGTCGCAAGAGGAGAAGCGCGGCGTCGGCGTCTGGCTCGGCCGCCGGGCGAGATGGCCGGGACCCGGCATCTTGCGGGTCATGGGGCTCGAGCCGCGCGCGTCGCTCCGTCAGTACCGCGCCGATCACGCCCGTGTCGATCCCCTTCTGCGACAGCTCGCGGCGGAGTGCCGCCTCTCCCCGTGGATGAGCGCGGTCCCGGCTCTCCACCCAGGCCCGCGCAAAGCCCTCGTCGTCGAGGTAGCCGAGGTCGACGAGGCGCAGTAGCACCTCGTCGATGAGCAGCGCGGGATACCCGGCGTCCACGAGCCGGTGGCGCGTCTCTGCCACGCTTCGCGGGCGTGACTCCAAGAAGCGGGCCGCGGTGTTCATCACCGGATCGGTCGCGCGCACGGGCGCGTGGGAGTCGTGCGCCCGCGCACGCGTCAACTGCTGCCCAGGCCGCGGACTCTTGTCCGGGCGGGAGGGCTCATGCTGGCTGGGCTCCTCCGGCGCGCTCGCCGGGCTCATGCAGTTGCCGCCCGTGCCGTCCCGCACCGTCCGGTCGACTCACTCCGCCTCGGCGATCCCCTCGACGGGCAAGTCGATGCTGGCGACCCTGGTTCGGATCTCCGTCTCCAGTTGCTGCGCCACGTCAGCGTTCTGGTGTAAGAACTCCTTGGCGGCCTCACGCCCTTGGCCGAGGCGCGTGTCCCCGTAGTTGAACCACGCCCCGGTCTTGTTGACGATGTCCGTGGCCACGCCCACGTCCAGCAGTCCGCCCTCCCGGGAGATCCCGGTGCCGTACATCACATCGAACTCCGCGACGCGAAACGGGGGCGCCACTTTGTTCTTGACAACCTTCACCCGGACACGGCTACCGACCGGCTCCGTCCCCTGCTTGATGGTTTCGATGCGGCGCATGTCAAGTCGCACGCTGGCGTAGAACTTGAGGGCGCGGCCACCAGGCGTCGTCTCCGGGTTGCCGAACATCACGCCGATCTTCTCGCGCAGCTGGTTCGTGAAGACCAGCGCTGTGTTCGAACGGCTCACGGCGCCGGTCAGCTTGCGAAGCGCCTGGCTCATCAGCCGGGCCTGGATCCCGACAAAGGAGTCCCCCATCTCTCCTTCGATCTCGGCGCGGGGCACCAGCGCCGCGACCGAGTCGACCACAACGCAATCCACGCCGCCGGACCGGATCAGGGTTTCCGTGATCTCGAGGGCCTGCTCGCCGGTATCTGGCTGGCTGACGAGGAGTTCGTCGACGTTGACGCCGCACGCCTTGGCGTATTTGGGGTCGAGGGCGTGCTCGACGTCGATGAACGCCACCACACCGCCGCGTCGTTGGGCCTCCGCAAGGACATGCTGGCACAGCGTGGTCTTGCCCGACGACTCCGGCCCGAAGATCTCCGTCACGCGTCCGCGCGGGATGCCACCGACGCCGAGCGCGAGATCCAACGCGATGGATCCAGTGGGGATCGCGTCAACCTGCTGACGCTCGCGGGAGCCGAGTCGCATGATCGAGCCGCGCCCGAACTGCTTCTCGATCGCGAGGATCGCGGCATCCAAGGCGCGCGTGCGCTCGCTGGCTGCCTTGTCCCCCGCCACGTCCCCGTTGCGCGTCGCGCCGGCCGCCTGACCGGACCCCGTGATCGTCATGCTCATGCTCCCCCGTCCGGGGCCGAGGACTGCGTCAGGCTTCCTCCGACTCCTCATCAAACCGCGGCTTCCTCCGTGGTTTGATGACCTCGACGTTCTGTGGCGGCGCGTCGAGGAGCGGCTGGATGTGGGCCTTTGACGTGGTTTCCTTCGGCTTCTTCTTGACTTCGCGGTGAGGGCGATTCTTGGTTCCCATACCTCCGCCTCCGCGGTGCACCGTCAGGGTAGGCGGTGCACATGCACTGTGACTTCACCGCAGGTACGCGCCAGCTTGCCTGTCGCGTTCCACGGCGTCTCCGGAATCCTCTGGGACACGTCGCGCGGCTTCGACGCGCCGGAACTCGTGCAGCGTTCCGGCCTCGATCGATTGCCGGACACGTCCCATGAAGTCTATGGTGAAGGTGAGGTTGTGACAAGTTGCGAGCCGATAGGCGAGGAGCTCCTCGGCCCGGAACAGGTGCGCGAGGTAGGCCCTCGAGAACGTCCGACAGAGGCGACACGAACAGCTGTCTAGGACAGGTCGGGGGTCGTCGAGGAACCTCGCGTTCCGGATGTTCAGCCGGCCACCGGGCACCCAGAGCGTGCCGTTCCTTGCGACGCGTGCTGGGAGCACCGAATCGAAGAGGTCGATCCCGCTGTCCACGGCGTCGAGCATATCGAGCGGCGACCCCAACCCCATGAGGTAGCGAGGCCGCGGGTCCGCCATCAGGAGGGCCACGGCGACGTCGAGCGCCGCGCGCCGCTGGGCGGGCGTCTCGTCGCCCGCAAGCCCCCCGATGCACAGGCCGTCGAACGGGAGTGCCGCGATGGAGCTGGTGGACTCGGCGCGCAGGTCCGCTTCGAGCCCGCCTTGGACGATCCCGAAGATGGCTTGGTCCGGGCGGGCGTGTGCCGCCAGAGACCGCTCCGCCCACGCTTGCGTGCGCCGCATCGCGTCTTCCACCTGGGCCCGGCCGGATGCGTGCGGAGGGACGGGGTGGTCGAGCACGACGGCCACGTCCGAGCCCAAGGCTTCCTGCACGGCGATCGAGTGCTCCGGGGTGAAGCGGTGCGTGGACCCGTCGAGGTGCGAGTGAAACGTCACCCCGTCGTCGTCGATCTCGCGGAGGTCAGACAGGCTCACGACCTGGAAACCACCGCTGTCCGTCAGGATCGGCCCGTCCCAGGCCATGAACTCGTGCAGTCCGCCGAGCCGCGCGATTCGTTCGTGCCCCGGGCGAAGATAGAGGTGGTAAGTGTTGGCCAGGATGATGCGCGCGCCTACTTCGCGCAGGTCGTCGGGATCGAGCGCCTTCACGGTCGCGTTGGTGCCGACAGGCATGAACGCCGGCGTCTCGACCGCGCCATGGGGCAGGGTCAGCCGCCCCCGGCGGGCGCGCGTCGGTGCGCCGTGCTCCCTCGCTCCGGCAAACACCTCGAAGCGGATCGGCCGCCCCGCGGGAGCCGACGTCCAGCCAGGTACGCTGTCGTGGTGGATCGCCGCGGCCTCGGCCGGTTCGGGCTCGGCGCCGCTCACCTGGTGATCTCGACCAGCTGCAACATGCCCGCCTGCGGGGCCACTGCACGGACAAGGCGCGCGAGGAACTGGGAGGCCGTGCGGCGCCTCACCGGCAGGGGTCGGACCTGGCCGGCACGAGCGTCGCACCGGACGCATTCTGGAGCCCCTGTATGGCCACTGGGTGCGCCGCCCGGCCGCTCCCATACCTCGACTCGCGGCGTGTTTGTCACGTTCGCCGCTCCCAGGCTGTGGCGGCAGCCCCCACTATCACTGGTCACCGTCCGCGCGCCCACCCTCGCTCGTTACCCCGTCCCACAGCCCGGCGTCTGCCCGCTCGGCGCGGCGAGGCTGCGGCACGTCGAAACCCAGCCTGCGAAGGTGATCCCGAGCGCGCTCCGTGGCCACGCGGCCCTGCGGTGTCCGGTCCAGGAACCCGAGCTGTAGCAGATAGGGTTCGTACACGTCCTCGACGGTCTCGATCTCTTCGCCGATCACCGCTCCTAGTGCGGCGCCGCCGACCGGCCCTGATGCGAACTTCTGCACGATCGCGAGCAGGAGGCGCCGGTCCGTCGCGTCGAGCCCTTCCTCATCGATCTCCATCTCCTGCATAGCCGCCTCGGCACGCGCGACCGTGATTTGCTCCTCGCCGCGGACCTCAACGTGATCGCGGACACGCCGCAGTAGCCGGTTCACGATCCTGGGCGTGCCTCGCCCCCGCCGGGCAAGCACCTCGACCGCGTCGTCATCGATCGCCACCCCCAGGATCGTCGCCGACCGCCGCACGATCGCCGCCAGGTCGGTAGTGTCGTAGTAGTCCAGCCGGTAGATGGCTCCGAAGCGGTCGCGCAACGGGCCCCCGACGCGGCCAGCGCGGGTGGTCGCGCCGACGACCGTGAACGGCTTGAGCGACAGGCGCAGGCTCCGTGCGCTGGGCCCTCGGCCGATCATCACGTCGATCACGAAGTCCTCCATCGCCGGGTACAGGATCTCCTCGACTGCGTGGTTCAGCCGGTGGATCTCGTCGATAAAGAGGACGTCGCGTTCCTCGAGGTTGGTCAGAATCGCTGCGAGGTCCCCTGCCCGCTCGACCGCCGGGCCGCTCGTCGTATGGATGCTGACGCCCAGCTCCCGCGCAACGATGTTGGCGAGCGTAGTCTTGCCCAGGCCGGGCGGGCCATAGAGCAGAACGTGGTCGGCCGCCTCCCCGCGCCGCCGGGCGGCCTCGAGCAGTGTGCCCAGATTGCGCTTTACCTGCTCCTGGCCCACGTATTCGTCGAGGTGGCGAGGCCGCAGGCTCGTCTCGACGACGGCCTCCTCAACGGCGAGCGCAGCCGGTCCCACGACTCTGGGGGCGGAATCCATCGGGGCCGAGTCTAGCAGGTAGGGCGGCCGGCAGTGACTAAATGGAACATATGTCCACATTCCGCCCGCAGCGGCGGCCTATTCGCGGCTCAGCCGCCGCAGCGCCGCCTTGACGCGGTCCTCTAGCGACGCGGTCGGCGCCGCGTCCGCGACTGCGGTCTGGGCCGCGGCGCGGGCCTCAGACTGCGAGTAGCCGAGGGCCTGCAGCGCGGCCACCACCTCAGACTCGGTCGCGCCGATGGTCGGCCTGTGCCCTAGAGTAGTCGCGGCCGCCATGCCCGCGGCTGAAACCTTCTCCCGCAGCTCTAGCACGATCCGGGCTGCAAGCCGCTTGCCCACCCCCGACACGGCGGTGAGGACGGCCTCGTCGCCTTGCATCACCGCGAGCTGCAGCTCCGCGACCGGGCGCGCCGACAGGATCGCGAGCGCCACCTTGGGACCCACGCCGGTCACTGTCAGGAGCAGCGCGAAGAACCCGAGCTCCTCAACCGTCCGAAACCCGTAGAGCGCCTGCGCGTCCTCGCGGACGAGGTGGTGCGTATGAAGCTTCACGCGCTCTCCCTGCCGCACGGTCGCCAGCGTGGATGGTCCGGCGAACACCCGGTATCCGACGCCCCCCGCCTCGAGGACGAGCGAGTCGGGAAAGACCGCGTCGACCGTCCCAGAGAGCGAGGCGATCACGCGGACCTCTCGAGGGGCACGGCGTTCAGGCCGCTGCCGGCCGGCTGTGGGCCAGGCAGATCGCGATCGCCAGCGCGTCGGCCGCGTCGTCAGGGCGGGGGAGGTCGGGCAGTCCCAGGACGGTCTGGACCATGCGCTGCACTTGGCCCTTCGGCGCGCGACCGTACCCGGTCACGGCGATCTTGACCTCATTGGGCGTGAACTCAAAGACCGGCAGCCCGTGCTCGGCAGCCGTCAGCAGCACGGCGCCACGAGCCTGCCCGACAGCGAACGCCGTCTGCACGTTGCGGTTGAAGAACAGCCGCTCCACGGCGACCAGGGCCGGCCGATGCATCTCGATGAGGTCGCCGATCGCGGCGCGGATCTCGAGGAGGCGCTCCGCCAGCGGACGATCGGATGGGGTCTGGATGCAGCCGTAGTCGAGCGATCTGATGCGGGATCCGGTGCGTTCCACGATCCCGTACCCGGTGGTCGCGGTGCCCGGGTCGATCCCGAGGACGATCAAGTGGTGGCCGCCTCGGCCATCACCTCGTCGGGGATCTCGAAGTTCCCAGTCACGCGCTGCACGTCCTCGTGGTCCTCGAGGTGCTCGATGAGGCGCAGGTTCCCGCGCGCCTTCGCCGCGTCTACCTCGATCGTGTTCGTGGGCTGCATGATGAGCTCAGCTGACGCGATCCGCACGCCGGCCGCTTCGAGCGCGCGCCGCACGGCCTCAAGCTCCGTGTGCCCCGTGTAGACCTCGATCGGATCTGCGTCCGTATCCACGTCCGCCGCGCCGGCGTCGATCGCCATCAGCGCGAGGTCGTCCGGGTCCTGCCCTCCGAGCGGGAGCGTGATCAGGCCGCGCTGCTCGAACTGCCAAGCCACCGCCCCCGACCCGGCCAGCTGGCCGCCGTGCTTGGTGAAGATGGCACGGACGTCTGCCGCCGTTCGGTTACGGTTGTCGGTGGCCGCCTCGACGAGGATCGCCACGCCGCCGGGTCCGTAGCCCTCGTACGTAATTTCCTCGAACTGCTCCGTCTCGCCGCCGCCCGCGCCGCGCTCGATGGCGCGCTTGATGTTGTCGGCTGGCATGTTGACGCCGCGCGCCTTCTCAATCGCGAGGCGGAGTTTGAAGTTGCCGTCCGGATCCGCGCCGCCTGCGCGCGCTGCGATGGCGATGTCACGCGCTACCTTGGTGAAGACGGCACCCCTCTTGGCGTCGTTGACGCCCTTCTGGCGCTTGATCTGCGACCACTTGGAGTGCCCAGACATGGCCGGCATTCTACTAGAATGGCTGAGCCGCGCGCCCCCAGTCTCTGTCTGCCTCAAACCGTTGGAAGGTCTGCTCTCGATGAAACACGTCGAACCGAATCGCCTCCGGAACGTCGTCTTGGCCGGTCACGCCGGGTCCGGGAAGACGACGCTCGCCGAGCACCTGCTGCACAGCGCCGGGGCGATCGGCCGGCTGGGCCGCGTCGATGAGGGCACCGCGAGCCTGGATTTCGAGCCCGAGGAGCAGAAGCGGCACCTGTCGCTGGCACTCGCCGTCGCCTCGCTCGAGCACGAAGGGCATCGCGTGACGCTGGTCGACACGCCCGGATACGCTGATTTCGTGGGCGAGATGATCCAGGGCTTCGCCGCCGTGGACGCCGCGCTCATCTCAATGGACGCGTCCGGATCGGTGGAGGCCGGGACGGAGAAGGCCGTGGAGGTCGGCCGAGCGACCAGGCTGCCAGCGCTGTTCGTGATCACCCGTTGTGAGCGTGAGAACGCCGATCCGGGTGCCGCTCTCGACCGGCTCCGCGAGAGTTTCGGACAGAAGGTCGCGCCGCTCTACCTGGCAATCGGCGCGGCTGACTCTCTGTGCGGGTACGTTGACCTCGTGCACCGCGTCGCCTACACGTGGCAGGGCGACCAAGTCGCCCGGTCCCCCGTGCCGTCCGAGCTCGAGGACGAGGTGGCGCGCCGGCGGGAGCAGCTCGTCGAGGCCGCCTCCGAGGCGTCCGACGACATCATGACGAAATACCTCGAGGGCGAGGAGATCCGCGACGACGAGCTGGAGGCATGCGTGCGGGACGCCGTGCACCGCAGCCTGATCGCGCCGGTCGTGGTTACTTCGGCCGCGCGTGGGATCGGCGTCGCCGGGCTCCTCGACGCCATTGTCGCGTATCTCCCCTCGCCTATCGACCGTGGCCCGGTGACGGGCCTCGATGCCAAAGGCGAGCCGGCCTCCGTCGTACCCGAGCCAACGGCACCGCTCCTGCTACACGTGTTCCGAACGACGGCCGACCCGTTCGTCGGCCGTCTCACCTTCTTTCGGGTCCTCTCGGGCACGATCCGAAGCCACGACCACGTGTGGAACCCGAACCGCGGCGAGGAGGAGCGGATCGGGCAGGTGCTCGCGCTGCACGGCAAGGAGCAGGAGGCTGTGGGCGAGCTCGGTGCGGGTGAGATCGGCGCGGTCGCCAAGCTCACCGCCACGCTGACCGGAGACACGCTGACGAGCCGGGAGCGACCGCTGACCATGCCGCCGCTCGCGTTCCCGGACCCGACGCTGGCGGTCGCGATCGAGCCCCAGACCAAGGCCGACATGGACAAGATGGGCCAGGCGCTCAGCCGGCTCCTCGAAGAGCAGCCCACCGTCCGGGTTGAGCGTCAGTCCGAGACCGGGGAGCAGCTGCTGTGGACCGTGGGCGAGAACCAGATACAGGTGCTGGTCGAGCTGCTGAAGCGCAAGTTCGGGGCCGCGGTCGTCACGCATCCGCCGCGCATCCCGTACCGAGAGACGATCCGCGGACACACTCAGGTCGAAGGCCGGCACAAGAAGCAGACCGGTGGCCACGGGCAGTTCGGGCACGTCTGGATCGAGATCGAGCCCAACCCCGGTGCCGGGGTCGAATTCGCTGAACACGTCGTCGGCGGCGTGGTCCCCAAGCAGTTCTTCCCGGGAGTCGAGAAGGGCGTCCGCGACGTTGCTTCGAAGGGCGTTATCGCAGGCTACCCCGTTGTCGACTTCAAGGCCACGCTGTACGACGGATCGTTTCACCCGGTCGACTCGGACGAGCTCTCGTTCCGCCTGGCGGCGACCACGGCGACCCGTAAAGGGCTCACGGACGCCAACCCGGTCCTGCTGGAGCCGATCATGGAAGTGACGATCCGGGTGCCCGAGGCCTACATGGGCGATGTGAACCGGGATCTCAACACGCGCCGCGGCCGGGTCCTCGGCATGGACAGCGAAGGGGCCGGGATCCAGGTCGTGCACGCGCTAGTTCCCGAAGCCGAGCTTGCCACCTACGCCACCGAGCTCCGTGCGTTCACCGCGGGCCGGGGCACATTCTCCGCCACGCTCGACCACTACGAGGAAGTACCGCCGCACATCGCGCAGAAGGTAGTCGAGGCGCACAAGAAGGAGGAGGCGGCGGCACACTAAAGCCGGCGAGCCCAGCGCCGGATCGCCGATCGCGGCTCGTGACGGTGGGGCTGTCTCTTGCTGTCGCGGCCCCAGCGGTGAGCGTGGTCTAGCTTGGGACCTGCGTGACCCAGCTTGCAGGGCCCCAGTCAGACCGGATCGCCGCCCATCGCGTCCAGTGCCGCCCGCGCGAGGGCGATCGTCAGGGCGCCCTCGTAGACGGAGCGGCCCAGGATCGCTCCGTCGCACCCGAGGTTCCACAGCGTACGCACGTCGCTTGTCGAGCGTACGCCTCCGGAGCCGAGCAGCCGCACGTCCGGGGCGAGCCGGCGCACGGATTCCAGCAGCGCGATGTCGGGCCCATCCATCGTGCCGTCCTGGGCGATCGACGTCACCGCGATCCAGGTGATCCCCGCGTCCAACAGCCGAGCCAGTGCTGGATCGAGCGGTAGCCCAGCCGCGCCGCTGCGCCAGCCCTCCCCCACTGCGGCACCGTCCCGCACATCGAGCGCGGCGGCGATCCGTGACGATCCATGGCGTGCGACCAGCCTGCGCGCGAGACCTGGGTCGGCGAGGAAGGCGTGCCAAGCACGACTCGTTCCGCGCCGACGCCGAGGGCTCGCGCGACGGCCTCCTCGTCACGGATCCCGCCCGCGACTTGGCTCGCGATGCCCGCCTCCAGCCCGGCGGAGATCACGTCAGACAAACAGTCCACCTGCGCGGCTCGCCCTGCGAGCGCGCCGTCGAGGTCCACGACGTGAAAGGAGGTCGGCCCCCTCGTTTGCCCAACGCCTCGCTGTCCGGGCCGGGTCGGTGTCGTACACGGTCGATTGGGTGGGATCGCCGTGGCGGAGGCGGACGACTTTGCCTCCGAGCAGGTCGATCGAGGGTGCGAGGATGAACCTGGCGGATTGCACCTGTGTTAGCATGCTACTATGATAGCAGGCGAGTCGGACCGACGTGATAGCGAGACAAGCTCGCCGCAACAGTCAGACTCGGTCAACCGGCCGCCACTGGCAGGAAGGGAGACGTGCTCACATTCAGCAGCGAGGCCTGGGAGACGCCCGAGTCGGACGAGATCCTCGACGCAATCGTAGACCTGCGCGATCGGGAGGAGGCGGCCCGCTTCTTCCGCGACCTGTGCACACTCGGCGAGCTGCACGATCTCGCACAGCGCTGGCAGGTGGTCCGCATGCTGGCGGAGGGCCGGCATTACGCCGACGTATCCCACGTCACGGGCGCATCGACGGCGACGGTGACTCGCATTGCCCAGTGGCTGCGGCACGGCACGGGCGGCTACGTCCGCGCGCTCGAGCGCCGCGGGCAGCGAACGGTCGAGCACCGGCAACCTCCCGATCCCCTCAAGACAACACCTGGGACGCGTCCGGTTGCCGCCGGCAATTCGGTCGCCCGGTGACCACTCCCCTGCGGCTGGCGGTGCCAAACAAGGGCCGCCTTCTCGAGCCCACCGTCGGACTCCTGCGCGACGCCGGGCTGGTGTTCGACGCGCGCGAGCGATCGCTGGTTAGCCGCTGCGAGAACTTTCCTCTTGAGATCCTGTTCGCGCGGACGGAGGACATCGTCGAGTTTGTGGGTGACGGTGTCGCCGACATGGGCATCACTGGCCGCAACCTCCTCGAGGAGTCGGGCCGGGCCCTGCAGGTGCGCGCGGAGCTCCACTACGGGCGCTGCCGCCTGGACGCCGCGGTCCCGTCGGACGCGCCGGCGCAGGGTCTGTCGGACCTGGACGGATGCCGCGTCGCCACCTCGCACCCGGCGGTCGCCGAGCGCTTCTTCCGCGAGCGAGGCATCAGGGTGGAGATCGTGCCGCTGAGCGGCGCGGTCGAGGTGGCCCCTCGCATGGGACTTGCTGACGCGATCGTAGACCTGGTCTCCACCGGCTCCACCCTCCTGGTCAACGGGCTCCGGTCCGTGGGCACCCTCCTCTCGTCCCAGGCGGTGCTCGTGGCCGGTGCCGGCGCGGACGGGCCGGCCAACGAGGTCGTGACGATGCTCCAGGCGGTCGTCGACGGCCGCGAACAGAGGTACGTGATGATGAACGCGCCGCTCGCGCGCCTCGCGGAGATCGAGGCGCTGCTGCCGGGCCTTGGCTCGCCCAGCGTGGTGCCGCTCGCTCGAGGCGGCATGGTGGCCGTCCACGCGGTCGTAGCCGCCGATGAGATGTGGGGGTTGCTCGGGCGGCTGCGTGGGGCAGGCGCGTCAGGGATCCTTGTCCTGCCCATCGAGCTGCTGATCCGGTGAGCGCCCAGAAGTCCGCTGCCCGCATGGCAGTGACGACGCTAGGTAGCGGCGCGGAGCGCAAGGCACTCGTCCGTCGCACCGCAGGTACCGGTGCCGACGTGCGACCCCACGCGCGCGAGGTCGTGGACGCGGTTCGCGCCGGCGGCGACCGGGCGCTCCATGAGCTGGGCGTCCGCCTCGGCGGCGCCTGGACGGACGGGATACCCAGCGGCTCCCCCGTCGGCACTCCGGCCCCCTTGCGGGTGCCGCCAACGCGGCTGCGCGCTGAGGCCGACGCCTTGGCGCTCGCTCTTCGCGACGCGCTGCTGCTGCTGGTGTGCAACATCGAGACGTTCCACCGCGCACAGGTCCCGTCGCCAGCGCTGTGGGTGGACGTCTCGCCTGGCATCCAGGTCGGGCGCGTCTGGCGTCCCTTGGACCGCGTGGGCGTCTACGTCCCGGGCGGCGAAGCCGCCTACCCGAGCTCGCTGCTGATGGGCGTGATCCCTGCACGGCTTGCCGGCGTCGGGGCAATCGCGGTCGCAAGCCCGGCAGGGCGCGACGGGCGTCTGCCACCGGTGTTGCTCGGCGCTGCCGGCCTGCTCGGGATTAGGGAGTTCTACGCCATGGGCGGCGCGCAGGCGATCGGCGCCCTCGCCATCGGCACCGAGACTGTGCCGGCCGTGGATGCCATTGTGGGCCCAGGGAACGCGTGGGTCACCGCGGCGAAGCAGGAGGTCATGGGCGACGTCGGGATCGACATGCTGGCGGGTCCTTCTGAGGTCATGGTGCTGGCCGACGGGACGGCCAACCCAGGCCACGTGGCGGCCGACCTACTGAGCCAGGCAGAACACGGACCCGATTCCGCCGCAGTGCTCGTCGCCACGAACGACTTGGTTGCCGACCGAGTCGAGGTCGAGATCGCGCGCCGCCTGCCGCAGGAGCCGAGGGTCCACCTATTGGCAGCTTCGCTCGGGTCGGCCGGACTAGTTGTCGTCGCCGATGGACTGGACGACGGCATCGACTTCGTCAACCAGTACGCTCCCGAGCACCTGTCCGTCGCCGTCGACGGCGCGGAGGACCTGCTGCCTCGCATTCGGCACGCGGGTTCGGTGTTCCTCGGCACATAAGCACCAGAATCTGCCGGCGACTACGCCACGGGCTCGAACCACGTCCTGCCGACCGGACGGCTCGCGCGGTCGCGCGGGCCCCTGGCCGTGGAGGACTTTGGGCACTGGATGCAGGTGCAACTCTTGGATCGGGAAAGGCTCGCGTCGATCGCGTCCGCGGTCGGGGTCGTGGCTGAGGCCGAGGGCCTGGTCGCGCACCGGCACGCCGTCGAAGCGCGGTTCGAATCGTGAGCGGCTTCGTGCACACCGTCGTGCAGGAGGACGGTCCGGCCGGCTACCGGTGGGAGCCGAGCGACGTTCAGATCGCCACAGCCTGGGGAGTCGACCCGGCGCGCGTGGTCCGCTTCGACACAAATACGTCTCCCCGCACGCCGCTCGCGCTCGCTGACTGGGTCCGGGCGGCCGTCGCCCCGCCGGCTGCGCCGCTCAACGAGTACCCCGACGCCACGTACCAGGCATTGACCGCAGCGATCTCGGTGCGCACGGGAGCCGCG
>CAWIHR010000032.1:0-12544 GCA_963835945.1 uncultured Chloroflexia bacterium
GGCAATCACCGCCGCGGGCTGGGCAATCCGGCCGCCCTCCCGCACCCGCAGGGCCAGCGCGTCGAGCCAGAGGTAGGTGTAGGGCGCGCCGTCCAGGGGCCGAGAACGGAAGGCCGCCACCTCCTCATCGAGCGAGCGGGCGAGCTCGGACACCTGGCTCTTGCTGATGCCGCTGATGCCGAGGGTCGCGATGAGGCCCTCCACCCGCCGGGTCGAGACGCCCCGCACGTAGCACTCCGCGATCACCGCCACCAGGGCCCGCTCGGCGCGTCGGCGGCGCTCCAGGAGCCAGTCGGGGAAGTAGCTCCCGCTGCGCAGCTTGGGCAGGGCGAGTTCGAGCGTTCCGGTCCGCGTGTCGAAGGGCCGCGATCGGTAGCCGTTGCGGGTGTTGACCCGCTCGGGCGAGCGCGTCCCATAGGGAGCGCCGCACAGCGCGTCGGCCTCCGCGCCCATGAGCGCCTGGATGAACGTCCCCAGCATCTCCCGCAGCAGGTCGGCGTCGGCCGTCTCGAGGTGCTTGCGGAGCCAGACCGCTGGGTCCATCGTGGCGTCGACCACCGTGTTCCTCCTCTCCGAGTCCGTTGTGCTTGGTTCTCGGTTGAGGATGAAGCGGTGGTCCCCGCGTTCGAGGGCCCTCAGCTCACTCGTACACCACGTCCGTGGACTCTATGCGGTTGCGGCATTAGGAGGGAGGCACTCGCAGTACCCCTCTCAGGCGTACCTTCCTTGGACCGACGAAAGGTGGTTGGATGGTCGCGACTTGACACGCAGGAACCCGACCCTCAAGGAGAACCGATGAGCGACAAGAAGGTTTGGTTCATCACCGGTGCCGGACGCGGTATGGGCGTCGACATCGCCAAGGCCGCCCTGGCGGCTGGCAACGCCGTTGTCGCGACCGGGCGCCTCCCGGGCGCCGTCGCGAAGGCCGTCGGGCAGTTGGACGACCTCCTTGTCGTCAAGCTGGACGTCACCAACCCACAGGACGCCGAGGCCGCGGTGCAAGCGGCGGTCGATCGCTTCGGACGGATCGACGTCCTCGTCAACAACGCAGGCAACTTCTACGCCGGTTTCTTTGAGGAGTTGACGCCCGAGCAGATGGAGCAGCAACTGACGACGACCCTGATCGGCCCGATGAACGTTACCCGCGCGGTGCTCCCCGTGATGCGCCGGCAGCGTGCGGGCCACGTGATCACGATCTGGTCGAGCGCGGGCCTCGTGGGCTTCGAGTTCGGCACGGCCTACGCGGCGTCCAAGTTCGGGGTCGAGGGCTGGATGGAGTCGCTGCGGCCGGAGGTCGCTCCGTTTGGCATCCACACGACCATCGTCAATCCCGGCTTCTTCCGGACCGAGCTACTCACGCCCGAGTCCACGAACTTCGCCCCGCCCTCGATCGTCGACTACGCCGACCGCCGTGCCGGGCAGATCGAGTGGTGGACCGCCCAGAACGGCCAGCAGTCGGGCGACCCGGCGAAGCTCGCCCAGGCCCTGCTGACGGTGGCGAGGGAGGAGCCGCCACGGCGCCGGTTCATCGCCGGCGCCGACTCGATCGGTTCGACCGAACAGAAGGTGGCCGATCTGCAGGCCGACATCGAGCTCAACCGCGAGCGATTCATCTCGCTCGACGTGGCGGATGCGTGACCATGCGAGCAGCCATCTTCAACGGACCCCGCCGGATCGACGTCGGCGAGCGGCCTGATCCCGCTATCACCGCACCGACCGACGCCATCGTCCGCGTCACCCTGGCCTGCGTCTGCGGTTCCGACCTCTGGTACTACCGCGGGCTGTCGCCGCACGAGCTCGGCCCCATCGGCCACGAGTTCATGGGCGTCGTCACAGAGGTCGGACCGGACGTCCACGACATCGGTCTCGGCGACCTCGTGGTGGCCCCCTTCACGTACAGCGACGGCACCTGCCCGATCTGCCGGGTCGGCGTGACTTCGCAGTGCCTCAACGGTGGGTCCTTCGGGAACCGCGGCATGGACGGCGGTCAGGGCGAGGCCGTGCGGGTGCCGTTCGCCGACGCCACACTCGTGACGGTTCCGGGCGCCGGCCATCCCGATCCGATGATGCGCTCCATCCTCGCGCTCTCCGACGTCATGTGCACCGGGCACCACGCGGCGGTGAGCGCGGGCGTGCAGCCTGGGAGCACGGTCGCCGTCGTCGGCGACGGCGCGGTGGGCCTGTGCGCGGTGATAGCTTCCAAGCGGCTCGGCGCCGCGCGCATCATCGCGCTGTCCAGGAACTCATCTCGCCAAGCGCTCGCGCGCGAGTTCGGCGCCACGGACATCGTCCCGGAGCGCGGCGAGGCTGGCGTCGAGGCTGTGCGTGCCTTGACCGACGGCGTCGGCGTGGACGCCGCGCTCGAGTGCGTCGGGACGGGCGAGTCGATGGCGACCGCGCTGGCGATTGCGCGGCCGGGCTCGACCGTCGGCTACGTCGGCGTGCCGCACGGCGTCGAGGTGCCGATCACTCGGCTGTTCTACGGGAGCGTCGGACTCAAGGGCGGGCCGGCCCCGGTCCGCGCCTACATCCCAGAGCTGCTCGAGGACGTCCTCGCCGAGCGCATCAACCCGGGCCGCGTCTTCGACTTCGAGACCGACCTCGCGCACATCGCAGAGGCGTATGCCGCCATGGACGAGCGCCGGGCAGTCAAGTCGCTGGTGCGGGTAGGAGCCGTCTGATGACGGCGTGGACGAGCGATGAGCTGAGAAGGATCGGAGCAGCAGACATACTCGAGATCGCGCCGCGCAGAGCCGACGGGACGCTCCGCAACCACGTGATCATCTGGGTGGTCGCCCACCACGACAGGCTCTACGTCCGATCCGTGAACGGGCGCGACGCCGCCTGGTTTCGTGGCACACAGGCCACACACGAAGGCCACCTCCGGGCTGGCGGCGTCGATAAGGACGTCACGTTCGTGGACGTCCCCCACGACATCGACGACGCGCTCGATGCCGCCTATCGAGCGAAGTACAGGTACTCACTGAGCAGCGTCGCCCACATCGTGAGCCCGCCGGCCCGATCCGCGACGCTCGAGCTCGTGCCGCGCTGAACGCGCTGCCAGATCGAAGGAGAGGAGACGATGCAGAAGCGCACGCTGGGAGCCAGTCTCGAGGTCTCGGCCATCGGCCTCGGGTGCATGGGCATGAGCTCGTCCTACGGTCCGCCCGGGGACAAGCAGGAGATGATCTCCCTGCTCCGGGCGGCCGTCGACCGCGGGGTCACGTTCTTCGACACGGCCCAGCTCTACGGCCCGTTCACGAACGAGGAGCTCGTCGGCGCAGGGCTCGCTCCATTCCGCGGGCAGGTGGTGATCGCCACCAAGTTCGGCCTCAAGCTCGATCCGAGCGGGCAACAGGTCGCAGATAGTCGGCCCCAGCACATCAAGGACAGCGCCGAGGGCTCACTCAAGCGACTCCGGGTCGAGGCCATCGACCTGTTCTATCAGCACCGTGTTGACCCGGACGTGCCCATTGAAGACGTCGCGGGAGCGGTGCAGGACCTGATCCGGGCAGGCAAGGTCAAGCACTTCGGCCTTTCTGAGGCTGGCGTGCAGACGGTCCGCCGCGCACACGCCGTCCAGCCCGTCACTGCCGTCCAGAGCGAGTACTCGCTGTGGTGGAGACGCCCAGAGGAGGAACTGCTGCCGGCGCTCGAGGAACTCGGCATCGGCTTCGTGCCCTTCAGCCCGCTCGGGAAGGGGTTCCTCACGGGCAAGATCGACGAGCACACGACGTTTGACCCCTCCGACTTCCGCAACATCGTGCCGCGCTTCACGCCGGAAGCTCGGAAGGCCAACCAGGCGCTGGTGGACGTGCTTCGCACGATCGGGGAGGGGAGGAGCGCGACGCCTGCCCAGATCGCGCTCGCCTGGCTCCTTGCCCAGAAGCCGTGGATCGTGCCGATCCCAGGCACGCGCAAGCTGGACCGGCTGGACGAGAACCTCGGGGCGGCCGCCATCGAGCTCACGCCCGAGGATCTGCGCGAGATCGCTGGCGCCGCGTCGAAGATCACGATCGAGGGGGCGCGGTACCCCGAGGCCCTCGAGGCGCGCACGGGTCTTTGAGCGCCTCTCGGATGTGCGCGGCGTCAGGTTCAGCAGCACAAGGAGCCACCCAATGGAGATCCTGCGCAAGCAGCCAACGGTGAAGGCGCCGGCCGAGACGTTCACGGGAGATGCCTGGTTCGACGTCATCGCGCGCGGCGAGCCGCCCTCCCGAGTCCGCGTGAACGTCGTGCGCTTCGCGCCGGGCGCACGCAACGCCTGGCACGCGCACGCGATCGGCCAGACGGTGCACGTCACTGAGGGCGTGGGGCGTATCCAGGCCCGCGGCGGCGGTGTCATCGAGATTCGAGCCGGCGACACGATCCGCACGCCGCCCGGCGAGTGGCACTGGCATGGTGCGGCCCCGGACCACTTCATGACCCACCTCGCCATCTGGGAGGCGCCGGCCGAGGGGCCGGAGACCGAGTGGGGCGTGCAGGTCCGCGAGGCCGAGTATCTGGCACAGCCGACGGAGCCGACTCGATGACCGCCTGGACGGCCGACGAGCTTGACCTGATCGGCCGGTCCGACGAGCTCCAGGTCAGCTCGCAGCGTCCCGACGGCAGCCTGCGGCCCTACGTCACGATCTGGGTCGCGCGCTCCGGCGACGACCTGTACGTGCGCTCGGCCTACGGCCCCGACAACGGCTGGTTCCGGCGGGCGAAGGCATCGGGCGAGGGCCGGATACGCGCGGGGGGCGTCGAACGCGATGTGGCGTTCGAGGACGCCGGGCCCCCCGTCGACTCCGACCTCCACACGGCGTACCACGCCAAGTACGACCGCTACGGGCCGGCCATCGTGGGAACCGTGGTGTCACCGGAGGCAGCCAGATGCACCCTCCGGCTCGTACCCCTGTAGACGGATCTCCTCGCCCTCCGCTCACTTGACTAGCGTCCCAGGTGGCCGCCAGCGCCACGTAGTGGGAACGGAGCGGTCCCTTGCGATGTGGCAGTATTCGCCGCCTCATGAGCGAGCCGGACAGCCACGACGAGTACCTCGCGCGGTTCCCGGAGCGCCAGCGGAAGGTGCTTCAGGCGCTCCGCGAGACGATCCGGGCCGCTGCCCCCGAGGCGACCGAGACCATCTCCTATCGTGTGCCGACATTCCGGGTCGGCCGGCGGAATCTCGTCCACTACGCAGGGTTCACGGACCACTGCAGCTTCTTCCCCGGGAGCGCCGCGACGACCGATACGTTCGCAGAGGAGCTCGGCCCATATCGGACCGGGCGAGGGACGATCCACTTCACGGTGGAGGCGCCGCTCTCGGCGGACCTAGTGACGAGGATCGTCAAGGCGCGGCTTGCCGAGGAAGCAGCTCGCCGCTCGAAGTAGCTGGCTGTTCAGTCTGCCGCGGGGTACTGTAGCGGCGATGACGGATGCTCTTTCTCCGACGACCGACGCTGGTCACCCCGCAGCCTTCCACCGTGGTCCGGGGCACGTCATCGTCTACGCCACGCCGGCCTTCCTGGCGGCCTTCGGATCGACCTGTCTCGGGCTGCCGGCCCGCGAGGCGCTGCCCGACCTTCCGGCGGGGACCTTTGCGCTGATGGACCGCGTCCTGCGTGAGGGCCGCCCGATTGCCTGCCGCATCGAGTCCCCGCAGGGCCAGCGGCGTCTCGTGGTGGCGCCGCGGCGCGACCCCGATGGCGAGACCTACGGCGTCGCGACCCACCTCGTGGCTGTCGCGGCTAGCGTCGAGAGGCGGTAAAGGGCCGGAACAAGCGCACACGCTCAAGCGCACACGCTTAGGACGAGGCAGCCAACGGTCGGGTGAGCCAGGGTCCCGCGTTGCAGGTCGCACTGCTACCGCCCGGGGGAAGCCTCCTCGCTGGACTCGTGCGATATCGGCGTGCTCTCAGGGCCGCGTCTCTTGTGGCGGTGGGGGCCTGAGCCAACGACCCGGCTCGCGACAATCGCGGGCGGCCTCGCGACGACCAGGACTGGCGCGCAGGCGTCGCTGCCGACAGCAGCGTCGTATCAAGCGACCGTCCGGCATGCCCAAGACGCGGTGACACCAACCGTGCCCGTATCCGGGCCGGGCCTCTTCGGCGGATCGCCTGGTTCTACCGTCGCTGGCGAGCGTGCCTCGTAAGCTCGTCCTGCAGTCGATGCATTGCCTTCGGCGCTGTCGGCATTGGTCAATAGAAGGTGTGCGAGTCGTCGTGCATCGTCCGGCGAGACGTCGAGTTCGATGTAGTTGCCGCCCTTCCCGGGAGGCGCGGTGTAGTCGGCGATTGTGGCCGCCTGCCCGTCTACCAGGAGCACGTCGAGCATGCCGATCCCCAGCGGCTGCGGGTCGGGGCCATCGCAATCCCCTCCGCAATCGCCATGGGCGTACAGGTCCGCTCGACTGACAAGGACGTCAGCCATCGGGATGGTGGACCAGGCGTCTGACGGGGAAGTCATTCCAGGCACCTCAGCCTTCGGTGGGTTAGGTTCGGTCAGTCGATCAAGTTCCATCTGTTCCCTCGACATTACGGTCCTCCTGTGACTCGGCTATGAGCGCGTCCAAAGCCTCCATGACACGCGGGATGGCCTCTGGGTTCTCGGCGAAGAAGCGACTCAGGGGGTCGTCGTCGCTGACGTCGGCGCCGACGGCAACGACCTGATTCGTGATGGGGCTGCCGGGGAGGACGCCGGGCAGCAGTCCGAGCGCGATCTGCGTGTCCCGCATCTTCATCAGCAGATCGGCCAGGGTCAGGACTTCCTTGCGCTGCTGCTCAGACGTGATGCCTAGCGGCCAGTCCTTTTCCTTCTCCGCGAACTGACTGATCCGCATCTGCTGGTAGCGGATCAGGGCTGCCAGCTCTGGCACGACCTGAATGTGGACCTGGACGCCCTTTGTGAGTTCGGCAAGGTATGTCGGCGGCAGGAACAGGTGTGGCGGCAGCATGTCCCTGTACCGCCTCAACATCCGGTACAAGTGGTCGATGTCGATCGTCTCGGTCCCGAGCGGATCGTCGGGCGGGACGGACGCATGCACCCAGCGGGCCAGCGGCCACAGCTCCTCACCGGCCACGATCCGGTCGTGGATCGTCAGGAACAGCGGGTGACCGGGCAGGACTCGAAAGTGGGAGAACCGGATGCCCACGGCTCTGCCGGGCTCGTACCCGTCTATCCACTGCAACTGAGCAGGCAGCTGCCGTTTGCGCCGCGGCGGACGCCGGAGTCCCCGAGGACGAGGAGGAGCAGGTTCGTCTAGCACGCGGAAGTGCCCCATCGGCGGACTACCGCGCGGTCCGCGGCCTTGCTTCCGCGCCGACAACATGCTACGGATGCGCGCCGGTCCTCCCAAAGTCGTCGAATCGCTGCCCAATTCTGACAGCCACCGGCACATCCACCGACATGCAATCGCCTGCCGGGGAAAGGGCGTTCTGTGCCAGAGCGTGCAGGGGAGGTGGCTGGCGAGGAAGGATTCGAACCTTCAATCCCCTGATCCAGAGTCAGGGCCACCGTGTTCGCATGGGTTCGCCAGAGGTCGCGGGACCGCGTCAATGGCTCGTGGCATCCGTGCCTCTGGGCCGCCACTGTTCGCCAAGTGTCGCCCCGGTCCGTCGGCGCGCTGCTACATCAAGCGCTACACACCGATCGCGCTCGCAACGTGGGCCCAGGTCCGGTCCGCCTCCCCCTCGAGCCGGCGTAGGTAGACGGTCGTGACCGCCAAGGAGCTATGGTCAAGGAATTGGCTAACCGCCTCGATCGACTCGCCAGCATCGCGCCGCAGCTTTGCCGCCGTATGCCGTAGCACGTGGAGCCCCGTGGGCCTGAGGCCGGCCGCCTGGAGGTAGCGCCGGAACCGTCCGTAGAACGTCCCGCTCGAGAGTGCCCGAGAGCGGGCTCCTGCCTGCCACAGGGACTCGGACGGGTCCATGGAGCCCAGAGCCTTGCCACAGTCCGCCAGCGTGGCGCGGATGGCCTCGCAGGCTGGCCTGGGCAACTCCCGTCGCCCCGTCTTGCCACCCTTGCCGCGATAGGCGTAGAAGCAGGTGCCATCCTCGGGCGTGAGATCACCGGCGGTGAGGCTGATCACCTCGGCGCGCCGTCGGCCCGTGAGGACGAGGGTCAGGATGATGGCCCGGTCTCGTCGTCCGCGGACCGTGTCAGGTACCACCGCCAGGATGCGGCGCACGTCCTCGGCCGAGTACCCCCGGGCGGGGGAGGGCACCGTCCGTGGGCGCTGCAGGGCGTCGCAGGGATTGCCCGTCAGCAGGCCCATGCGGATGCAGAAGCGGAAGAAGGAACTGAGACAGGCGATGCGGGCGCCGATCGTCACCGCCGAGGGAGCCCGCCCAGACTTGCCGATGCCGTGGGCCCAGCTGAGCGCGTCGGCCGGCGTGACGTGATCCGGTGTCTTGCCGAAATCGGCGAAGAAGGGCCATAGCATCCGGCCGTAGCCCTCGACCGTGCGCCGGGAGCCGGAGCGGTTGCCCTTCTCGACCAAGAAGGCGTAGAGCGCCTGGTCCCAGGGATCAGTGCCGGTCGAGGCGGCAGGCAGGAGTCGCGGGTTGGTCATGGCGTCTGACCTCGTGCGTGATCGTGTGGGTCACATCACTCACTCGACTCCGCTGGAAAGGCAAGCACGATGGGTTGATGAGGTCACGTCCCGTAGCGTGGTGTAACAGCGCGGGTGGCCGAGATGAAGAATGGCCACCGCGTCATCCTCGCGTCGTTGGAGTAGCAACCGACGACACGGAGGGGAGACCACGATGGCCGACGAGAGAATGGGCCTGCTCGAGCTGCTCCGCAAGGCCGGTGCCGACGGCAACGTCGACGTGCTGCGCGAGGGGGTGCGGGTCCTCGCTGAGGCGCTCATGGAGGCCGAGGTCAGCGAGCTGACGGGGGTGCCTCGCGGTGAGCGGGCACCAGACCAGCGCCTCACCCACCGCAACGGCTATCGGGAGCGGCGCTGGGATACCCGCGTCGGCACGCGCCAGTGCTAAGATCATCCCATGCCCGCCTACGCCTACCTGCGCAAGAGTAGCGTCCGCGATCCTGCCCGCGAGGTCTCCCACGAGGTGCAGGAGCGCGCCGTGCGCGAGCTGGCCGCCCGCTACGGGGACGACAACGTCGCCTTGGTGCTCCTCAGTGACTGGGACAAGAGTGGGCGCCTGGGGGCCGACAAGCGCCCGGGGTACCGGGCGCTCCTCGAGGCGATCGACTCTGGTCGTGCCACTGCCCTCTATAGCTACTCCCTCTCGCGTCTGGCCCGCTCGGTGCCTGAGCTCTCGCGCCTCGTCGCCCTCTGTAACGCGAAGGAGATCCCCGTCCGCCTGTCTGCCGACCACGTCGACACTGCCACGGCGTCAGGGAGGCTCCTGACGCACGTCCTCGCCTCGGTGGCCGAGTTCGAGGCCGACGTGGCATCCGAGCGTGTGCGGGCCGCCATCGCCGCCAAAGTCGCACGAGGGGAGAGCGTCGGCACCGTGCACCGCTACGGCGAGCGGGACGGCGAGGATGCCGAAGCCGTGCTGGCCGCCTTCCGGGAGGCTGGCAGCTACTCAGGCGCGGCTCGCCTGCTCAACGCGCGGGGGATCAGGCCGCGGGCCTCCAAACGGGGCTGGTGGCCCTCGGCGGTCCAGAGCGTGATCGAGCGGCTCGATCCCCAGCCCGCTATCCACCCGAGGCTCCAGGGTGCCAAGGCGGGTGGGGTCACCTTCGCCCTCGCCCACCTGCTGCGCTGTCCCGCCTGTGGCACGCGCCTGACCGGGCTGCGGGACCGGGGCGGGCGTCGGGTGCGCTACGTGTGCCGCCTCGGGTCCGTCGTGCCCCACTCGCGCATGAGCATCACAGAGGACGCACATTCTGCCCGCGGTGCAGGAGGAGGTCGCCCATCTGCGCACCCCCGAGCTGGTCGAGCAGGTCGAGCGCGACCGCACTGCCGCGGCTGCCTTGGAGCAGCGCCGGGCGCGCGTCCTCGATATGTACGAACGGGGCGACATCGACCGCACCGAGTACACAAAGAGGCTGGCGTCGGTGACCGACGAGCTCGCCGCCCTCGACGCGAAGCGCGTCGTGCTTGCGGTGCCTACGATCGACTGGTCCTGGCCGCCCAGGCAGCTCAACGGCGTCCTCGGGGCCCTGTTCGAGGAGATCGCCCTCGACCCAGTCACCTTCCAGCCTCTGCGCTTCATCTGGCGGGTGCCGGAGTGGCGGTGGACGGACGTGACAACGGGCCCTCCAGACGAGGTGCCCCTCGTTTCGGACACGGGGGACGCGAGGTGACTCGCGCGTATCGATCGGCCGACTTCGACCCGCCTGTGCGTGCCGAGGGTTTCGGTGGCGCTACCTGGTGCCGCGTCTTCCGCTGTCCGTCCTGCCTAACCACCCTCGGCCAGCAATGCATCGGCCCCACGTATGGACTGAACGAGCACGGCCACGGGCCGGTTGCCACGGGGCACACGGTCGAGCGGGTCGAGCTGTGGCGCGAGCTGATCCCGTTGAAGCCGACCAAGGATGGACTCCTCAGCTTTGGCCTCCCGGAGCGGGCCTTTCCGGAGACGGCCAGCCCCGCCGGCGTGGTGCGCCGGCCCGCCCTCCGACGGGCCATGTCGGTGCTGCCGAGCGTCGAGACCACCAACCAGTTCGGCCTTACCCAGCGCGGCGATCCGTACCACGTCGGGCGCCACGATTCGCTTCGGGCGAGGGCATCGGACCGCGAGTTCGTGCTAGCCCTGAGCGGGCCGCAGGCCCTCCTGCCCTTCGTCGTGACGTGCCCGAATCGAGGCTGCAAGCGCCGCTGGCTGGTGGCCGGGCTCCCCTCGGAAGGACAGTTGACCTAGCAACTCGCCAGCGCCGGTGTGGATAAGGGAGGTGTCGACCGGGGGTTGGACCCCGGCGGGCATCCCCGCACCGGGGCATGACAACCTGGGATCGGGCCGGTCTTCCGGTGAGCCGGAGAGACAGAAGCCGTCGCACCACACGGCGCGACGGTCTGAGGTTTCTTCGTCATGCCTGCCCGCCACCACGCCGGACCCGGTTCGGCACCTATCGCCGACGCCCCTCCCGTTCGATCGCTGAGCTCGTACACGCCCGTGCAGCAGCGCCTCCTTCGGGCGCTGCTCGAGGCCGCGCGCACGACCCGGTCCGCTGGCTCCGCCATGACGCCCTCGCGCGAGACCGGAGACCCTCGGTGAGCGGGTCCTCGCCCACCCTGGCCGAGCCGCTCGACGGCGTCGAGCGGCTGCTCACCCGCTACGTCGCGTTCGCCAATCCCCATCAAGCGGTCGCTGCGACGCTGTGGACGGCGCACACGCACGCGGTCGACTTCGCCGACACCACCCCCTATCTCGCGATCCTGAGCGCGGAGAAGCGCAGCGGCAAGACGCGCCTATTCGACGTCCTCGAGCTCGTGGTGTGCCGGCCCTGGCGCCCCGTCGAGCCGTCCGACGCGGTCGTCTACTCGATGATGGAGCAGCGCCACCCCACGCTCCTCCTCGACGAGGCCGACGCGCTCTTCGGCTCGAAGACGGCGGCCGCGCAGCACGAGGCGCTGCGGGGCATTCTGAACGCCTCGAACCGGCGGGGAACGCCCGTCGCCCGCGTCGAGATGTACGGCCGCGAGCGCCGCCTGGCCGAGTTCGACGCCTTCGGGCCCAAGGCGTTTGCCGGCATCGGAGGCGCCCCGGACACCCTGCGCGACCGCTCCATCGTCATCGAGCTCCGCCGCCGAGCCCCCTCCGAGAGGGTCGAACGCTTCCGCCGGCGCGAGGCCGAGCCGGAAGCCGCGCCGATCCGCGACGCGCTCGTCGAGGCGCTCGCAGGCGTCGATCTGGTGGACCGCCCGGAGATCCCGACCGAGCTCGACGATCGAGCAGCGGACGGCTGGGAGCCGCTCTTCGCCATCGCGGACGCCGCGGGTGGCGAGTGGCCAGCCCGGGCACGCCGCGCCGCCCTCGCGTTGTCGGGCGCGCGGACGGCCGAGGACGAGAGCCGTGGCGTACGCCTCCTCGCGGACATCCGGGAGGTGTTCGCGGAATGGCCCAGCGAGCGCATCCCGAGTGCCGAGCTCGGGCGGCAGCTCTGCGCGCGCGAGGAGTCGCCATGGGGCGATCTCAACGGACGCGCGCTCACGGCGCAGGGGTTGGCCGGCCGCCTGCGGCCGTACGGCATCCGGCCTGCCCTTCGCCGCGTCGGCGGCGTTCCCGAGCGGAGCTACCTGCGCTCCGACTTCGCCGACGCCTGGGACCGCTACCTCGATCCGCTCCCGGCGGAGACGCCATCGGATCGTTACGTCGTTACAGACGAGCCTGCCGACGCTCCCGCAAGGGGTTCAGAGAGGTCCTCCGTAACGACGTAACGAGGGCGACGCTCGGAGAGAAGGGCGGACCCCGGAAAGCGCCAGGGAGCGGCCGCCGGAGTCCGAGCCCCGGCGCCGAGGAGCAGCGACATGGACGGACTGACCCTGCTCCGCGATGCTCGCCGCGCCGGGCTCGACGTGGCCAAGGACCGCGACCGCCTGGTCGGTCCGCGGCCGCGGCGCCTGGAGCCGACGGCAATGCAA
>CAWIHR010000033.1:0-162880 GCA_963835945.1 uncultured Chloroflexia bacterium
GCCTTCACCGTTGGCTGCTTGCGCAGGATCTCCATTGGGTGGCTCCTTGTGCTGCTGAACCTGACGCCGCGCACATCCGAGAGGCGCTCAAAGACCCGTGCGCGCCTCGAGGGCCTCGGGGTACCGCGCCCCCTCGATCGTGATCTTCGACGCGGCGCCAGCGATCTCGCGCAGATCCTCGGGCGTGAGCTCGATGGCGGCCGCCCCGAGGTTCTCGTCCAGCCGGTCCAGCTTGCGCGTGCCTGGGATCGGCACGATCCACGGCTTCTGGGCAAGGAGCCAGGCGAGCGCGATCTGGGCAGGCGTCGCGCTCCTTCCCTCCCCGATCGTGCGAAGCACGTCCACCAGCGCCTGGTTGGCCTTCCGAGCTTCCGGCGTGAAGCGCGGCACGATGTTGCGGAAGTCGGAGCGGGTCAAACGTCGTGTGCTCGTCGATCTTGCCCGTGAGGAAGCCCCTTCCCGAGCGGGCTGAAGGGCACGAAGCCGATGCCGAGTTCCTCGAGCGTCGGCAGCAGTTCCTCCTCTGGGCGTCTCCACCACAGCGAGTACTCGCTCTGGACGGCAGTGACGGGCTGGACGGCGTGTGCGCGGCGGATCGTCTGCACGCCAGCCTCAGAAAGGCCGAAGTGCTTGACCTTGCCTGCCCGGATCAGGTCCTGCACCGCTCCCGCGACGTCTTCGATGGGCACGTCCGGGTCAACACGGTGCTGATAGAACAGGTCGATGGCCTCGACTCGGAGTCGCTTGAGCGAGCCCTCGGCGCTGTCCTTGATGTGCTCGGGCCGACTATCTGCGACCTGCTGCCCGCTCGGATCGAGCTTGAGGCCGAACTTGGTGGCGATCACCACCTGCCCGCGGAATGGAGCGAGCCCTTCGCCGACGAGCTCTTCGTTCGTGAACGGGCCGTAGAGCTGGGCCGTGTCGAAGAACGTGACCCCGCGGTCGACGGCCGCCCGGAGCAGGGAGATCATCTCCTGCTTGTCCCCGGGCGGACCGTAGGACGAGCTCATGCCCATGCACCCGAGGCCGATGGCCGAGACCTCGAGACTGGCTCCAGCGTGCGCTTCTGCATCGTCTCCTCTCCTTCAATCTGGCAGCGCGTTCAGCGCGGCACGAGCTCGAGCGTCGCGGATCGGGCCGGCGGGCTCACGATGTGGGCGACGCTGCTCAGTGAGTACCTGTACTTCGCTCGATAGGCGGCATCGAGCGCGTCGTCGATGTCGTGGGGGACGTCCACGAACGTGACGTCCTTATCGACGCCGCCAGCCCGGAGGTGGCCTTCGTGTGTGGCCTGTGTGCCACGAAACCAGGCGGCGTCGCGCCCGTTCACGGATCGGACGTAGAGCCTGTCGTGGTGGGCGACCACCCAGATGATCACGTGGTTGCGGAGCGTCCCGTCGGCTCTGCGCGGCGCGATCTCGAGTATGTCTGCTGCTCCGATCCTTCTCAGCTCATCGCTCGTCCACGCCGTCATCAGACGGCTCCTACCCGCACCAGCGACTTGACTCGCCCGGCGCTCGTCCATGGCGGCATACGCCTCTGCGATGTGCGTCGAGGTCGGTCTCGAAGTCGAAGACGCGGCCTGGGTTGATGCGCCCGACCATGACATCGTCGAGCAGCTCGGGGATGTATGTGCGCGCCGGCGACACGCCGCCGCGCAGACCGACGTTGCGGAAGATGACAGCGTCGATCGGCACCTCGACGCCATGCGGCGCCCCGACCGCGCCGACCATCGAGCCCGGCCGTGCGATGGCGAACGCGGTCGCCATCGACTCTCCCGTCCCCACGCACTCGAGCGCGGCGTCGACCCCCAGGCCGTCCGTCAGTGCGCGGACCGCTTCGGTCGCCGCCTCGCCGCGTTGCGGCGACGATGTCCGTGGCGCCGAACTCGCGCGCGAGCGCCTGTCGCGCGGGGTTCCGGCTGAGGGCGATGATCCGCGCGGCGCCGAGCCGCTTCGCGGCGATGACGGCGCACAGGCCGACGGCGCCGTCGCCGACCACGGCGACCGTGCTCCCGGGCCTCACATCCGCGCTCACCGCCGCGTGGTGCCCGGTGCACATCACGTCGGAGAGCGCGAGGATGCGAGCGCATCATCGCGATCTGGATGGCCGGCGCCCGGAACCTTCACCAGGGTGGCGTCGGCGAACGGCACCCGCACGGCTTCGCCCTGGCCACCGTCGATGCCGTGGTTCCCGAAGGACCCACCGTTGAGACACTGCGAGGTCACGCCGACCCGGCAGATCGGGCACGTGCCGTCGCTGTAGGTGAAGGGCGCCACGACGAGGTCGCCGACACCGATGCGGTGGACGTCCGGTCCGACCCGTTCGACGACGCCCATGAACTCGTGGCCGATGGGACCGAGCTCGTGCGGCGACAGCCCGCGGTAGTACCAGAGGTCGGAGCCGCAGACGCAGGCCAGGGTGACGCGCACGACTGCGTCGGTCGGCGCCTCGATAAGAGGGTCGGGCCGCTCGCCGACGTCGATCCGGCGGGACCCGTTGAAGATGGCTGCTCGCATCTCTCGCCTCGGACTGATGGGTGGTGTCCGTCTTGTTGCGGCTATGGAACCACTCGGCAGCGCCGCGAGGAAGGCACGCCCGAGAGGGGTACTGCGAGTACCTCCCTCCCGATGCCGCAAGCGCGTACCGTGGCCGTGAGATGAGCAACGCAGACGAGATCCGCGACTTCCTGACCACCCGCCGCGCCAAGATCAGGCCCGAGCGCGCGGGTCTGCCCACCTACGGCCGCCAGCGCCGCGTCACGGGCCTTCGACGCGAGGAGGTCGCGCTCCTCGCGGGGATCAGCGTCGAGTACTACACGCGCCTGGAGCGCGGCACCGCGCGGGGCGCGTCCGATGACGTGTTGGACGGGGTGAGCCGCGCCCTCCAGCTCGACGAGGCAGAGCGCGAGCACCTGCTGGACCTGGTGCGGTCCGCCAACACGGAGCGGCCGCCCCGCCGCGCGTCGGCGCCGCAGCGGGTGCGCCCGAGCATCCAGCGGATCGTCGACGCGATGGCGGGCATCCCGGCCTTCGTCCGCAACGGGCGCCTCGACATCCTCTGCGCTAACCCGCTGGCCGCGGCGCTCTACTCTGAGCAGTTCAGCGATCCCGTGCCGCCGCCGAACTCGGCACGCTTCGGGTTCCTCGACCCGCGTGCGAAGACCTTCTACGCCGACTGGGAGCGGGCTGCCCACGACGTTGTAGCGCAGCTCCGCGGCGAGGCGGGTCGCAACCCCTACGACCGGACATTGTCCGACCTCATCGGGCTGCTCTCCACGCGGAGCGAGGAGTTCCGCGTGCTCTGGGCGAGCCACGACGTGCGGTTCCATCGGAGCGGCACGAAGCGGTTCCATCATCCCCTCGTGGGAGATCTCACCCTGTCGTATGAGGCCCTCGAGCTTCCTGCGGACCCTGGCCTCACGATCGTCACCTACTCCGCCGAACCCGGCACTGCGTCTGAGACGGCGCTCCGCGAACTCGCTCAATGGAGCTCCACGCGCGCCAGGTTGACGGCCGTGGAGGCGGGGGACTGAACGGCCCAGAGATCGCCCGCCTTACCCCATAGCGACTCACCACACCCCGAGTTCGGGGCCACGGACATCCGCCGACGGCGTGGCACGCAGGACCCGGAGCGGCTGTGCCCGGCCGCGACAGCGGGCGCTCGCCGCCCAGCGTGCCCCATCGAGCGCCCAGCGACGAGGAGCGGCAGCGGGCACGGGCTCGACTGGCTCAGGTGGGGTCGGGGGTGCGGCCGTGACGGCATTCATGGAGAAGGCCGCTCGAGATTTCCGCCGCCGTCCGCGACTCGTCGGCTAAGTCGACGAGCGGGGTTCGCCTCGATCCAGCCCGCCAGATGGGGCGTGCGTTTCTTGACGTGACGAATGTCTCTGACTATTGTCAGAGACGTGAACATCCGGGAGGTCCAAGAGGTGCGCCGGTTCAACCGCGAGGTGGCCGAGCGGATTGGCGCCCTCACGGACCAGTTCCTCGGTCGTGCCCGGCCCATGGGGGAAGCGCGGGTTCTCTGGGAGATCGGGCCGGGCGGCACGGAGGTCCGGGGCCTCCGCGCGCGACTCGCCCTCGACTCCGGCTACACGAGTCGCGTGTTGCGCTCCCTGGAGCACCAAGGGCTCGTCACGGTCAGGGCGAGTCCCGACGATCGACGGGTCCGTCGCGTCGAGCTCACCGAGGCTGGGCTGGCCGAACGAAGAGAGCTCGATCGACGCTCAGACGAAGTGGCCTTGAGCATCCTCGAGCCGCTCAGCGCCAGCCAACGCGCGCGGCTCTTGTCTGCAATGGCGGACATCGAGCGGCTGCTGCGCGCATCCATGGTGCGCTTCGCCATCGAGGAGCCGAACTCGCCTGATGCCAGATGGTGCCTCGAGCAGTACTTCGCCGAGCTCAACGCCCGCTTCGAGACCGGTTTTGACCCGTCGCTCAGCATCTCCGCCGACGAGCACGAGTTGACCCCTCCTGCCGGCGCCTTCATCGTTGCCCGCCTACACGCGCGGCCCGTCGGCTGCGGAGCCCTCAAGTTCCATCCGGGCGCGCCGGCGGAGCTGAAGCGGATGTGGGTGGCGCCGGAGGTTCGCGGCATCGGGCTCGGACGGCGACTGCTGGCGGAACTTGAGCGGCTCGCAGGGGATGAGGACGTCGAGGCGCTTCGTCTCGAAACAAATGGGGCCTTGCGCGAAGCAATCGCGCTCTATCGCAGCAGCGGCTACCGTGAGGTCCCAGCCTTCAACGACAAGCCTTACGCCCACCACTGGTTTGAGAAGCGGCTGTCGTAGTGCACGTGATCCTGCTCGGCGACGAGCAGTCGATCGCGCTGATCGGCTGATGCCCCTCTCCGTCTGTCGCCACGGCGGCGCGCCCGACATCCACGCGGAGGAACGGGTCCCACGCCACATCGCGATCGCCATCCACGGGCTGGACGCGCAGGGAGACCCTGACTGGCGCTACGAACCGAGCCAGCGCCACGACGCGGAGTGGGAGGGCAGCGAACTGATCGGCTTCCGCTGCACCTCCGGCGACCAAGCGTGCGAGATCCTGGCCGATCTCGTGCACGCTGTGGGCGGCTGAGGCGCGACCAGGGTGGGCCAGCGTAGGGTGGCAGGCTAGGATCCCGGACCGGATGCGGGCCTCGACACTGACGGTGCCAGCACCGCGCCGGCGCTCCGTGTCATCCAAGGCGTGCTGTCCGGGAACCGGAGCCGGCCTCCTGCGGTCAGGAGTGCCTGCCGGTACCGGGCGGCGACCGCCCGCGTCCCCGCCGGGACACGTGTCCGGCACCCGGCCTGTCCACAATGCGGTGAGCGGCTTGGCTACCGGAAGACCGCAGGACGGTGCCCTCTGGCTGCACGTCGATGACCCAGGGTTCTGGCTGCGCTTCGTGGACGAGACCTGGTGAGCCGTGTGGGGAGAGCTTGCCCGCAAAGCGTGCCGCCGAGTCGGCGCGTCGGCCGCTGGTGCTGACCGACGCCCTGAAGGCGCCGAATCTCGACCGCCGATTTGCCTTCGTCCCTCTCGCTGCCACCGCCGGTGTCACCCCACCCCTATAGGCCCCCCGTCGCGCCGCTACTGCCGCGACGCGGCTGCACATCGGATGGGGCGCTTATGATGGCGCCGTGGGATTTGTCAGTCGTCTGTTCTCGCGCGCCCCGGACGCGGCCGTTCGACAGACTTCGGGCTGGTTGGTGGAGATCGACGCTCCAACGCCCGCGCCGTCCATCCTGAAGTTCAACGACGCGTTCCTCGAGGACGAGTCGGACCTCGGCGTAGAGGATGGACACCAGGGCCCAGCGGCCCTCCGTACTGCCCTGCGGATGGTGGCCGCTGGCGATGCCCGCAGCATCACGCTGAGCGGGTTTCCCGATGGCCTCGAGCTGTTGCGGGTGGCCGCGAGCTGGCGAACGAAGGGGTTGTGGTCGAGCCACTCATTCGCAAGGGGGGCGGCGAGGTCGACATCCGGGTGCGTCGGGCGTCATCTTCCAGCGTATGAGCGACTCTCGCAAGGAGCTACCGGGCCGCAAGCCTGGTGATCGCCGGGTACGGATCGAACGTCCCCACTCGCAGTACTTCCGCTACGAGGCCCCTGGCGTCTACAGCGCCAAGCTGGCGGCGGAGGCGCCCACCACGCCGCTCGGACAGGCGCTGGCGCGAACCCGTCGCATCCTCTTTGGCCGCCCTCTATCGAACGAGGAGGAGATTGTCGAGCGCCTCCCCAAGTGGAAGGCGCTGCCAGTCTTCTCGTCGGATGTCATGTCGTCGGTGGCGTACGCCACCGAGGCGAGCCTGTACACCCTCCTCGGGGTGGGGACCCTCGCCTTTGGCTGGCTGCTGCCCATCTCTGTCGCCATCGTGGGCGTGCTGGCCCTGGTGACGCTCTCGTACCGGCAGACCATTCGGGCGTACCCGAACGGCGGCGGCAGCTACATCGTGGCCCACGCCAACCTCGGCGTGCTGCCGGGTCTGGTCGCAGCTGGCGCGCTGCTGACAGACTACGTGCTGACCGTCGCCGTGAGCGTGTCGAGCGGCGTGCAGGCACTCTACTCGCTGTTCCCCCCGCTGCTTCCCCTCGCCGTGCCGATCATCGTGCTGTGCATTCTCCTCGTGATGGCGGTCAACCTACGCGGCCTTCGGGAGAGCGGCACGATCTTCGCCGCTCCGACCTACATCTTCCTGGGGAGCGCCCTGTTCATGATCGGCCTCGGTGTGCTCCGCACGCTGCTCGGGCAGGCGCCACACGTCACCGGTGTCGTACCGGCGCATGTCCCAGCCGAGACCTTCGGGCTGCTCCTCCTTATGCGTGCCTTCGCTGACGGCTGCTCGGCCATGACCGGGACCGAGGCGGTGGCTAACGGCGTGCCCGCCTTCAAGCCGCCGGAATGGCAGAACGCCCGCACCACCATGCTCATCATGTCGACCTTGCTTGGCACGATGTTCCTGGGCACGTCGTTCCTCGCCCACATCAGCGGCGCCCTGCCATCTGCCAGCGGGGAGTCGGTCCTCTCGCAGATCGGACGGTCGGTCTACGGGCAGGGACCTCTCTGGTACATCCTGCAGCTCTCGACCATGGGCATCCTGATCCTGGCCGCGCAGACGAGCTTCGCCGACTTCCCCCGCGTCGCGTCGATCCTCGCCAAGGATGGCTACTTCCCCCGACAGTTCGCGTTTCGAGGCGAGCGCTTGGCCTTCAACGCGGGGATCATCGCCCTCGCAGTCGTGTCGATCATTCTTGTGCTGGCCTTTCGCGGCCAGGTCGAGGCGCTCATCCCGCTCTACGCGATCGGCGTCTTCACCGCCTTCACCCTGTCGCAGGCAGGCATGGTCCACCACTGGTTCGTGGAGCGCGGTCCGGGCTGGCGGCGCAGCGCGTTCTTCAACGGGCTGGGCGCCACGACGACCGCGATCGTGGTGGTCATCTTCGCCGTCGCCAAGTTCGCCCTGGGCGCCTGGATCATCTTCGTCGTGGTGCCGATCCTCATCGCCCTCATGTTGTTTGTCCACCGCACGTACGCCCAAGAAGCCCAGGGCCTCGAGGTCGCTCCCAGGCAGTCATCCCGAGCCGCGTCGGCCGCGGCGCGTCGTCGTCGCGGCGCCCGTCCTTCACGCGCGCCGTGGTCCAGGCGATCCGCGTGGGCGAGACGATGGCGCCCCACGTCGACGTGATACACGTGACGGCCGACCTCGAGGAGGGCGAGCGGTTCCGCGAGCGGGTGGAGCACCAGGTGCCGAGCGCTGTGGTCGTGATCGTCGAGTCGCCCTACCGGTCATTGGTCAACCCGTTCGTTCGGTATCTCCAGACGGCGCAAGTCGAGCACCCCGAGGAGGTCACGGTCGTCCTCATCCCGGAGTACGTGGCCCGTCACTGGTGGGAGCGCTACCTCTACAACCAGAACGCGCACCGCATCCGCGAGGCACTCGTGGGACGCCGTGACATCGTGGTGCTCGACGTGCCGTACCGCCGGGAGGAGGCGGAGTTATCGATCTCCTAAGCGTGGTCCAGCCATCAGACGCGCCAGCGGATCGCGCGAACGACTAGCGCTGACCAAGCAACTGTGCCAGGACGGACGCTTATCAGAACGACCTCGTTGGCAACGGTCAGGGAAGAGGCAGCTGCCGAGCACGAAATCGTCGGATGAGCCGATCTGCGGCCTGCCGTTCTTCTCGAGCGGCGAAATCGACTACTAGCACGCCCTGGCCCGCCGCGATGCGCGCAGGTCGCCGCGCAGGGCATCGAGGTCCTCCTAGGGCACCGTGCCGAGGCACGTGAAGGCCAAGGAGCGCGCTACGAGCCGCGAGCAGCAGGTTCGCACCACGGCCTCGTCGGTGCTCTCGAATGACGAGGTGGACCGCATGGTGCGCGACGACGAAGGTAGGGCGGTCACGGCACGTAGCACGCGCACCCTCCAGCGGCCGAGGCCGCGCCACCACCCCTGCTGGCGCAAGAATGGCGTGCAGCTCGGGATCTTCGCGCTCAGCGCGGCCGTCAGCCTGGGCACCAGCGTGCTCCTGGTGTCGCGTCTCGAGCGAGTTGGCGAGCGACTCGGGCTGTCGGAGGCCCTCCTCGGGCTGCTGGCTGCCCTCGCCGCCGATGGCCCCGAGATCACCGCCTCAGTGACGGCCATCGCGGGTGGGGGCACGACGGTGGGGATCGGGGTGACGCTCGGCTCCAACGTCTTCAACCTGGCCGCCCTGCTCGGGTTGAGCGCCCTCATCGCAGGTCGCGTCGGCTTCCATCGCCGCTCGGTCCTTCTGGAGGGCGGGGTCGGGCTGCTGATCGCGCTCGTGGGCCTCGTCGTGGTGGGTGGCCTCATCGCGCCAGTGGTCGGGCTCATCCTGGCGCTCCTCGCCTTCGTGCCCTATGTGGCCTACAGCGCCGAGCACCCGGCCGTCCGGGCCCGGCGCCACCTGCCGGGCGCTGGTCGGACTGGCTGGCCCGTGCCCTGGACGAGGAGGAGGCGGAACTGGCCGTCGCGATCCGTCCCCGGCGGGGAGACAGCCGGGATGCAGGGGTGGCCCTCGTCTCGGTGATCATCGTGGTAGTGGCCAGCGTGGCCATGGAGCAGACGGCCACCAGCCTCGGCGCGCAGGCTGGGGTGTCGGCCATCGTGGTGGGCGGCCTCGTCCTCGCCGGGGTGACCAGCTTGCCGAATGCGGTAGCCGCGATCTACCTGGCCTCCCGTGGGCGAGGCGCGGCCACCTTGAGCGAGGCGTTCAACAGCAACGTCCTCAACGTCATCGTGGGCCTCCTCGTACCGGGGGCGATCCTTCCTGGCCCATCCGTCGGGCGACGCGCTGTTTGTGGCCATGTCCTACCTTGCCCTCACGGAAGCGGCGGTTGCCCTGGCCCTCAGAGGGCGAGGGTTGGACCGTCGAGCCGGCTCGGTGATCATCGCCGGCTATCTCATCTTCGCCGGTAGCCCATGGGTCGTCTTTGGTGGCTTGGCTTCCTGCAAGCGCCTTCTTTTGGCCCGTGCTCACTGCGGGCCCAGGAGCGAGGCATTGGGCCGTTCCACCCTTGACCCGCGGTCGGTCCCCGGCGGACGCTGCGGAGTCCGGAGGGTCGGTTCGGGCACGGGGATGAAGACGATGCGTCAGGAGGGAGCATGACCGTAACCAGCGCGGGCCAGCGCCCCGTCGCAGCCGTCCCGCGCTCCCGCCCTCTGATGCGCGCGGCGGTAGCCGGAGCCATCGCTGGTGCCGTCGGTCTCGCCCTGAGCGAGCTGCTCGCGGGGTTCGTGCCGGGTATCCCCTCGCTCGTCATCGCCGTCGGAAGCCTCGTCATCGCCCTCCAGCCACCGGGCGCCAAGGACGTCATGACGAGCCTCTTCGGCACCAACGACAAGTTGGTCCTCAACGTCGCGGTCGTGGTGGTGGCGATGTTCGTGGCGGCGCTGGCCGGGGTGCTGGGCCGGCGGCGTTTCAGCAGGGCGGCGGGCGTCTTCGTCGTCTTCGGGTGCATCGCCTTCGGGGCGGCGCTCACCCAGCCGCTCGACTCGGTTCCGCTGGCGGCGCTGAATGCCCTCGTGGCCATGGCGGCTGGAGTCGGCACGCTGCGGGTGCTCCTGGCGGATGCCGGGTTCCTGAGTCCGGTGACTTTCCGGGCGAGGCCTGTCGCGGTGACTGGCGCGCCACTGGTGATGCCCGACTGGAACCGTCGGCGCTTCCTGCTCCGGTCCGGAGGCTTCCTGGGCGGCGCCCTCGTCGCAGGGACAGTGGGCCGCCTGTTGGTCGAGCGCGGGCATCCGGCTGGCGCCCCCGTGTCGGCGAGCCTGCCCGTGGCGTCCGAAGTGGTCCCGCCCCTCGTCGCGGCGGACTCGCTCTCGGCACCGGGCGTCACCCCGATCGTGACGCCGAATGACCAGTTCTACCGCATCGACACCGAGCTGCTGGTGCCGCAGGTGGACGCCTCGAGCTGGCAGCTTCGGGTGACCGGTATGGTCGACCATCCCCTCACGTTCACCTACGAGGAGCTGCTCGCGCTGCCTCTCTTCGAGCAGTACGTGACCCTCGCGTGCGTGAGCAACGACGTTGGCGGCAACCTCATCAGCAACACGCTGTGGACCGGCGTCCATCTCAAGCAGGTCCTCGCCGAGGCCGGCGTGCACGCCGGCGCCACGCAGATCGTGGGCCGGTCGGTGGATGGGTTTACGGTCGGCTTCCCCACCGCTTGGGCGCTCGATCCGGCTCGCGAGCCGATGATCGCGCTCGGCATGAACCGCGTCCCCTTGCCCGCCGAGCACGGCTACCCAGCGCGCCTGATCGTGCCCGGCCTGTACGGCTACGTGTCGGCCACCAAGTGGCTCTCGGAGATCGAATTGACCACCCGCGAAGCGTTCGACGCGTACTGGATCGGGCTGGGCTGGGCGAAGGACGGCCCGATCCTGACGCAGTCGCGCATCGACCATCCCTCCGACGGAGCCAGCGTCACGCCCGGGGCAGTCGACGTTGACGGGCTCGCGTGGGCACCCGACCGCGGGATCGGACGCGTCGAGGTCCGCGTCGACAATGGCCCATGGAAGGTGGCCATGCTGAGCCGCGCCATCTCGAAGGCGACGTGGGTGCAATGGGTCTACCGTTGGCAGGCCACGTCCGGCACCCATACGATCCAAGTCCGGGCCACGGACGGGACGGGCGCCGTGCAGACTGCGACGCCGGGCGGCCCGGCGCCGGCGGGCGCGACGGGGTACGACCAGGTACAGGTGACCGTGGCCTGAGGCCGGGCCGTCCGCCACCGTGATCGATGTCAGGCACGAGGTTGTCAAGGGAGGGCACGCATGCGACCCGACATCGTCCCTGGGGCGGCGTTCCCCGACTACGAGCTCACCGGGCATGACCGCGCGCGCCACCGTCTCAGCGAGGTGCAGGGCGGCGACCCGCTGATCCTGGTCCTCTCGCGGGGTCACTACTGCCCCAAGGACTTCCAGCAGCACCGCCTGCTTGTCGAGCTGTACCCGGAGATCGCGGTGGCCTACACGCAAATCGTGACGATCTCCACCGACACGGTCCTCGAGGCTAACGAGATGCGCCAGGCGCTCGGCGCGCAGTGGCTCTTCTTGTGCGACCCGGCCCGCCAGGTCCAGCAGGACCTCGACATCGCCGAGTACACCGACCCGCACCACAATCCGATGATCCCCCATACCTTCGTGCTGGCGCCCGGGCTCCAGATCTACTCGATCTACAACGGCTACTGGTACTGGGGCCGACCCTCCCCAGGAGACCTGCGTCGCGATCTGCGCGCGGTGACCCAGGCGATCCGGCCCGACTGGGACCTCGCCGCGCCGGGTCTGCGCGAGCGCTGGGAGGCGGGCGATCGGTCGGCCTTCTGGCCCTACGGGAGGTAGCAGGCCATGGTCATCCCGATGACGTCCCAGGAGTGCGTCACGGCTCTGCGCCGGGAGGGCGGCGCACTCGCCCAGGCGGCGCGCCAGGATCCCACTCGGCCGGTGCCCTATTACCCGGGGTGGAGCGAGGCCGACCTGGTGGCGCACACGGGAGCGGTCCATCGCTGGGTGCTCGGGATCGTGCGCTCGCGCGCCACGGAGCGGGTACCCCGTGAGCCGTACGAGGACCGCGACCCGCTGCGCCTGCTGGCGTGGTTCGAGGAGGGTCTGGCGGCGCTTGCGGGCGAGCTCGGGGCCGCCGATCCGGGCGAGCCGGTGTGGAGCTTCGGGGCGGACCAGACGGTGGGGTTCTGGCAGCGCCGCATGGCCCACGAGACGGCTATCCACCGCTGGGACGCGCAGAGCGCCTTCGGCGACCCCGGGCCGATCGAGCCCCGCCTGGCAGCCACCGGGATCGGCGAGAGCCTGGCCATCCACGTCGTCCGTCCCGTGCGCGGCACCGCGGTCGGCGGGCACGGCGAGTCGGTGGCGCTCCGCTGCGACGATGCCCCGGACCGCTGGCTCGTGGTGTTGCTCCCCGACGAAGTCCGCGTCGAGGAGGGTGAGGCGACGGGTACCGCCAGCGTGGCCGGGCCAGCGTCAGACGTGTGGCTCTTCGTCACGGGCCGTCCCACTCTGGGCATCCGGGTCACCGGTGACGCGACGGTCGTGACGCACCTTCAGCGCGTCATCCGCTCAGTCCCGGGCCCGACCAGCTGAATGCCCCGGCGACACGGCTTGCCGGGCACGATGGGCGCACGCGGAGGGTCAGCAGCGGCTCGCAGGACGAATGCGAACCAGTGACGGTCGTGACTGCCCCGAGTTGCACAGGCGACAAGTCTCGGATGCGTTCGCCGCCGGAGGCGTAGCTCGCGTCGCCTGGCCACCTGGCGCCGCACGCCTGTCATCAGCTCGTCACGCGGACCGGCTAGGGTCGAGGCGCGTGATCCTCAAGGAGCCGATCCATGCCTCGATCCTCGACGCGGCGGTCCGCGGCCATCGTCGTCAGCGCGGGCCTTGGCGTCTCGGCCTGCGCCTCGCGTGGCTCGATGCATGTCCCATCCCCAAGCGCGGTGGCGGCGGCGAGCCCCTCACCAGCGGCCCGGTAGTCGCCCAAGTTCCGCTGCCCTGCGCTCTCGCTCGCTGACCACGGCAACGACCGCATGCTGCTCCTCCTGACATTCGCCTTCATCGCCGGCCTTCTGACGATCGTGGCTCCCTGCACGCTTCCCGTCGTGCCGCTCGTGCTCGGCGTAGGGAGCGGAGGCAACAGGCGGCGCGCCGTCGGCATCGTGCTCGGGTTCGGGGCGAGCTTCGTGCTGCTCTCCGTCCTCCTGGCCTCCCTGTTCGCCACGGCCGGACTCTCGACGGGCCAGCTGCGAACCGCCAGTGCGCTCGTGCTGGCCATCCTCGGAGCGTGCCTCGCGGTGCCGGTTCTGGGCGATCTGTTGGCGTTGCGGCTGGCACCGCTCGGCCGCCTCGGGTCGGGCGTGGGGGCGCGCTCGAATGGACTGCTACCGGGTTTGGTCGTTGGCGCAGGCATCGGCATCATCTGGGCGCCTTGCGTGGGACCCATCATGGCCGCCGTCCTGGCTGTCGCGGCCACCAGCGGCCCGACGGTTCAGGGACTCGCCGTGGCGACCGCCTATGTGGTGGGGGCGGCGCTGCCCCTTCTGGCCATCGCGGCACTCGGTCGGCGCGCCGTGCGGGCGGCCGGCAGCCCACGGCGTCGCGCGCAGGTTCAGCAGGCTTTCGGGGTCCTGATGCTGGCAGCCAGCCTGGTCGTGGTGGCGGGCTACGACCTGCCCCTCGAAACCGCCGTCGCCAGCGTCCTGCCGGACGGCTGGGCCACTGGGCCCGGCTCGCTCGCCACGGCACCGGCGGTCGGGCAGGCAGCGGCCACGTCGCACGCGTCGGCTGACCCAGCCGCGGTCGCGCTGCCGCCTCCGATCGCCTCGCACCTGCCGGCCGTCGTGCCCTTGGTGGACCTCGGACGCGCGCCCGAGCTGCAAGGAATCACGGCCTGGATCAACAGCCCGCCGCTCACCATCGCCTCATTGCGGGGCAAGGTCGTGCTCGTCCACTTCTGGACGATCGCTTGCATCAACTGCCTGCACGTGCAGCCGTACGTCAAGGCCTGGTATGCGCGCTACGCGGCCGCGGGCCTGGTGGTGCTGGGGGTGCACACGCCGGAACTCACGTTCGAGCGCGACATCGCCAACGTGCGGAGCGCGGTAGCGAGCGACGGCGTGACGTTCCCGGTGGCCTTCGATCCCTCGTACGCCACTTGGGACGCCTATCACAACCGGTACTGGCCGGCCTTCTACTTTATCGATCGGACTGGCCACATCCGTCACACCTGGTCCGGTGAGGGCGGCTATGCCGCATCAGAGCAGGTGATCCGAGAGCTGCTCGCCGAGCCCGGCTGAGGCGGCTCCGGTTCCGCCGAGGTGACTGGTCCCAGAGGCAGCCAGCAACGCGAGCCGGCCCGGCCCGGCGAGCGCGCCCGGGTACGACCAGGTGCAGGTGACCGCGGCCTGAGGCCGGGCCCTTGCCGGCCGTCATCGGTTCGTCACGACACCGTCATTCCACCGTCACGCCCACAAACCACCCTCGACAGCATCCCGGGGCGTTCCCGGGACAGAGTCGAGGAGATCACGTCCCATGCGTGGCAGATTGATGGCTGGGCTCGGCGTCCTCATCGCCCTGCTCGCGTTCAGCGTACCCGCTACTGCTGCCGCCGCTGGCTTCGGCGGTGCAGGCACGGTGTACACCCTTACCAACTCGGCAGGCGGCAATGCTGTCTTCGCATACTCCCGTGCATCCGACGGCAGCCTGAGTTTGCTCGGGACCTACGCCACGGGCGGCACGGGCACGGGTGCCCAGCTGGCTTCCCAGGGCTCGGTGACCCTCAGCGCTGACGGGCGCTGGTTGGCCACGGTCGACGCCGGCAGCAGCGACGTCGCGCTGTTCGCTGTCGCGCCCGACGGCAGCCTCTCTCGCACCTCCAACGTCCCCGCGGGAGGCACAGACCCAATCAGCGTCACCCTCCACGGCCCCCTCGTGTACGTGCTCGATGCGGGGGGCAGCGGGAACATCGCGGGCTTCGTCAACCTTGGCGGCCACCTCGTTGCACTGCCGGATTCCATTCGGCCTTTGAGCGGCCCGGCCAGCCTCACTTCGCCCGAGGAGATCGCCTTCAGCCCCGACGGGCGCGTGCTCGTCGTCACCGAGAAGGGCGCCGGTGAGCTCGTCACCTACCGCGTCGGCTTCCTCGGCATCGCGGGCGCACCGAGCGTACAGACCTCCGCCGGGGCCGCGCCGTACGGCTTTGCCTTCGACAACGCTGGCCGGCTATTCGTCACCGAGGCCGCCGCGAGCGCCCTGTCGTCATACGCCGTTTCACCTGCCGGCGCACTGACCGTGATCTCGACCTCGGTCCCCAACGGCCAGCAGGCCGCCTGCTGGGTGGCCTTGACACCGGACGGCCGCTACGCGTTCACGATCGACGCCCACAGCCCCGCCAAGATCTCCGCCTATGCCATCGCTCCCAATGGCAGCCTGACCCTGGCCTTTGGGGCCGCGGCCGTTGAACCCACGGCTCCGCTCCTCGACGCAGCGGTCAGCGGTGACGGGCGCTTCCTCTATGTGGTCGATGTCGGTCTGCACACCCTCGATGCCTTCCGCATCCGCGGGAATGGCAGCCTGACCCCGATCGGCAGCACCTCGGGCCTGCCGGCTGGTGCGGGCGGCCTCGCCGCCTCCTAGCCACCCAGTCCTCAGAGAACCGGAGGGCGGGGGCGAGTGCCCCCGCCCTCCGGTTCTGCGCCCTCTGGCCAGCACCACCCTCTCACTCTAGGATGGCCGTCGTGACCGAGTTGCCCAGCCCCATCCTCGTCGTCGACGACGATCCGAAGATCGTGCGCCTGGTGCGCATGTACCTCGAGCGTGAGGGCTTCCGGGTGGTGGAGGCGACCGATGGACGGGAAGCCCTTGCCGCCATCGCGCTGGAGGCGCCGCTGCTGGTCGTGCTCGATCTCATGCTGCCCGAGGTGGACGGGCTCGCCGTCATCCGGGCGGTCCGGCGTACGGACCGCACCCCGATCATCGTGCTCTCGGCTCGGGGCACAACGGCCGACCGGATCGCGGGGCTCTCGGAGGGGGCCGACGACTACCTGCCCAAGCCGTTCTCGCCCGCCGAGCTCGTGCTCCGGGTGCGACGGATCCTTGAGCGCACCGCGCGGGCCGGACCGAATGAGTTGCCGGGTCAGTTGGCAGCGCCCCTCCGCCACGGTGACCTCCTGCTCGATGCGGATCGCCACGAGGTCACCGTGGCGGGCCATCTCGTCCCGCTGACCGCCGTCGAGTTCCGGCTCCTGGCTGCGCTGCTTGCGGCGGGCGGCCGGGTCCTCTCGCGCGACCAACTGCTCGACGCCGTCTACGGGCAGGGCGAGGCGGACATCCTGGACCGCACGATCGATGCGCATGTGCGGCGATTGCGCGCCAAGCTCGGCGACGATCCCGACCGCCCCCGGTATGTGGCGACCGTGCGAGGCGTGGGGTACCGCGCCGCGCCGGACACGGCCGAGCCGTGAGCCGGCGGTCGCCCGGGGGAGTCGGGCTTCGCATCGCCGCGGCAGCGATCGCCGTGGCCGCGGTCGCCCTGTTGATCCTCGCGGCCGGCGTGATCGTCGTCGGCTCGCAGACATTCGCCGCCTTGATGGCGAAGCAAGGCGTCAGCACCGCGACGAGCGACGCGATGTTCGAGAACTCGGTGGTGCAGGTCGTGCTGCTTGCCGCGCTGGCCGCAGTAGTGGTGGCAGCCGTGCTCGCCACCCTGGTCGCCGCCCGCCTCGTCCGACCGTTGCGGGAGATCGGGGCCGCCGCGCGCCGAATCGCGGAGGGTCGCTACGAGTCGCGGATCGAGCGCCGCGGGCCCGAGGAGATCGTCAGCTTGGCCAATTCGTTCAACCAGATGGCGGCGGCACTCGAGGCCCAGGAGCGCATGCGCCGCGAGTTCATCGCGAACGCGGCGCACGAGCTGCGGACGCCCCTGACCAACCTGAAGGGCTACCTCGAGGCACTGCGCGACGGCGTCATCCCGCCCGACCGGGACACGTTCGAGTCGCTCTGGGAAGAAACCGAGCGTCTGGTTCGCCTGTCCCACGGACTCGACACGCTCGCCGCGGGCGACGCTGCCGGGCCGCCGCCCCTCGTCGACCTGGACCTTGCCGCCGTTATTCGCTCGGCCGTCGAGCTCGCCCGCCCGGCAGCGCAGGCGGCCGGCCTCGAGGTCTCGGTCCAAGCCCCGCCGAACCTGCTCGTCCGCGGGGACTCCGACCAGCTCGCACAGGTGCTGGGAAACCTGCTGCAGAACGCTGTGCGGTACACGCCGCCAGGGGGCAGGGTCTCGGTGACTGCCGAACGACGTCCCACGGACGTGCTCGTCAGTGTGACCAACCCCGGCGAGGGCATCCCCCCCGCCGACCTGCCCCACGTCTTCGAGCGCTTCTATCGAGTGGACAAGTCCCGCGCTCGAGCCCGCGGGGGCGCCGGCGTCGGCCTGTCCATCGTGAAGCAGCTCGTGGAGGCGCATGGGGGGACGGTCGGCGCAGAGTCGAAAGACGGCCAGACGCGCGTGTGGTTCAACCTCCCGGCGCCGCCTCTCAAGTCCGCTCATGCCACCGCGATCCAGGCGAGTCCGCTCGCTCGGGGGCGATCTAGTGGTCCGGCGGGACGCCGGCCCACGTGGGGAAGCGCCCATGAGCAGCCGGCGCAAGTTGGCATTGCCGACGCTCTTTGCGCTGGCGCTCCTCGCCGTCGTGGCCATCCTCCTGCGCGGTGGCGGCGGGGCGGGCTCCCCGACCAGCACTGCCGCCTCGGCCGCCGATGTCCATCCGGTCGTCGGTCAGTCTGCCGCTCCCGTTGTGATCCGTGAGTACGGCGACTTCCAGTGTCCGACCTGCGGGGCCTTCGAGCGCCTGGTCGAGCCGCAGGTCAAGTCCGCGTTGATTGACACGGGCAAGGCGCGCCTGGATGGGCACGACTTTCCGTGGATCGGCCCCGAGTCGTTCGCCGCGGCGAACGCCGCCCGGTGCGCCGGCGACCAAGGCCAGTTCTGGCAGTATCACGACCTCCTCTACGCGCACCAAGGCGGCGAGAACTCCGGCGCCTTCTCGACGGCCCGCCTCGAGGCGTTCGGGGCGACGCTCGGGCTCGACGCGACGACCTTCAACGCCTGCGTCGCGGACGGCACCCATCTAGGCGCCGTCCGGGCAGATCTTGCGGACGCCCAATCACGGGGCTTCAACGCCACGCCGACATTCCTCATCGGGACGCAGCGCATCGTCGGCGCCCAGCCGTTCGAGGTGTTCCAGGCCGCCGTCGCTGCTGCGCTCGCCGCGAAGTAGGCCGGGGCACTGGGGACGATGGGGATCGAGGCCGTCGTGGCCTTCACGGGGGGCGTGCTCTCGTTGCTCAGCCCCTGCTCGGCGCTGCTGCTGCCCGCGTTCTTCGCCTACGCGTTCCCCTCGCGGGGGCAGCTACTACTGCGCACCAGTGTCTTCTACCTCGGCCTCGGCACGCTCTTCGTCCCACTCGGCCTAGGGCTCGGGGCGCTCGGCAGCCTGTTTCTGGAGGACCGCACGGCGCTCTCGGTCGTGGCGGGCCTGCTGCTCATCGGCATCGGCGTCCTGCAGCTGGCCGTCGGCGGGTTCGAGCTGCCGGGCGCCGGGCTCGCCGGGCGGCGCGAGTTCCGCGCGAGCGGTGAGTCGCTCGCCGCCACGTACGCCCTCGGGCTCGTCTACGGTATCGGCGGCTTCTGCTCGGGCCCCCTGCTCGGCGGGGTCCTGACCATCGCCGGCGCGTCGGGGGGCGCCTTGAGCGGCGCAGTCCTGCTGGCCGTCTTTGCCGCTGGCATGGCGGCACCCCTGTTTGTCCTCGCACTCGCCTGGGACAGGCTCGGCGCCTCGGGTCGCGGGCGCCTGCGGGGGCGCGAGTTTGCCCTCGGCCCGGTCCGTCGCCACAGCGCGATCCTCATCTCCAGCCTGCTCTTCATCGGCCTCGGGCTGGCCTTCATCGTGTCCCAGGGCTCCAACGCGCTCAGTGGCCTCTACCAGGCCGTGGGCGCCGCGGATCTGTCCCTCTCGCTCGAGATCGGCGTCCATCGCCTGGCGGCTCAGGCTCCGCTGCTGTTGGCGGTGATCGTGCTCGTGCCAGTCATCGCAGGCATTGCCTTGGCCATCCGGACGCGTGCGCGGGGGAACCAGCAGAGTCTTGGGCCGGGCGAGTGACCGCTCGTTCGATGCCGCGGCCGCAGCAGCGACCAGGGTCGCGCCGATGATCTCGACTCGAGCTTGAGGGCCTCGAACGTCGAGTCTCCCGCCCATCTCATCCGATCCCGACATCATGATCGGATCCGGGCGAGGGCTCCCCGACCATGCCGGGGACGACGCACTCTCGATGTACGATCGCTGCTTGCCGAACCCAGCGGTCGCCATATCGCCCTGCTGCATAGGCTGCGCCTCGACCGAGCCGCATTTGGCCCGCGCCCGGACCGACCTGCGCAAGATCGCCCGCCTGGTGGCTCCGCGTACGGCACACCCGTTCGAGTTCATCCTGGCCATCCTCACTGCCAGGTCCGACGAGGACTGATCCGACCACTTAGGTAAGACGAAGCTGCGTGACCCGCTGATCGGTGAGCGGGGCTCAGGCCGCCCGGGGAGCGGTACGATCGTGAGGCGAGTCACCCGGTTGGCTGCGGCAGTCGGAGTAGCCCCATGAAACGAAGCGTCGATCGCATCCTGACCACGCACACCGGCAGCCTGCCCCGGCCGCCAGAGCTGCTCGCGCTCATGTATGCCAAAGAGGACGGCCAGGCCAAGTCCGAGGACGTGGAGACAGCGGTCCGCGATGCGGTCGGCGACGTCGTGCGCCGGCAGGCCGAGGCGGGCGTGGATGTCCTCAACGACGGCGAGATGAGCAAGATCAGCTACTCGACCTATGTGAAGGATCGGCTGACCGGCTTCGAGGGTGAGAGCGCGATGGTGAACATCGCCGAGGTCGCCGACTTTCCCGAATGGGGCCAGCGCAGGTTCGCCGAGTCCGGCACGGGGATGCGCTATGTGCGCACTCCCGCCTGCGTGGGGCCGATCGAGCTCAAGGATCGCGAGCCGGTCGCGCGCGATATCGAGAACCTAAAGGCGGCGACGGAAGGCGTGAAGGCCGAGGACGTCTTCATGACCGCCGCCTCGCCCGGCGTGATCGCGCTCTTCTTCGTCAATCACTACTACCCGAGCCGCGACGCCTACCTCTCAGCCATCACGGACGCCATGCGGCAGGAATACGAGGCGATCGCGGCTGCGGGCTTCGTCCTCCAGCTTGACTGCCCTGATCTGGCGATGGGGCACCACCTGCAGTTCGCCGACCGAAGCCTCGCCGAGTTCCGTCGGGAGGCCGGCCGCAACGTCGAAGCCCTCAACGCGGCCACCACTGCCATCCCGCCCGAACAGCTGCGCATGCACCTCTGCTGGGGCAACTACGAAGGACCGCACCATCTCGACGTGCCCCTCGCGGACATCATCGACATCGTGCTCTCGGCGCGCCCAAGCGCCATTAGCCTCGAAGCCTGCAACCCCCGGCACGCCCACGAGTGGCGGCTCTTTGAAGAGGTGAAGCTGCCCGACGACAAGGTCCTCATCCCGGGCGTCATCGACTCGACCACGAACTACATCGAGCATCCCGAGCTCGTCGCGCAGCGCCTGGTCAACTACGCCCGGCTCGTCGGCCAGGAACGGGTCATGGCGGGGTCCGATTGCGGCTTCGGCACGTTCGCGGGCGTCTCGGCGGTCGACCCTGCCATCACTTGGGCCAAGCTGCGGTCGATGGCCGAGGGCGCCCGCCTGGCGACCGAGGAGCTGCGGCAGCAGGGCACCTGAGCGTGCTGGCGAGCGCACCGTGCACGAGCGCACCGTGTGAAGCGTCCCGTCTTCTACCCCACCAGTGCGCCGCTCGAGGCCGTCAAGATCCCGGGCTTCGTGGCCGTGGTCCGCCAGTCCGACGACGCCTGCCTCGGCCTCGTGTCGCCCTCCTACCACGTGTTCCAGAACGCCGAGATGGTGAAGGTCACGGACGCCGTGCTCGACGAGGGCGGGGCGCACTACCACACGGCCGGCAGCCTGTATGGCGGCCAACTCGTGTGGACGCTGGCTAAGTTCGACAAGACGATCCACGTCAAGGGTGACGGATCGCCCATCGAGGACTACCTGCTCGCGCTCACGGGGCACGACGGGCGCCACCAGCTGACGTTCGTGAATACGAACGTCAGAGTGTGGTGCGGGAACACGGCCTCCGCTGCCCTGCGCGCCGCCTCGAACCGCATCGGCCTGCGCCACACACCCGGGATGGGTGCAAGGATCGGTGAGATCCGCAGCGCGCTCGACCTGCACTTCAGGTACGCCGAGACCCTCCAGTCCTTCCTCAACGATCTGGCCGACCGGCGCATGACGCTCGAGGAGGTCTGCGCCTTCAGCGAAGTCTTGATCCCGCAGAGCCCCGACGTCGAGCACTCCCTGCGGACCGAGCAGAAGCGCCGCCTGCTGGTGGACGTGTTCGAGCACAGCCCCAATCTGCAGGACCTGCCATTCACCGCGTACCGGGCCTATGAAGCCGTCGTCGAGTGGGCGGACCACGCCCTGCCCTACGGGGACTCCCGTCGCTTCCTCGGCGCCGATCGGCGGGCCGCCGCGATCATCGAGGGTGGTGCGGACGAGCTGAAGTCCCGGGCCGCGGCGCTCCTGTCGGAGGCATGAGCGATGCGCTGGCAGGAGGCCCTCGACGCCGCTGGGCTCGTTCTCTCCCGCGCAGCTGCCGAGCTGCGAGGAGCGCCACCAGGGTGCCAAGGACGGCGATCTCCGTCCCCCCGTCGCCGTGATCGCTTCCCGCTTCGCACACCCCGACCGGTGATGAGCCGCTGCCGCGTCGTGAGGTCGTCGTCGCAGCCTGCCCTTATGTCGTCCACAGCCCCATGAGGCGTTGTGACGTGCGGCCGGGGCCGCACGAAACGGCCCTCGACACTGACGGTGCCGGCGCTGCGCCCTCGTTCCGTGTCATCCACGGCAATACGCTCGCGAAGCGGGGCCTGCCTCCCGCGATCAGAGGTGCATGCCGCTACAGAGCGGCGACGGCCCGCGTCCCCGCAGGGGCTATTGTCCGGCACCCCGCCTGTCCACGATGCGGTGAGCGGCTCGGCTACATGGAGACCGCCGGCGGTGCCCTATTCCTGCATGTCGGCGACCCGGCGTTCCGGCTGCGCCTCGTGGATTCGTGTTCGCCTCTCGCCCGCTCACCGAGCACGACCACGCGCTCCTGAGCGCGGCGGGGGCGCGATCACCGAGTGGCGCAGCGCGAGCGCGTTATCGATCTGCAGATCAGCTTCGGCCAGTGCGGGCCCGGACGACCCAGCCGCCGCCACCATGACGCACCACTCGGACGCCCTCGGACCCAGGCACCGCACTGAGGCGGCCTGAGTCGCCTGCCGGGCGATTCGCGCGTGCCTTCACCCGTTAGCCGGGCATCCGTTCGCCCGACACCTCGTAGTCACGCCCGGTCAGAGCCGCCTCCGACGCCCCGGCCTCGTGGCGCTCACGCAGGCGGTCGAGATCAGCCGTTGTCGGGCCCGTACCTCGGTGGCGCCAGGCGATCGTGACGATGCCGAACGCAACGGCGGCCATCCCCACCAGGACGGCCGTTGGCACGCCGAAGAAGGTCCAGTCGTAGCCGATGCGGAAGGTCTCCAGGATGGATCGGACGGCCCCGTACCAGACGAACCAGAAGGAGAACAGGTCGCCGTCGCGGAGGTGCCCAGCTAGGCGCCGCGACAGCCACAAGGCGATGGCGAGGCCGACCAGGCTCAACCCCGACTCGTAGAAGAAGAGCGGCACGAAGCCCGTGGTGAGCGGGTATATGGAGCAGGGGTACTCGGCCACGCGGTGGGAGCAGTCGATTGCGATGCCCCACGGCAGGTCCGTGGGCGGCCCGTACAGCTCCTGGTTGAAGAAGTTGCCCCAGCGCGCGATGGCCTGGCCGAGGAACACCGACGGCACCGCGATATCGGCCCAGCGCAAGAACGAGAGGTGGTGGCGCCGCGTGTACCAGATGACGCCCACGATGCCGCCGGCGATGCCCCCGTAGATGCCGAGCCCCGTGTAGGGCGGCAGGATCGCCTTGATGGGGTCAGCGGCGTAGAGCGTGTTCCACTGGTCGATCAGGTGGTACACCCGAGCCCCGATGAGGCCCAGCACGAACACGAGGATCATGCCGTTGCCGATGTGGTCCGGGTTCTCTCGTCGGAGCCGGGCCTGCCGGTAGGCCAGCCAGATGCCCGCGACGAGCGCGACCGCGTAGCCGATCCCGTACCAGTCGACCGACACCGGTCCGAGGGCGAGCACGCGGGCCGACGGCAGGACGTCGATGAGGCCGAGCGGGATCACCGCGCGAGCATAGTGGGTGGCTTGCCGCGGCATCGCGCCCGGCTCGTGCCCGGTGATTTGTCTGCCAGACAGAGCCGCCGCTCGAGCGACCCAAAGCTACCGATCACCTCAGCTGAAGAACACGAGCCGGGCCCCAAAAACGAGTAGGAGCAGCCCGAACAGGCGCTGGGTCGTCTGGGGCGGCAGCGAGATCCCGATGCGGGCGCCCACAAAGGCGCCTAGGAGCAGGCCCACCGCGAGGATCGCCGCCATCGGGAGGTCGATCTTGCCCGCCTGCCAGTACTCCCACGCGCCGAGGGCGCCGACGGGGAGCAGCAGCGCCCCCAGCGAAGTACCGGCCGCCTGCGTCGCGGTGAAGCCGGCGAAGATGATGAGGCTGGGCACGATGACCAGGCCTCCCCCGATGCCGAAGAGGCCCGAGAGGACCCCGGCGATCAGGCCGGTCAAGGCCCCGATGATGAGTACCGGCATCGTCAGCCCCCCGCTAGTCGAGGATGCATCGCTCACCTCCTGACGTCCGTGGAATGCGCCAAACGCGGCGGGCGCCCTCTCTGTTTGATCGACCAGGCGCCTCGCCGCCGCGCCGGGTGGTCGACGCGCTCGCCGTTGTCGTCTGGCCTTGCCGTTTCGGCCTGAGCGTTAGAACGTGAGGACCTTGTCGGCCTAGGCCGTCGACGCGGCGAGCTCGGCCATGGCCGAGCGGTGGACGCCGTCGCCAAGTCGGCCTCGCCGTAGCCCCGAGCGTCGGAGCCACTTGCCGCAGGTCCCCGCCACGACTCCTCGGACTGATCAACCCCCAGCATGCCGCTGATGTTGTGGGCGCCCTCGGGCATCGCCTGACCCCGCTTGGCGCGGCCATAGCATCGGGCTTCAGGAAGACGTGGACTTAGTTCCCCTCGGTTGTGGCCAGAGCCCGGGCCAACAGCCGCAGACCCTCGTGGCCGACCTCTCGAAGGAGAGTCCGTCCCGCTGGTGTGCCCGATCAGACGCGCGGCAGGCTCGCCAGGGCTTCCTTGACCCGCTCTGCCGGGTACTCGTAGTCCTCCAGCTTGCCGCTTAGATAGCGCTCGTAGGCCGTCAGGTCGAAGTGACCGTGGCCGCTGAGGTTGAAGAGGATCACCTTCGGCGTCCCCTCCTCACGGGCGAGGAGAGCCTCGTCGATGGCGGCCCGGATGGCGTGTGTCGCTTCCGGTGCCGGAAGGATGGCTTCGGTGCGCGCGAACCGCACGCCGGCCTCGAACGTGGCGGTCTGCGGGACGGCCCGCGCCTCGATGATGCCCTGCTCCTTGAGCAGGCTGACGAGGGGCGCCATGCCGTGGTAGCGCAGGCCGCCAGCGTGGATGGGTTCGGGGATGAAGTCGTGGCCGAGGGTGTACATCTTGACCATCGGCGTCAGCCCCGCCGTGTCGCCGAAGTCGTAGGCGTAGACCCCGCGCGTGAGCGAGGGGGCCGCGGTCGGCTCGACGGCGATGACCCGATAGCTCGCCTCGCCGCGCAGCATCTGGCCGATGAAGGGGAAGGTGAGCCCGGCGAAGTTCGAGCCGCCCCCCGTGCAGCCGATGAGGATGTCGGGCTTCTCGCCCGCCATCGCCATCTGCTCGATGGCCTCTTGGCCGATCACCGTCTGATGGAGCAGGACGTGGTTGAGCACAGACCCGAGGGAGTAGTGCGTGTCCTCGCGGCCAACGGCGTCCTCGACCGCCTCGCTGATGGCCATGCCGAGCGAGCCGGGGCTGTCCGGATGCTCGGCGAGGACGGCCCGCCCGTAGGCCGTGGTCGAGCTCGGGCTGGGCACGACTTCTGCCCCGTAGACCTCCATGAGGTTGCGCCGGTACGGCTTCTGGTCGTAGCTCGCGCGGACCATGTAGACCTTGACCTCGAGGCCGAAGAGCGCGCCGGCGAGGGCCAGCGCGGTCCCCCACTGCCCGGCACCGGTCTCGGTGGTGAGGCGCTTGGCGCCTTCTTCCTTGTTGTAGAAAGCCTGGGGGATGGCCGTGTTCGGCTTGTGGGAACCGGCCGGGCTGACGCCCTCCCACTTGTAGTAGATGTGCGCCGGCGTATCGAGCGCGCGCTCCAGCCGGTGCGCCCGGTACAGCGGCGAGGGCCGGTAGAGCCGGTAGGCCTCGCGGACGGGGCCGGGGATCTCGATCTCGCGCTCGGTGCTGACCTCCTGGCCGATGAGCGCCATCGGGAACAGCGGTGCCAGGTCGGCTGGCCCGACGGGCTGCCCGGTGGCCGGATGAAGCACGGCGGGCGGGGGCACGGGCAGGTCGGGCACGATGTTGTACCAGGCCCGCGGGATGTGGGACTCATCGAGGATGTACTTCGTCGCCGACGTCGCCATGGCAGGTGCACCTCCCACCCGGGCCGCCAGGGCCCGGACAACAAACGACCCCGTCCCGCGAGGGACGAGGTCAGACCTCGTGGTGCCACCCTGCTTCCGGTCGTCGCTGACGACCGCTCATTCCGCGGTTCGGGGTGCGCTCACTCCAATGCGTGCCCTGTGCTAACGGGGGCCTCCGGCCGGGACTACTTAGCGTGCCGCGCCGTTCGCCTCGGCATCTCGCGGGTCCATTCGTCGTCGCGCGAAGCGCCGGCTCCCACCGTCCCGGCTCGCTGCGGCCCGCCTTCGACGACTACTCGTCCCGGTCAACGACTGTACCGACGAGTCTAGGCGCCGTCCGATCGCGTGGCAAGCTCAGGGCATGCAACGCCAGGCGGGCGTCTAGGCGGACCCTGGTCAGTAGAGCCAGGGAAGCAGGCGGCGGGTTCGAGCTCGGTAGGTGCCGTAGTCCTTGAACGCCTCGGAGAGCCAGACCTCCTCGCGCCGTGACTTGAGGTCGAAGAAGACGGCCAGGGCGAGGGCGCCGAGCAGCGCCAGCGGCGATGCCGTCAGCAGACCCCAACCCGTCGCTCCGAGGATCAGCCCGCCGTAGATGGGATGGCGGACCAGGCGGTAGGCGCCGGAGTCCACGAGATGCGCGCCCGGGAGTGGTCGAGGAAAGGGCGTCAAGTTCTCGCGCAGGTCACGCACTCCGCGCAGCGCGAGCATGCCGCCGCTGCAGACGAGGAGAACGCCGACCGCCGTGCTGACCAGCCGGGGCCAACCGCCCCAGCCGGGACCGGCAGCGCCGCACACCGCGATCGCGCCGAAGAGCACGAGTTGGAGGAGGAACCAACCCTCCCCGCGCCGGCCCAGATCGGGAAGCCGCCGCGCGCCCACCTCAGCCGGCGGTGCCGGCCGGCTGCGGCTGCGCACGGGCGTCCGGGTCGGCGTGCGGGCCGGTGACCAGCACCTCCCCTTCGATCGGGTCCGCGCCGCCAGGGCTGATGATGCGGTAGCGATGGTGCATCTCGACAGTTCCGGCGGACAGCATCGCCGCAACCGCGCAGTACTTCGTCGCGGAGAGCTCGATGGCACGACGCACGGCGGCCTCGTCAATGGCCGGTCCCTCAAGGAGATGGACGACGTCCGCCCGCGTGTAGATGGCTGGCTGGCCGTCCCGCTGGTCGGCCGTAACCGAAACCTCGTATCGGCTGATGACCTGGCGCTTCTTCTGCAGAATGGAGATGACGTCCATCCCCGTGCAGCCGGCCTGGCCCACCAGGAGCATCTCGACAGGCCGCGGGCCGGCGTCCCCGTCAGCGTCATCCAGCACCATCTCGTGGCCCGAGCCCGTGCTGGCGGTGAAGCGCAGGCCGGTACCCTCGTAGCGGGCGGTAGCGGTCTTGACGGTCATTGGGGTGGCTCCTTGCGAGCGTGGGGGCGTCGGACGACGAGAAGCGAGTCGATGGGAGCGCGGCTGGGGGGCGGGACCCTGCGCACAACCTCCGCCCGCTCGACCACCAGGCCGGCATCGGCGGCAAGCAGTTCTCGGCCGATCTCGTCGGCGCTGAAGAGGCGCGACGGATCGGGAGGTCCGCCCTCGCCTTCGGTCGCGTTGCGGCGGTCGTGGCCCACGATGAGCAGCCGGCCACCCGGTGCCACGGCCGCGGCGGCACGGGCGTAGACCGGTCCGCGCTCCTCGGGCGGCAGGTGCAGATAGACCATGACGACCAGATCGAATGCCTGCTCGGGAGGCGACCACGCGAACAAGTCGCGCTCCAGCCAGTCGACCTCGACGCCGGACGTCTCGGCCTTCTCTTGCCCGTTGGCGAGCCCGACGGGCGACCAGTCCACGGCCGTGGTCTGCCAGCCTTGCCCGGCCAGCCAGACGGCGTTGGTGCCGCTGCCGCAGGCGAGTTCCAGGGCCCTGCCCGGGCGCAGCCCGGCCACGCCGGCCACCAGCGTGGGGTTTGGGCCGCGGCCCTCGAAATCTCCGTCCTTGTGCCGTTCATCCCAGTCGAGACGACGCTGATCGCCAACCACGCTTCAGTCCCTCTTGAGCGGTCGAGTGGTGCGGGCCAAAGCGCTCGTCCCGCCCCGAACGGAGACCGGTCCACCGGACTCCTGGCGCCAGGGCGAGTTGGTGGCCACCTGGCTGCGGCAGCCGCTCTGGCAGATCATCGCGTATGGCTGGTCGTATGACGTACTCCAGCGCGAGACCACGCCGCAGCAGGCGTCGCTCGGTGATCGCCATCGGCTTCATTGAACCGCACAGCCCTCAACGTCCTTGTCGAGCCCAGGTCCGACCGCGTTACATGTGACCTACATGTCCGGCGCCGCAGCGCGTTTCGGCCGAACGTCGTTCATCCAATAGTCGGTGGCCTTGACGATCTCGCCCTCGACGCCAGGGCCACAAGCGTCAGGAGCGCGAGATCGCCCTCGCCCCGGTCGCGGTAGCTCTGTGACGGCTCACCACAGGCACCGGCATCCCCGCCTCCTCATGCCCACGGACGGCGGAGGGGCGACCCCGCCCGACGGCCGAGTTGCGCGAGTGAGCAACACTGTGCCCCTGCTGGAGACGAACTGCAGGACGCCGCGTGTCCGTGAGTTAGACCGCTGGCAGACAAGAATCGGCGCGTGACCGCCCCGTGGGAGCTACAGCTCCAAGGCTCCAACGTGGCGCAGCGCCACAGCCAGCTGGTCTCCCCGCTCCTCCTCCACGTCATGATCGAGGATCGACACGTAGAGCTGCTCTTCGGCCAGGTGGACCTTGAGCAGCGCGTAGAGCCGGAAGATCGCGCGGCGCAGCTCGAGCCCCTCGCCGGTCCCGAGGTGGCCGTCAGCCAACCGGTGGCGGACAGTCTCGATGCGCCCCACGAGGTCCCGGATCTCGGCGTGCTCCCGCCGCATGGGTGTCATGGAGTGACGGTTCTGCAGGATCCGCTCGAACTCCGCATAGAGCGCGGCTTCCTGCGCCTCCATGTGCGGGATCAGGAGGTCCGTGAGGAACGCCGCCATAGCATCGACGGAGGTGCGCAGCTCGTCGATCGGCGCCTGGCCGATCATGTCCGCAACGGCCGGCATCCGGTCGACCTCGTGCAGCAGCCGCTCGTGATGCGCGTGACTGGCCTTCGGGCAGCGTGTGCATCTCTGGCACTCCTTTCGTTCAGGCCGACCTGCCCGGCACGTCTGGGTGCCCGGGGCCAAGTGCGTAGAAGAACAGCGCGACCGGTCGATAGACGGCGTGCGAGAACTTCATGAACGGTGCGAGCAGGACGAGTTCCATCGCCACCGACACGTGGAAGAGGAAGACCCAGTAGCCCCACGCCGGCGCCTGCGGCAGGTACAGCGCCAGCTCGATGAGGAACCCGGTGATGCCCGGTGATCCACAGGAGAGCCAGCAGGGTCCAGTCGGCGGCGGTCGAGTCGCCCGCGGAGCGGTTGGCCCGCCGCAGCCGGTCGACGATCAGCATGGTCGTCCCGTAGATGAGGGCCATGCCGGCCACGGTGCCGAGGAGGCGCACCGGGTACCAGATGGGCACCGGCGTCCCGGTCGCCTTGATGCCCACGACCGCCAGGCCGTAGTCGAGGATCGTGGCGGCCAGCAGGCCGAGGAAGCCCCACATCGTCGCCGCGTGGATGAACCAGCGGCGCCGATACCAGGGCCGCGCCTCCTGGACCGTCTCGCAGTCGACGCGATAGCGCTGCTGTCCCAGCGACTCGACTCCCGAGGGCGACCCACAGCGCTCGTGCCGAGCCGAGCCAGGGCGGCGCGGCTGCCGACCACGTCGCGCACGGAGATGCCCTCTCTCCTGGAGATCGCCTCGCGCCATCGTGGCGACGCCCGCGAGGCCGGCCAGGAACACGAGGATCATCACCACGACCCCCGTGGTGTGGATCAGCCCCTCCGGGATGAACTGGAAGAGCGCGAGCGACTGGGCGCTCTGCGGACCGTGGCTGGCGTACATGAAGAGGGCGAAGAAGGCCGCCAGCAGGATCGCGATCAGCGAGCCCAAGATCGGGCTCGTGTACATCGTGCGCGCCAGTCGCGGTGCGGTCGTAGCTGGCGATGGCGTACCGGCGGGCCGCCGCCATGAAGCCGCCGGGATCGGCCTGCGTGGGGCAGGTGTCCGAGCACTCGCCGCAGTAGTAGCAGGTCCACAGCTCCTTGCTGGAGAGCAGGGCGTCCTTCATGCCCACCTGCGCGTAGCGGATGAGCTTGCGCGGGAACGTGGCGTCGTTCGTCGGAGAGCGGGCAGATCGCCGTGCAGTTGCCGCAGCTGAAGCACGCCGAGACGTCCGCCGCCCCGAACTTCTGCACGTCGGCGAGCAGGCCGACATCCACCAGCGCGGTCATGCTCCCGTCTCCTGCTCCAGCGCCTCGTACCGGAAGTAGCCCTCGTCGGTCGCGCCGGGCACCTCCTTGAGCGTGTCCGTAGCGCCGCATGCCCATCACCCAGAAGACCACCTCGTCCGCCGGAGGGCCGATGGCCTGCGGCGATCTCGGGGATCGTCAGCGGCCCTGCCTTGAGCGCCTCGAGGATGGCGGGGTGCATCAGGGGCTCCTCGCGAACGATCTCCCGGATGTCCCGGATCGTGGTCGTGCTCATGCGACCGGCTCCTCCAGCATGCTGTCGATCACGGCCCGGATCTGGGCATCGGTGTAGCCCCGCAGGTCGATCGCATCCTCGGGACAGACGGGCGCGCATGCGCCACAGCCCTTGCAGGCGGACGCGCTGATGACGGCCACGCTCGCGACCGCCGGTGATCACCTTCTCGACCGCGGCGTACGGGCAGGCGTCGACGCACTTGCCGCACCAGACGCAGGCATCGGCGTTGACCGTCGCCACCAGGGGGTCGAGCTCGGCGAAGCCCTTCTTCAGGATCGACGCGCTCTGGGTGGCCGCCGCCAGTCCGGACGCGACGCTCTCCGCGGAGTTCTTGGGCCCCTGGCAGGAGCCCGCGATCAGCACGCCGTCGACCACGGTCTCGACCGGGCGGAGCTTGGGGTGGATCTCGTTGAAGAACCCGTCGGTGCCCACCGGGAGCTTGAGGAGGTTCAGCAGCTCCTCGTTCTTCCGGGGGACCATGCCGGTGACCAGCACCACCAGGTCGGCCGGGATGGTGAGCTCCTCGCCGCCGGTCAGCGTGTCGCGGGTGGTGACCGTCAGCTGCCCGGCCTCGTTCCGGGACACCGCGGGCGGCGTGTCCTCGGGGAACTTCAGGTACACCGATCCGAGCTTGCGGGACTGCGTGTACAGCAGCTCGTACTTCCCGTAGGTCCGGATGTCGCGGTAGAGGTGGTACTGGTGCACCTGCGTGTCGAGGGCGGCCACCTCGAGCGACGCATGGACGGCGGCGGCGCAGCAGTAGCGCGAGCAGTACTCGTTGGCACCCGGCTGGCGGCTGCCCACGCAGTAGATGTAGGCGATGGTGCGCACCGGCCGGCCGTGGTAGGTCAGCGGCCCGCTGGAGCCGTCGACCAGCGCCTTGAACTCGGGCAGCGTCAGCGACGCCCTCGATGCCGTAGCCGAACTCGCCGGCCTCCGGCTGGTAGGTGTCGAACCCGGTCGCCACGACGATCGAGCCGACCTCGACGTGGATCAGCTCGGGCAGGTCCGTGTTGACGCGAACAATGGCGACGTAGTTGCCGAAGCTGCCCGACTTGGCCATCAGCTCGGCGTTGGTGAAGACCGTGATGGACGAGCGCTTCCTGACCTCGGCGACGAGGCCGGCGATCAGCTCCCGCCCGGTGCGCTGGTATGGGTACATCTCGCCGAAGCGGCCGACCCAGCCGCCGAGCTCCCGCTCGCGCTCGACGAGGAACACCTCGAGCCCGACGTCGGCGAGCCCGATGGCGGCCCGCAGGCCGGCGATCCCCGCGCCGACGACGAGCGCCTTCTGCGTGGTCTCCACGACCAGCGGCTCGAGCGGCTCGGAGAGGCGCGTCCGCGCGATGCCGGCCTTGACGAGGCCGATGGCCTTGTGGGTGGCTCCCGCGGGGTCGTCGGTGTGCGCCCAGGAGTCCTGCTCGCGGATGTTGACCTGGGTGTAGGTGTAGGGGTTGATGCCGGCGCGGCTGGCCACGCCGCGGAAGGTGAGCATGTGGAGCTTGGGCGAGCACGAGGCGACGACCAGGCCGTCGAGGTGCTGGCTCTGGATGTCCGCGACCATGTCCTCCTGCGTGGCATCCGCGCAGGCGAAGATCGTGTTCCGCGCCACCACGACGCCGGGCTCGTCCTTGACCGCCGCCACGACGCCTTCGACGTCGACGTAGTCGGAGATGTTGCCCCCGCAGTGGCAGATGTAGACGCCGATCCGCCGCTCGCTCATGCCGGCACCTTCGTGGTCGCGCGCGTCCGTTCCAGGTGGGCCGCCACCTGCGCGACGGCCGCACCGGCGTGCAGGATCGAGTCGACGATGTCCTTCGCGCCCGACGCCGCGCCGGCCACGAAGACGCCCGGAATGCTGGTCGCACTCGGGTTCAGGTCCTCGTCGGGCTCGGCGACGAAGTCGTACTCGTCGTGGGCCAGCGCCTCGTCGGGGAAGAGGTGCTCCGTGTCGCGGTTCGGCTGCACGCCCACGGCGAGCACCACGAGGTCGTACTCGGCGTCCACGAGGGTGCCGCCGTGCTCGATGTCCTCGTAGCGCAGGACGAGGTTGCCGTTCTCCTTCTCGGTGATCTTGGCGACGCGGCCCTTCACGTAGGTGGCGCCCATGGACTTGGCCTGCTCGTAGAACTCGTCGTAGCGCTTGCCCGGCGCCCGGATGTCCATGTAGTGGACCGTCACGTCGGCCAGCGGCAGGGCGCCCATGATCAGCTGGTTCTGCTTGATGGAGTACATGCAGCAGAACTTGGAGCAGAGCGGGTTGCCGATCGTCTCGTCGCGCGAGCCCGTGCAGAGGACGTAGGCGATGCGCTCGGGCACCTTGCCGTCGCCCGGCCGCAGGATGGTGTTGAAGGGACGCGTGGGGGCCAGCAGGCGGTCCATCTGCGTCCCGGTGATGACGTTCTTGTACGTGCCGAAGCCGTACTGCGGCTTGAGGTCCGCGTCGAACAGCTTGTAGCCGGTCGACACGACCACGGCGCCGACCTCGACCTCGAGCGTGGTGTCGCGCGCGTGGAGGTCGATGCAGCCATCCACCGGGCAGGCCGCCACGCACTCGCCGCACTCGGAGCAGACGGCGCAGTCCAGGCATCGCCCGGCGGCTGCGCGGGCCTGCGCTTCGGTCAGCGGCGCCTCGACCTCCGTGAAGTCGACCGGCGCCGCGCTGAGCGTGGTGCCGTTCGGGAGCGGCGGCCGGAGCGCGTATGCCTTCTGGCGGGCGAGGACCTGCTGCCTTGTCCACCACGGGCAGCCGCTCGTCGAAGCCGGAGAGGGCCCCGCCGGTGAGCCAGCGGTCGATCATGTGCGCCGCCCGGCGACCCTCGCCGACCGCGCGCGTGATGTCGGTCGCGCCGTTGACCACGTCGCCAGCGGCGAAGACGTACGGGTCAGGGCCGTCTGCAGGGAGACCGGGTCGGCCTGCAGCGTGCCGTTCGCGTTGGCCGCGACGTGACTCGCGAAGGCCCCGGTGTCGGGGCGCATGCCGATGGCGCCGATCACGATCTCGCAGGGCAGCACGACGTCGCTGCCCGGGATCGGCTCGGGGCGGCGGCGACCTGACGCGTCCGGCTCGCCGAGCGCCATGCGCTGGCAGCGCAGGCCGCTCACGGCGCCGCTGGCGTCGCCCAGGACCTCGGCCGGGGCGACCTGGAAGCTGAAGGCCACGCCCTCGCGCTCCGCGTCGTCGGCCTCGACGTGGTGGGCCGGCAGCTCCGCGCGGCCACGCCGGTAGGCCACCGTCACGGACGTGGCACCGAGGCGACGGGCCGTCCGCGCGGCGTCCATCGCGACGTTGCCGCCACCGATCACCACGACGCGCTTGCCGGCGAGGTCCAGGGGCTGGTCGAGCTTGACCTGGCGCAGGAAGTCCGTGGCGGCGAGGACACCCAGGCGGTCCTCGCCGGGGACGCCGATGCCGGTGGAGCGCGGCGTGCCGGTCGCCACGAGGACGGCGTCGAAAGCCGTCCGCCTTCAGGGCGGCGAGATCGCGCACAGGGGTGTTGGTGACGATCTCCACGCCGAGCGCCCGGACGTTGTCGATGTCGCGCTCGACCACCTCGACCGGCAGGCGGTAGGAGGGGATCGCCAGGCGGAGGAACCCGCCCGGTTCCGGGGCCGCCTCGAAGATCTTGACGGCGTAGCCCTTGCGGGCGAGCTGCCAGGCGGCGGTCAGGCCGGCGGGGCCGGAGCCCACGATCGCCACCCTGCGGCCGTTGGGCTCGGCCACCTCGATGCCCGGGCCGTCCGCGGTCTCGTCGTGGTGGTCGGAGACGAAGCGCTTCAGCAGGCGGATGGGCAGCGTCCCCTCCAGCGAGCCGCGCGTGCAGTCGACCTCGCACGGGGCGTAGCAGGCGCGGCCGAGCGTGCCGACGAGGGGCGTCGCCTCGAGCACGAGCCGATACGCCTTCTCGTACTCGCCGCTGCGGATCAGCGACACGTAGCCGTGGGCCTGGATCCCGGCCGGACATGCGTACGAGCACGGCGAGCTGCCGGCGCGGTCGATGACGGCCTTCTTGGGCACGGCCTGGGGGAACGCGATGTAGGCCGCTCGACGGGCCACGAGATCATAGTTGAACTGGTCGGGCACCGCCACCGTGCAGGCCGTCTCGCACTTCGAGCAGCCCGTGCAGGTGTGCTCGTCGACGAAGCGCGCCTTCCGGGTGACGGTCGCCTGGAAGCGTCCGTCGCCGTTGCGCCGGATGCCGTCCACCTGGCTGTAGGTCAGCGCGGTGATGTTCGGGTGGTGGATGGTGGCGGCCATCTTGGGCGTCGAGATGCAGCTGGCGCAGTCGAGGGTCGGGAAGACCTTGCTGAGCAGGATCATCCGTCCGCCCACGCTGGCTTCCTTCTCGACCAGCAGGACCTTGTAGCCCATGTCGCCGAGCTTCAGGGCCGACTCCATGCCCCCGATGCCGGCGCCGACGACCAGCACGTCGTAGTCCATGCTCACTGCGCTCCCGCCGTCCGGAGCCCGGCGAGCACCGCCGAGAACTGCTGCACGTGCCTGGTGAAGGGCTCCGCGCAGACCGAGCAGATGGCCGCCATCTTGACCCGCTGGGGATCGTGGCCCTGCTGCTGCAGGAGCGCCTGCGCCTCACCCACGATCCGCGACGCCCGCTTGCTGCAGTCGGGCAGGTAGGCGCACTCGTCACCGTCGGACGCGATGAAGACCCCGTCGAACCCCGCTCGATGGCGTGCGCGATCCAGGCGGGCTTGATCCCGCTCGTGCAGGGCAGGCTGATGACCTCGACGCCCGGCGAGTAGTGCATGTGCTGGCTCCCGGCGAGGTCGATGCCGGGGTCCGAGATGTTGTTGGTGGAGAAAACCAAGATCCGCGGCGCGGATCCGGACCCCGTCGCCCGGGGCGCTTCCACCGTGGGTGCGGTCATCGCTGCCTCGACTCCCTGCTTCGCGGTCGAGCTGTGCGCGGGTGGTTCCGGCTTGGGGTCCACCCGCGCGTGCCGGGTCGGCGCGGCTTCCGCCGATGCGCTACTTCCCGCGACGCACGAACACCCGGTCGTAGCCGCTCGCGGCGAGGGAGCCGAGGAACTCGTGGCCGACCTTGCCGGCCCATGCCCCGATGTCGCTCTTGGTGGCCGCGTCGCTCGAAAGGACCTCGATGACCTGCCCGATCGCGACGGCGCCCATCCCCTTCTTCGCCTCGAGGAGCGGGCCCGGGCATGCGGCGCCGCGCGCGTCGACGACCTTGGCGGGGGCCAGCGCGGCGAGTTCCGCATCACCCAAAATGGTGGCTGCAGCAGTGGTCATGGAAGTGATCTCCTCTTCTGTGAGTAGATGACCCGTCAGTAGACGAGAGAGCCCTGGGCCGAGGTGACTTCGACGACGAACCGGGCGGCGGCGACCACCTCGGCGCCGTCGACCAAGTCGTGGTCTGCCGTGATCTGCCTGGCCCCGATGCACGGGCCGCAGACGAACAGCCTGCCGCCCAGCTCGACGAAGTCGGCGAGCAGTTTGGCGAGCGGCGGGAACCCGGCCGCGAACACGTGCTCCGCCTCGCCCTTCCGGACCAGCGTCACGCCGTTCGCCTGGAACCCGATGATCACGTCGACGTCCGACGCGAGCGCCGCGCAGCCCATGACGAACGGGATGGTGGCCCGTTCGGGGTCCTCCGGACCGTGGGTCGCCATGATCACGAGCTTCTCTCGATCGGCCATGTGACTCGCCTCCTCGCTCCTCTGCCTGACGATCTGGCTAGACGAAGACGATCTGCCCGTCGCCCGCGTCGATCAGGAAGCTGGCGACGCCACACACGTCGTCAACGAGAGGGTCGAGGTCCGCGCGATCAGCGCCCAGCAGCTCCATCGAGTTGGAGCAGGCACGGATGTGCACGTCACCCAGCTCCTTGGCCTGACGCAGTGTCTCGGCCCAGGGCAGCCGGCCCGCCGGGGCCCGTCTACGAACGACGTCCGCCGCGGCGCTCCTCGCATCCGCTGCGAGCCCGTGGTCGGCGTCGATCCCGCCCGCACGGAAGGCATCCAGGGCCCAGAACTGCAGGAGCACGTTGACGGGGCGGCCGATGGCTGCCGCACCGCCGATCAGGATGGCCGCGGCCTCGAGCCGATCGTCCGTCCCCGAGCACACGACCATGGACAAGGTGTCGTTCATCGCAATCCGATCCCCGCCGGTTCGGCGGCCTCCATGCACGAGTCCGTTCCCGCCGCGGCGTCGGCGGCCGCGGCATCCTCCGACGCGGCCATCCCCGCGACTATCACCCGCAGGTGCTCCAGACGCCGACCGAGGACGTCCCGCACCATGTCGCAGGCCACGACGATCGCCTGGTCTGTCAGTTGGTAGCGCACGCCCCGCCCAACCCGGACAGGCTCAACGAGCCCGATGCTGCGAAGCGCCGCCAGGTGAGCTGACACGTTCGGCTGGCCGATCCCCAGCTCATCCGCCAGTTGATGCACCTCGAGGGGGCCGCGGCCGAGCAGGTGGACGATCTCGAGCCGTCGGGGACTGGCCAGCGTTCTCAGGACGGCGGCCTGCAGCCCGTAGATGTCCTCAGTGGTGCGCAGCACGACGTCTCCCTCGCCCGCTCGTTAGCGGCGCGCCAGGCGGAGGAAGGCTCCGCCAAGCCGCCAGCACAGGCAGGCATCTGAGTGGAACAGGCGCTCGGCCAACGACCTCGCGGCGTGCTTCGGCTGCATCGTTCCCTCCCAGGGCGGCATGGTGGGTCGCCCTAGATGTGTCGGGCCCTTGTATGCTGGAAGCCAATATAAATCTGGAGCCCAATAGATGTGACACACATCCTTCCGCCTGAATCGCCATGCCATTCGGCCCACGCGACAACACCGCGACACCGAGAGCCCCGACCACGTAGGCTGTTCGAGCACATGAGTGCTTCCGACAGGGATCGACGCGCCAGGGGCCTCGCCCCGACCACAGCCGTGGCCGAGGAGGACGAAGCCGGTGAGGGATCAGTTGGGACCGGCGAGCCGGTTGCGTCGGACCGCGACCGCTCGGGCCTGCCCATTCATCGGGGCTGGGCACCGCTCGGCGGCCGCCGGCGCTGGATGGAACCCTTCGTCCTCGTGCTGCTCGCCGAGGGACCCGCGCACGGGTATGCGCTCGTGGGACAGCTCGAGGAGATGGGGATCTCCGCGGGCGTGCTCGACTTCGGCGCGGTGTACCGGACGCTGCGCGACCTGGAAGCCGGAGGGCAGGTGACCTCGACGTGGTCGAGCGAGCCGGTCGGGCCGCAGCGGCGAGACTATTCCTTGACGGACGCCGGCTACGCCGCCCTCGATGAGTGGGCGGCGGTCATGCGCGAGCGCGCCAGGCTGGTCGCCGAGTTCGACGCCCGCTATCTTGCGGCGGTGGCGATCAGGCGACGATCCGGCAAGAACCGGGTCTGATCCATCGCCGGCGTCGAACTACAGCGGCTCGGCCGTGGCGTGGCTCATCGCGTGGGCCAGCGCGTCCTTCTGCTCGTCGGAGAGGGTGTGGTCGAGGACGCCGACAAACAGCCCCTCCTCGGCCAGGTGCACCTTCAGGATCGCGTAGAGCCGGTACAGGGCGCGCCGCAAGCCGGTCTGCTCGGCGACCCCCATCCGGCCCTCCTCGAGGTCGGCACGATAGCGGCACAGCGAGCCCATGAGTCTCGTGAGTTCCTCGTGTTCGTGGCGCATGGGCACGAGCGAATGCAGGTCTTTCATGACGCGCTCAAGTTCCGGATACAGCGCGGCCTCGACTGCCTGCACGTGCGGGACGAGCTGACCAGTGATGAACAGACACTCCTCTTCGAAGAGCGCCATGAACGCGTCGGTCGGCCCGTCGACCACCATATCAGCGAGGGCGGGAAGCCGTTCGAGATGGGCGAGGATCGCCGCCTCGTGCTTGTGCGCGGTCTGGGGTAGGGACAACATCGTCTCGGATCCTCGGCGCCTTGGCTCCACCGGTTCATTCCGTGGAGGCGGCAAGCCTGACCGAACCGGCGACACGATGATAGGGCCATCAGGGGCGCTCGGGTGCGACGGCAGCGCGTTACCCCGCTCGCTCGTACTCGACTCGCACACCCAGGAGACGCACGGGGCGGCTGAGATCGAAGCGCTCGAGCACCATGAGGGCGGCTCGCTCGATCTCGCCCGGGTCGCGGGTCGGGCCGGTGAGGGTGAGCGCACTCGTTCTGGTGAAGTAGGGCGCGATGCGAACCTTCACGGCCACCCGGGCCACTGGCCGATCCCCAGCCGCCGCCTCATGGGCCAGCTCCCGAGCGAGGAGGGCAACCTGCTCCTCGATGGCAGCGCGCTCGGTGAGGTCCCTCGGGAAGGTTGTCTCCCGGCTCCGCGAACGCGGCACCCAGGGCTCCGCGCGGACGTCGGTCGGTCCCGCGCCCATGCCCGTCAATCGCAGGCTCGGACCGATCATGGGACCGAAGGCGCCGCTGAGCATGCTCCAGTCGGCCTGCGCCAGCTGTGCCACCGTGGCGATGCCGAGCGCTGCGAGCCGGCGGGCCGTCCGGCTGCCGATGCCCCACAAGGAGGACGTGGGGCGCTCCCCCATCACGGCCATCCAGTTGTCCTCGCTCAGGTGGTAGATCCCGGCCGGCTTGGCGAAGCCGGTGGCCATCTTCGTCTGCAGTTTGTTCTGTCCGATGCCGACCGAGCAGTCGAGTCCGGTCTCTGTGCGCACAGCCCGCTGGATCTCCGCCGCGAGGCGCTCGGGATCGCGTGTGTCGGCCGCCAGGAAGGCTTCGTCCCAACCGATGACCTCGACAATGGCGGGAAACCCCTGCAGCGTCGCCATGACGCGCTGCGAGGCCGCCTCGTAGATCGGCAGATCGAGGGGCAGGAAGACGGCCTCGGGACAGCGGCGGGCCGCAGCCCGCAAGGGCATGCCCGAGTGGATCCCGAAGGCACGCGCCTCGTACGAGGCCGTGGACACCACCACCCGTCGCTGCGTCGGATCTCCGGCGCCACCGACCACCACCGGCCGTCCGCGCAGCTCCGGGCGGCGGAGAACCTCGACCGCGGCGAGGAACTGGTCGAGATCGACGTGCAAGATCCAACTGGTCGGGGCCATGCCGTCCTGCAGTGTCCCTCATCCGCCGGCTATGCACGGTCGGGTTTCCGACCAGTGGGGATCATGCGGCGGAATGAGCGCGGACGGGAGGCAAGTGGCACGACGGGTCCCTCATGGTTATCCCCGCTCGCGAGCTGCGCGAGCGTCAGGAGGACCGGACGGCGGGCACGGACGGAAAGCCGCTGCCTTCATGGTCGCAAAGGCGGAAGCCAGATAGAGCGCTGGTCCCAGCGGAAGGTCCGCGCGGCAAAGGCCGTCGACAGCATGGTCAGGGCCACCAGCAGGGCGACCCGCGGCGCGGCGAACGACCAGTCGAACCCGCCGCCAGCGCCTCGCGGCCGGCCTCCACCGCCCGGATTGACACTGGCCGGCAGCGACCAGGGCTGGGTCGCGGCTCGGCGGCACTTCTCGGAAAGCAAGAGGCGTGGACTTCGGGACGCTAGTCCGTCGGCTAGCTCGCGTCAGGCCAGCCGCCTCGATGCAGCACCATCGGATGCCAGGGCAGCGCCCCGAGCGGGCCGGCCACGAGGCGTCGACTCTGCGCCACGTATGGCGTCTGGGCTCGCCAGCAGCCCTCTGGAGGCACGAGTCCCGCCGAGAGCGCCGTGGTCTGCTGCAACAGAGCGTCCAGCGCTTCGCGCAACGTCGTGGAGTCCTGCCGTCGTGCTCGATCCTCGTAGCCCCGCCAAGGCGTCACGTCCCGCTGGCGTCAGACGGATGGCGCGCTCGGGGGCCGAGGTGGCGAGGCCGTTGCGCAGCAGGTAGCCGGCAGCCATGGCGATCCCCTCGCTGGAGAGATCGCTGCGCGCTGGCATATCGCGGAGGCGGAGGGCGCCTGCGTCGATCACGCGCAGCACGTTGGCGGCGAGGGGAAGCGACACCGCCGCTTCTCGCTCGTGGTCGAGCGTCATGGCGGTGAGCACCTGTCCGAGCAGCGCCACGAGCGGGCGCCCATCGTCAACGGCACCGTCGCCGTCGATGACATGCGTCCAGAACCCGTCGGAGGGCGCGATTTCGGGCGGGGACCACGGCAGCGGCCTCGCGATGGCGATCAACGCCTCGTGCAGCGTGTCGATGACCTCCCCACCGAAGCGGCTCCGCCACCGCTCCTCTACCGCGCTCAGCATGCGCGGCCACAGCTTCTGCGCGTACAGGCCGGCTCGGGTGGGGCGCAGCACGGTGTCGGCCCTGATGCCGCGCCCGGTTCCATAGCCGGCACGACGCATCCCAGTGGTCTCACCGATCGAGATCCAGCCCCAGCGTTCGAGGCCCCCGATGTTGCAGGCGGCGCGGGTCCGCTCGCGTAGCTCGCCGACGCTGATGCCTTCCGCGGGGATGGAGCGCAACCCGTTGGTAAACATCGCCAACGAGATGCGGAAGTGCCGACCGACCTTGTCCGAACTTGCGGCCTCGAAGGCGTTGTCCACCTCAATGGTGTGAGCAATCCACGCCCACGACAACAAGGTGGTGAGCGGCACATGCTCGGGCACCACGGGAGTATCGCGCATCGGTGGATCCATCCCGGGCCGGCCTCTAGCCGCGGACCAGTGCTGGCACCCCAGATCGCGACGTCTAGCGAGACTCGTCCGGCGGTGCAACTGGCCGTCCGGAGGGCTGGTCATCGTGCGATGTCGCGCCGTGTCACCCCCCACGCGCCGAGCATGATCCCGCCGATGCCGATGACCAGGCACGCGACCACGCCCGCGACGTCCCACTGCCCGACCATCGGCTGACCCACGTGCGCGGTGAGCGCGAGCTGATGGAACCAGTCGGGCAGCTTCAGCGCTGGCGCGAGCAGGTCGATCAGATACGTCACCACAACCACGAGGGCGGCGATCTCGGCCGCCAGCGAGGTCCGCCAGAGGCCACCGATCGCGACGCCGACCCCGACGATCGCGACGGCGTAGAGGCCGAGGGATGCGGTTCCGACCATCGCGTCTCCCGCCGTCGCACCTCCGGCCGCGGCGCCGAGCCCGATCCCGAGGGCGAGCACGACCGTCATCACGACGACCGCCAGGATCGCGCCGATCCCGCCGGCGATCACCCAGCGGGCGCGCGACAGCGGGACGGACAGGATCTCCTCGAGACGGTGGTCGGTCTCGTCCGACGCCCACTTCGAGACGAACGTGGCACCCGCGAAGCCGGCGGCGATGTAGAAGAGCTCTGCGTACAGCTGGAGCCAGGCGCCGGCGGTCGTGAAGTCGTAGCCCGGGAAGATCGCGCTGAAGGTCTTCAACAGGCTGGGATCCTTCCCGAACTGGTCGGCGAACGGGCCCACGAGCGACGCGAGGAGCGCGCCCATCAGGCCGAAGCCGATCCCCCACGCGAGCGCCCGCGGGAGCTCGTCGCCGAAGGCCCGACTGATCGGCCCACGGACGCCGAGGACGTCCTTCGGTAGCGCGGGGAGCCCGAGGCCGGCGGTGACGCCGAGGTCCCGACGGCTGAACAGCTCGACCCCGAGGGCGAGGAGGACGACGGCGACGACGCCAACAAGCGCAAGGCCCGGCCAGTCGTAGAAGCCGGCCAGCGGAATGTGGTTGGTCGTCCAGTGGAACGGGCTCAGGAACACGAGCGGACCACCGACGTTCAGGCCGCTCGCCACCCACAGGAGGAGCATGACGATCGCAGCGACGCCGGCCGACCCGGAGCGGCCCAGGAGCGGCGCGAGGGCGAGCGCGAGGCCGCCGAAACACATGGCGATGAAGCCGACCCACAGAGCAAAGCCGATGGCACCGCCGAGCGGGATCAGGTCGCCAAGCTTCGGGTCGCCGAACGCGTTCGAGCTGACGACGATCATGACCGCGACGACGGCCATCGCGAGCCAGAGCATCGTCAGGTGGGCGGCCAGCTTCTCGAGGGCGATGCGCCGCTTGCCGAAGGGCGCCGCGGCGACGAAGTCGAGGCTCCCGTGGGCCGCCTCTCCGGCCAGGGTCCCCGACAGCGCGAGGATCGACCAGAGCCCGGCGCCCAGGGCGAAGAGGGCACCGTACTTCCAGCTTATGTAGCCGCCGAGCGTGCCGAGCTTCGGGCCCATCAGGGTGGCGTTGCCGAAGAGGTTGACCATCGAGGCCGGCATGCTGCCGATGAGCGCGTTCACCTCGAGGCGTGCCGCCGGGGTGGGGAAGACCGTCCCGATCGCGGCGCCCATGACGAGGGCTAGGCCGCCGAAGAGTCCCGCGGCGATGATGAAGGCCAGGCGGGAGTCGCGGATGGTCTTGCCGTAGATGCTCCCGAAGCCGTAGAGACGCCGATGAAGGGGGATCGGCGGGAAGGGCGTCGCGATGGGCGGCGCTCCGGCGCTGGCGGCCATGGCTACTTCACCTCGACGGCCTCGCGGCCGTACTGGGCCAGGAACGTCTCCTCCAACGAGGGCTCGCGAGAGACGAAGTCGAGCAGCTCATAGCGGGCGGCGGCTCGGACGACGGGGGTGATCGCGCCGGCCACGCGCAGGCGCAGGACGTGGTCGTCGAGCCGGACCTCGCTCACGCCGGGCAGGGCCGCGAACTCGGCCTCCGGCACGGGCCCCGCGAAGCGCAGCTCCACCTGGTGGTGGGCCAGGTCGCGCAGGCCCTCGACGGTGTCGAGCTTGACGAGGCGGCCCTCGCGGATGATGGCCACGCGGTCGCAGCTCTTCTCGACTTCGCTGAGGATGTGGCTGGAGAGGAAGACCGTGGCGCCCTCGGCGACGGTCTGGCGGAGCGTGCTGAAGAACGTCTGCTGGACGAGCGGATCGAGGCCCGCGGTTGGTTCGTCGAGCACGAGCAGCTCGGGGCGGTGCTGCAGCGCGATGACGATGCCCACCTTCTGCTTGTTGCCCTTGGAGTACTGGTTGAAGCGGCGCGACGGGTCGAGCTCGAAGCGCTCGATGAGCGAGCGCTGGTAGGCTCGATCCACCCCACCGCGCAGGTTCGCGAAGTACTCGAGCGTCTGCCCGCCGGTCAGCCGGTCGTACAGGGCGAACTCGCCTGGGATGTAGCCGATGCGCCGGTGGATCGCCACCGGGTCCGCGCTCGACTCGATGCCGAAGACGAGGGCATGGCCCCGCGTGGGACGGATCAGGTCGAGGAGGATCCGGATCGTCGTCGTCTTCCCGGCGCCGTTGGGCCCGAGGAACCCAAAGATCTCGCCCTTCTCGACGGTCAGGTCCACCCCGATGATCCCGCGGTGTGAGCCGTAGGACTTGGTGAGCTTCTCGGTCTCGATGACGGCCGTCATGGGTACGTCCTTTCGCACGGGATGTGCTTAGCCGAACCAGAACCGCACCGTCGCCTCATCGACGAGCGGCCACGAGGACGGCGGAATGCCAAGGATCCGTTCGAAGGCCTCGGCGTAGGCAGCCAGCGTGCCCATGACCGTGTCGAAGGACACGGCCCCGTCGCGCCGCGCGAGGAAGAACCGGATCGCCGCGTCGTTGAGCCCCAGCATGAGCGAGGTGAAGACGCTCGCCGCGCCCTCGGCAGAGCTCACCGAGAACGTGCCCTCGGCGATGCCCTGCCTCAGGATGTCGACGAGCAGGGGGGTGAGGCGCGTCCCCACCGCACCCCGGAGCCGCGCGAGGACAATAGTGTTCTCGTCCGAGTACCAGGTCCGCACAAGTTCCGCGACGGCCTCGGGCTGGAACTCGGGCTGTGCGCGCTTCCACTGGGCGATCCCGTCGAAGACCCCCTGGAGCTTGTCCAACGCGGTCAGGCGCGGATCGGCTGCGATCGGCGTCACCTGTCGCGTCGCCACCTCCACCATGCGGTCGACGACCGCTGCGAGGAGCGCCGCCTTGGAGTCGAAGTAGTGGAACAAGGCGCCCTTCGAGGTGCCCACCTCCTCGATGACGTCCCCGATGCTCAGCTGCTCGTAGCCCTTGGTCTGGATCAGCCGCAGCGCGGCATCGACGTAAACATCGCGGCGCGCCGCATACGCGACCGGATTGACTGTGCGTGCCATCGTCCGTCGATCATACACCGACCACCGGACTATCGCAGGGTCAGATGGGAGGCGGGGCGTGACCGTTCGCTGGACGCGCACCATCGGGCCGTCGTGGGGGTACCGTCGTTCCACACAGGAGTGGCGAACCAAGAGGGCCGTGAAGCCTCGGCTCTGGAGATGGAGATGCAGGATCGACTCTACCGATCCGCCAGCGAGCGGGTCCTGGCGGGCCTCTGCGGCGGCCTGGCAGATCGCTACGACCTCGATCCCGCGCTGGTCCGGCTGATCTGGGTGGTGGTCGACGTCTTCACCGGGGTCTTCCCGCTGCTCCTCGTCTACATCGTGATGGCCATGCTCGTGCCGGAGGAGCCCCTGGTGGGGACGCCCGGACAAGGGTCGAGCTGGAACGGGCCGCCGTGGGGACCCGGGGCACCAAGCGGGACGGGCGGGCCCGGCGCGATGAGCGAGGGCGGTGCCCGGGCCGAGGCCGCCCAGAGACCTGCCCCAGGCATGAATGGCGCCGCTGCCGCCGGTACGCCGCACGTGGACGGCGGCAGCCAAGAGGCCGCACCCGGTGCGGCAGGCCCCGCGCAGCCCTCCGGCTCGTGGGGACCCTGGGGTCCACCTCCGCCCAGCGGATCGGACTGGCGCACCGTGCGTGCCTATGCGCGTGCCCAACGCCGGGCGCAGCGTGCCTACAGGCGATCGCAGCGCTGGGGCGGTCAGCCAAGCACGGTGGGCCTCATCCTCGGCGTGCTCCTCGTGCTGGTCGGGGGCGCAGCCCTGCTCGGGCAGGCCGTGCCGACCTTCAACACCGACGTCGTGTGGCCGCTCGCGCTGATCGTCGTCGGCGCCCTCCTGCTGGCTGGCGCATTCCGCCGCTGACCGGTCAAGAGCCGCGGGCGGGGTTTGGCCCCGCGGCGCACACGAGCAAGCGATGGTGTCCTTGCCCGTCGCCGACGACCCTGTCGAGTCTTACTCCGTCCACGGCGTGACCGACGCCCCCGCGCTTCGGGGCGAGCGGCACTACACCACGCCTCGCGGAGCGCGCGATGCTGAGGAACCCTCGACGGAGGCGCTGCTTTGGACTCCGGGTTCCTGTTCCTGCTGAGCCTCGTCCTGGCCGTCGTCCTGCTGCAGGCCGCCTTCGCGGTTCGGCGCGTGTGGAGGGGGCGTCGCCCGTGAACGCACCCATGGTTCGCGCCCCGCTCCGGCTCCTGGTCGTGGACGACCACGAGGTGGTGCGTCAGGGGCTAGTGGCCCTGTTGGCACGGCGGGAGCGGTTCCAGGTCGTGGCGGAGGCCGGCACCGTGACGCAGGCGCTGGAGGCGGCCCGCACGTACCACCCTGACCTGGTCGTGATGGACGCCCGGCTGCCCGATGGCTCAGGCATCGCGGCCTGCCGCCAGATCAGGCACGAACGACCGGCGACGCGCGTGGTGATACTGACTGGCTACGCCGACCAGGGGGCAGTGGTCAGCGCGATCGTGGCCGGCGCGAGCGGGTACCTCTTGAAGGACAGCCGGGGGCGCGACCTGGTGACCGCGCTCGAGGCGGTGGGGCGCGGCGAGTCGCTCCTCGACCCGGCCGTCACCGAGCTGGTGCTCGAGCGCCTTCGGTGCACCCCGGGCGGGACCTCCAGCGAGAAGCTTGCCGCGCTCACTCCCCAAGAGCAGCAGATCCTGGAGCGCATCGCCGAGGGCAAGACCAACAGACAGATCGCGGCGGAGCTGTTCCTCTCCGACAAGACCATCAAGAACTACGTCAGTACCATCTTCGCCAAGCTCCATCTGCAGCGTCGTGCCCAGGCCGCCGCGGTCGCGGCCGGCCGCCAGGTACCCGGGCTGCAGTAGGCATCCGGCCGCGCTACGGCACGAATGGAGTGGCCTACTAGTCGCCGAGTGCGGCCGCGGCGATCCTTCCGACGCGCTCGGGATCGGCGATCGCGTCGATCTCGACGATCCTGCCCTCGACGACGGTGAAGCCCATCACGTTGAGCGGCCGCCCGTCCAGGCTGACGATCACCCCGGCGGCGCCGTTCACGAGTGCGGGGTGCAGGCGGGTCGACGGATGTCCGAGCACGGAGCGCAGGCCCAGGTTTGTCTGGCTGGCCACCGCGGCGGCCCCGTGGACCACCAGGGAGGCCGCGCGGTGCGTGAACCCCGCGTCGATGCGCAGGACGACGTCTGGATCGAGCACGGCCACCAGGGCCTCGAAGTCGCCCCCGCGTGCGGCAGCGAAGAAGGCGTCGACCACCGCGCGCTGGCGAGCGGGATCTGTCTCGGGAGTCCGGACCTGGGCGCTCCGGACCCGCCGGCGTGCCCGGCTGGCGAGCTGCCGCGCGGCGACTGGCGAGCGGCCGACCATGGGGGCGATCTCCTCGAAGGGCAACTCGAAGAGGTCGTGGAGCACGAACGCCAGGCGCTCGGCCGGCGAGAGGGTGTCGAGGACGACCTGCAGGGCCAGCCCGACAGAGTCGGCCAGTAACGCCTCCTCCTCGGGCGCGAGCGCCCCGACCGGACTGACGACTGGGTCGGGCACGTGGACCTCGAGCGATCCCTCGCGCCGCCGGTTGCGGGTTCGCAGCATGTTCAGGCAGACGCGGGCCACGATCGTCGTCAGCCACCCGCCCAGGTTCTCGACTTGGTCCGCCCCGGCGCGATCGACGCGCAGCCAGGCTTCCTGGACGGCGTCGTCCGCCTCGGCGAGCGAGCCCAGCATCCGGTAGGCAACCCCCCGCAGCCGGGGCCGCTGCTCCTCGAATCGATCGGCCAGCCAGGCGTGCTCGTGCATTGGTCACATCCTCGCGTCTTGCGGTGTCAGCGACATGACCCCGCGAGCACGGGGCACGTGACAAAGGAGACAGCGATGTACGCAGCGATGCAACCCCACCCGACCTCACCCGTCCTGGTCACCGGCGGCACCGGACGGCTCGGACACCTCGTCGTCGCGCGGCTGCAGGACGCGGGCCGTGCGGTGCGGGTGCTGAGCAGGCGGCCGCACGAGGACGTGGAAGGCATCGAGTACGTGACCGGGGACCTGGCCACGGGCGACGCTCTCGAGGGCGCCGTCGAAGGAATCGAGATCGTCACCTACTGCGCGGGCAGCTTCAGCTTCCAGAAGGACGCGGAGATGACCGCGAACCTGCTGCGGGCCGCGAGGGGGGCCGGGACCCGACACCTCGTGTATATCTCGGTCGTCGGGGCCGACCGGGTGCCGACGAGCGGCCGCATGGACCGCACCATGTTCGGCTACTTCGCGTCGAAGGTCGCCCAGGAACGAGCCGTGGCCGCTTCTGGCGTGCCCTGGACCACGCTTCGCGCCACCCAGTTCCATGACGCGCTGCTCCTCCTGGTGCGGGCGATGGCCAGGCTGCCGGTGATCCCGGTTCCGTCCGGGTTCCGGTTCCAGCCGATCGACACCGGCGAGGTCGCCAGCCGGTTCGTGGAACTCGCGCTCGGCGCGCCGGCCGGCCGGGCACCCGACATGGCCGGGCCGCGGGCATACGAGCTGGCCGAGATCGTCCGGGCGTACCTGCAGGCGGCCCGCAAGCACCGGCCGATCCTGTCGCTGCCTCTGCCGGGGGCGGCCGCCCGGGCGGTCCGGGACGGCGCGCTCCTCTCGCTGGAACCGGCCGTGGGGCGCCGGACCTGGGAGGACTTCCTGGTCGAGGCGGTCGTTCACCGAGCGAGAGCAGCTCTACCAGGGACGGCCTGCAGCGCGTGTCGTGACACGGCAGCCTGCCGCCGGCGGCGGGCCGGGGTCGATTCCGGCCTCGGGTGTCCACCGCGGGCCACACCTGTCGCCCTGCACCCGGTGAGCATGGCGGCTGTTCTCCCCTAGCCCTCGCTCGTCATCTGCACGATCCCGAGGAGGTTCCCTTCTGTGTCCTTGAACCAGGCACTGCGGGTGCCGGGGAACGTCGCGATCGACGAGCTGGCATCGAACTGCGGCATGGCGTAGGACTCGAACGTCACGCCACGCCGCCGCAGGGCGTCCACCTCCGCCTCGATGTCGTCGACAAGGAAGCCGAGCTGTGTGTGATACCCCCGAAGCACCACCGGACGAGGGGAAGAGCAGGAAGCGGCTGCCACTCCGTCCCTCGTAGACGATGCCGCCCGGCGCGACGGACGCCGGCGTCAGGCCGAGCACCGTCTCGTAGAACGTGCGGGCACGCTCCAGGTCCTGCGCCGGGATCGTGGCGTGGATGACGGCCTGGGACAACATGGGACGCCTCCTTCACTCGCCGCCTGCGTCGTCTTGGCGCGCGGTGAGCGAACGGTAGCGTTAGTCCAGAGCGGTGTACACCGGCTGGGGGTGATCGACCTTAGGCCACGCGCTGGGCAGGACTCCACGACCACGGGTGGCCCTCCGGTGTCATGCCAGTCGGGCGTCCTCGTCCCGCGGCGCTACCAACCCTGAAACGACCAGGTTTCGGCCAGCCGGACTCGACCACTGGCAGAGCGTTTCAGCGCCCTTTCACAGCGCGCCGCTATACGGGTCGAGACCGTCTCCACTAGCCGGGTGGAGCAGTTGCGGGTGGCTTGCGAGGTGGTGCCAGAACAGCACGAACCAGCCGCTGGCGACCGTCATGGAGAGACCGTAGAAGATGGCTGCCGCCTCGCCATCGCGTCCGCCGAGGTGGTCTCCGAGGGTGGCTGTCGGGAGCGGTAGGAAGGCAATCGTCAGGAGCAGGCCGAGGTTGAGGAAGAGCAGTGTGCGGTCGACGGCGCGCACTTGGTGGAACAGGTTGTGGTGGTGGATCCAGACGATGCCGATGATCAAGAAGGTCGAGGCGTAGGCGGCGAGCGCGGGCCACTCTGCCTGCAGGGAGGACCACACGAGAGCGCCGGATGGGGGCGTCCGGACGTCGAGGATCAGGATCGTTGCCGCGATGGCGAGGATGCCGTCGCTGAAGGCACCGAGCCGGGCGGGGCTGATCCCGACGGCCTCCGGCGACGCTACCTGCGCCGCAGGTGTGGCGACTGGCTCGACGTCGCTGCCGCTTATGCGGCCACGGCGCCTGCTCCGGATCGAATGTGGTCGATGGCGCCCTTCCCGTGGACGTTGCGGGATCAGCGTGCTGACGGCCGGTATTCGAGGACGAGGAGTCGCCCGTCGAGCACGGAGCTGGAGACGAGCTCGAACGCAGTCCCCGGATAACCGGCGAACATCGGCTCACGGCCGTCCCGACCCAGCACGATCGGGAAGACGACCAGCCGCAGCCTGTCGACAAGCCGCAGACTGATGAGGTCGCGGGCCAGCGAGACGCTGCCGATCGTGCGCAGCGGATCGCCATCGGCCTGCTTGAGGTTCTCGATGATCGTCGCCAGGTCGCCCGCCAGGACGCGCGCGTTGGGCCAGGCCAGGGGCTCGCGCAGCGTCCGTGACAGGACGATCTTCGGCAGCTCGTCCATCCGGCTCGGCTGCGCGCCCGCCTCCGCTGACGACCGCACCATCGGCGAGAGCACCTCGTACGTCACCCGGCCCATGAGGAGGACCTGCGGCTCGGCGAGGTGCTCGTCGATCCACCGCCCGAGCTCGGGGCCGTACATGTCGAAATACGGCCCGGCATGCTCGCCTTTCGCATAGCCGTCGAGGCTGACGAAGAGATCCGTGGTCAGATCGCGCATTGGTCTTGTATCGCCCTCGAAGCGGATCCTCCTGCCCCAGTATGGTCTGACGGTCGAGGGCAATCGTCCTCTGGCGGGGCATCCGTGATGTGCGTGCCGGCTGGAGGCTTCGCGCGAGGTGACGAGCGCAGGGAAGGACCATCGCTGGCGAGGCTCTCGAGCGGTCCCGTGCCTCGCTCGATCACCTGATGGTCCGCTTGGTCCGGATCAACCATCCGGGCGCTAAGTACAACTGCCCGATCTCGCCAGGGGTGGCAGCAATAGCGTTCGGCGAGTGATCTTCGTGGAAAGGCGAGATCGAACGTGCCCACAAACGACCAAGAGGTGCCCCGGCCGATGGCCCGGCCCTTCGCTGTGCACGACGCGTTCGTCTGCGTCGAGTGCGGCTTGAAGTTCCGACAGCGAGCCAGTCTGCTGGCCCACTGGCATTCCACAGGTCACGGGCCCAAGCAGCGGCAGGCGGACAGCCTCGACCGGGCGCGGGCGAGCATTTCTGCCGGCGACGCCCCACCGCCCACCCGTGTTCACGAGGAGGAGCCCTAGCCCGCCGGGGCGTGATCGGGTACACGCCGCCCGAGATGGCGGACGCGCTAGTGGGAGAGGGACGAGGCGCTGCGGGCGCGCTGAGGGCGCGGGGCCTCTACTCGCCGGTGTCCCCGGTGCTGCTGGGCGGGATCATCTCCCGGGTGGCTTGGCCGGCGATGCGAGCGAAGACGTAGCCGTCCGACAGCATGGAGAGCAGCGCTTGCAGGTAGGTGTAGCCATCGCACGGCCGCACCTCGCGGTTGGTGTCGGGGTCGGACAGCACGGCGAACGCCGTCAAGATCGCCTGACCCTCGCCGGTGGTGGCGATCGCCCTGTCCCCGCAGGTTGTGAGCGTGCCGGTCACGATCCCGGCTGGGTCCTCGAAGTTGCTGACGATCTCGACCTTCACGCCGCGTTCTTGGCTTTGCTCTCGGTCACCCGCGCTCCACACCGACAGTACGCCGACGAAACTTCAATGCGTCGTGCGCCTGGTCCGGGGTGCCAGATCACCATGCGCCGGGGTGCGTGACGATGCGGCAGCAGGTGGCGGATAGCCCGCGAGGCCCGCCACGTGAGCCCTGTCCTCGCGCCGCCGAGGTGGTGGCCCACCTGAGCGCGCCGGACTCCAGCGCCGCGCACGACGCGATCCGCTGTCGCCTTTGTGTCGTCCACGGCGTCCGCCACGACTGCAGCCCACAGGCTGCCGTCCTTCATCTCCACGCGCTCGATGCTCGGGCATCAGGGTGCGGGTGGGCGAGGGCGCAAACGACGGTTCAGGCCCGGCCGTCTGGCGGGTGTCGCTATGCCCGATGGTGCCCTGCTGGGTGCCGGTGCGGCGTACCACAGATCGCTCCGGCGTTGCTTCTCGGCGTGCGGCCGGAGCCACTGCGGCAGGACATGCGGTCGCCACAGGGCACAAACGAACCGACGCTGTACGTCAGTAGCCCGCAATGAGCGTGCATCCAGTTCCGGACCCGCAGGCCCTCGCACGACGCGCGATGTGGATGTTGGTGTCAGTCGATGTGGCTCATGGCCTCAATCTGCGCCTCCAGTGTCGTCACGGCATAGACGGTCGTGGTGACGCGAGCCACGAGGCCCGACGCCTCGATCACGGCGTTCACGACGTGGGCATTAGGGGCGTTGACGAGGGCGAACGTGGTGTGCGACCCGGTGTTGACCCACGCCCCCTGCACCTGTGCCCCGTGCTGCTGGGCGATCTCCAGCATGCGGCTGAAGGCGCCGGTGGTCGCGGTCCTGTCCGTGTCCGAGCGGAAGGCGCAGTCCTCCGCCGTATGGGTCTGCACCACCATGTGGAGCGTGGGTTCTCCCTCCCTCTGTCCTCGATGTTCAGTTCGGGCATTCGGGATGAGGCAAGCCGCCCCATAGAAGCCGGACCCCACGTCGGTCACTGGGTGCGGAACGCCGGTCCGGCTAGGTCGTGGATGCCCCAACCAAGACGCGCCGACTGACCGTGCTGGCGAGCCACTCCGTGATGAAGGTGTCGCTGGGTGACAACCACACGCTGATCCCCGCGGTGAGGTTGCGGAGTGACACCCAGCCCGTGGTGTCGTCCTTCTCCTCCTCCGTGGAGGCAATCGGCAGGGTGGCGAGCCGCACGCCGTCTGGCTTCCAGAAGGTGTAGTCGTCCTCGGCGATCTCGATCTCGACGAGGTCCCCCACCGAGGCGCCGGGCAACGACCCCGACTCGACACGCCACTCGCAGGCGTGCAGCGCCATCAACTCGCGGTAGCCGGGATCGTCGCGCAGCACATGTCGTTCCATTCGGACGTCCTCTGGCTGCCAGGCCTCCCTCGCCGAAGTCTACGTCCGTCCGCGTGAAGTTGGTGAACCCCGACTCGTCGCGCAGCGCCATGCAGGCGCCGATCTTGGGGCTCCTCACCGAGGCGCTCTTCAAGAAGATCGAGGCCCCACAGAGGTTCACTTGGTATGGAACATCTCATCGTGGCTGTGCGGATGCGTCAGGGGGAGCGCTCCTTTCCAGTCGATGCGCAACGCCCATTCTTTGTCGTTGTCGAGAACGGCCCCACGGATCTCACGTCTCGGTGACAGCGTCACACTGACCCCCCGCTCGGGGTTGCGGAGTTCCACTCACCGCGAAACTGAGTTCACGTCCTCCTTCGTCGTCGAAACCGGCAGTGTCGCTGCCCGCGCTACGTCTGGTTTCGGGAAGAAGGCGTACTCGCCCTCCGCGACGTCAACCGCGACGACGTCCCCCACCGAGAGTCCCGGCAGCGAACTCGACTCGAGATGCCACACTTCGCCGGCCTTCATGTCAGCCCCCCTCCAAGCCCGCGCCGCCATCCTCATGGCGCGCAGGGCTCGTCAGATGTGCGGGTCGGTCTCGCCGGTGGCTCGGCGCGGTCCCAGCGGCCAGTGTCTGGGCCGCGCGTCATGGCTCCCCGTGTACGCTCAGATTGTCCCGCCGGGGTCGATGGCCCCGGCATTGGGGTCGAGTTGGCCGTGACGCTCGGCGTCACTACCGGCGTCGTCATCCGCACGCCGGGCCGCGGGGATGAGGCTAGGGCGGCTCACATGTGCCTGACCCTGCCCAGCCCGTCGCACTGCTCTCAGGAGGGAGGTCAGTCGGGGGTTGTGTCTGACATCACGATCTGGGCGGGCTGAAGGTGCCGGTCTTCGGGTCGTGGAGTTCGGCGCTAGCGAGGATATTCTGACCACTCACCCCGCCCATCCCGCCCACGATCAGAACCCGCCCGTTGGACAGGAGCGTGGCTGTGTGAAACGCGCGCGCGCTCGTCATCGATCCGGTCGGGGAGAACGTCCCGACAAGGGGCCGGCGCACCGGCCGTCCGGGGAGCACAGAACTTCCGGGAGGCACGCCCGGCGGCGATCCGCTTCGGCGGGCCGTAGGCTCGGCAGCGGCGGGGATCCGGCGTGGCCCGCGTATTCGGGGGTCTCGGCTGACCGGGGCTGGTGACCCGCGTCTCACCTGCGCTTGACAGCCACGGGGGGTCAGAGGCCCCGCCTCATCGGCCGGGGCCTCTTCCTTCTCTCGGAGCACTGTCGCGCCCGCCTGGCGGATGCCCCCCTCGCGTCTCGGCAGTGGTCGTGCCGCCCGCGAGCGAGAGCGTCGATGCCATCGACACCGGCGGGAGAATGAACGCAGCGCACGGGGGCTCGGACACGCGGCCAATGCCCACGGCCGCCCACGACCGCGCCGAGCCACCGGCGGGAATCGAGCATGGATCGCCTGACGCTCGCGAACGACCGAGTAGCGAGTCCGGCCCGATCCCGCGTTCAGGCGGGACAGCACGCGATCGAGCCAGTTCACCATCGGCGGCTCGCCCTGGGCCGGTAAGTGCAGGGCCGCCGTGTGACCGTAGTCACTGACTCCGCCTGCGTGGGCGGCATGCTCGGGAGTGCCCGTCCGGGGAGCTTGGCCCCCGTGTTCGGCTCCCCGGGCGGGCTCCACTCTGAAGTACCCCGTCGCCTCGCCAGCCGGGGGATATGGGCGCGCCCCGCGCTTGCGTACCGTGCATGCCGAGGTCCCGCTGCAGGTAGTGCCCCAATCTGACCACAGCGGAGATCTTCAGGGAACATGGGCGCCCCGCCAGACAGTGATCTAGCTGTGATTCCCGGACACGTTGTTGACGAGCCAGGCCATCGCTGCGAGCCCCTTAGGCCCTCACCCGCTCGTAGCTAACGATCACCGTGCCGGCAGGCGTGACGACACCTTCGATCAGCCGCAGGGGCGCCTCCACGCCCTCCGGGAACAGGCGCCGTCCGCTGCCGAGCACAAGCGGGTGGATCATCAGCAGATATTCGTCGATCAGGTCGGCGGCCATCAGCGCTCCGATCAACTCACCGCTGCCCATGATTGCCAGCACCCCGTCGGTTTGTGCCTTGAGAGTCTGAACGGCCGCAATAGTGTCGCCCTGCAGCAGCGTCGAGTTTGGCCATGGGAGCGGGTCGCTAAGCGTGCTCGACGCGACGTACTTGGGTGTGGCGTTGAGCGCGTCCTTGAACGGGCCGCCTCTGGAGTTCCAGACCGCTAGCAGATCCTCGTACGTCCACCGCCCGAACAGCCACCCTTTCAGACCCCCGCCAGCGGCCATCCGCTCGCTCATCGCCTTGGTCACTGCTTCTGGCGATTGCGTGGATCGGAGGCCCCAACCGCTGTGGGTGAAACCGCCTCGCGTGTCCTCTCCTGGCCGCGCCAGCCCCTGCATGACCTCATCGAGGGTCACCTGATTCATGACGACAATTCGGCCCATGTCAGCCTCCTTGGCCCGTCGCGGCCGTGGATACCGTCACCGATTTCGTGGAAAGGCTCTCCAACGTCAACAACGTATCCGGGAATCACATCTAGCCGGGCGCCCATGCTATCTGTGGCTCAACCGCTGGGGGAGAGGGCCTCTTGCGAAATGGCTGATCCCCGTGCCGCCCGCGACCTACCCAAACTGAGCCCGCCTCCCGCTCCTGATCCGACTCCGGAGCCGTCCATTGACACTGGTGTGGCCGGCGCATCAGCGCGACGAGAATACGAGCGGCGCCGCGCCGAGACCAGCGCGGGCACGAGCCACTAGAGTTCGTGCCGGGATGGCAGCAAGGCGAGGGCGAACGGATGACCACCGCGGATCGCCGCAGGGAACTGCGTGCACAGTACGAGCAGCGCCCACGCGAGGCTGGCGTGTACGTGCTCCGCAACACCGTCACCGGCCGCATCCTCATCGCCGCCTCGCCCGACCTCGGCAGCGTTCGCAACAGGCTCGAGTTCGCGAGGGCCGCGAACGCCCCCAGTGCGCTCGACGGCAGGCTAACCGCCGAGGTACGCCAGTTCGGCATCGACGCCTTCGTGCTCGAGGTGCTCGAGGTGCTCGAGGTGACGCCCGAGATGACCCCGGTCGAGGTGCGGGCCGACCTGCGGGCGCTTGAGGAACTGTGGCGCGAGAAGCTCGCGGACACGCCGCAGTACTGAAAGCAGAGCGTCTGCAAGCTGGCGCGGCAGTTCCGCGTGGGACAAGTGTCAAGCGCCCCGGGACCCGGCGCGATCCGCCATCATTTACGGCACGCCGCTTTGCACATGCGGCTGAACCCGCCCGCACGACCGGAGGAGCGCAGCGCACAACGTGGATCTCCAGACCCTCGCCAAGAGCCGGTACGTTTCGCTGACGACCTTCCGCCGGGACGGCACGCCGGTTGCCACGCCGGTCTGGGTGGCACAGCAGGAGGACGAACTCCGGGTCCTCACCTATAGATCGTCCGGCAAGGCCAAGCGACTGCGGCGTGACAGCCGGGTGCTGCTCGCCCCGTGCGACATGCGCGGTCACGTCACGGGGGACGTCACCGAGGGGACGGCCCGCTTGCAGGATGATGCGGAGACGGCGGTTACGCTCGAGCTGATCCGGCGGTGCTACGGCCTGCAGGCTCGGCTCCTGTACTGGTGGGAGGGTCGCCACGCCGGAGACAGCGCGGTCGATCGTCGAGTCGGGATCGCCATTCGCGTCACTGGCTCGGTTGCGAGCTGACCTCCGACGAGCTGGGGCGCGTCATGCGGCACTCCCGGCGACGTCGCGGAGCTCTAGGAGGACTGCATGAGCCCGATTGAGGTCACGGCTGCCGTCGCGGGCGGCGGCTGGGACTGTACGGTCACCGTGCGCAACGGCAGCGCGACACACCACCGGGTGCACGTGTCCAGAGCAGACCTCATTCGGCTCGCTCCGGGCGCGCCTGATCCCGAGGACCTCGTGCGGGCCAGTTTCCGCTTCCTGCTGGAGCGCGAGCCACGTGAGTCGATCCTGCGAGCGTTGGACCTCACCGTTATCGGGCGGTACTTCCCCGAGTACGAGCGGGAAATCGGGCAGCGCGTGACGTGTTAAGCGCCCGCCTCATCCGGCGACGGCATCCAGCTCGTACAGCAGGACCACGCTCTCCTGCTCGCGGGGGTCTGTGCGGGCCAGCACGGCTACGGCGGTCTCGCTGGCGCTGGGATTCACGGGCAGGTGCGGGACGTTGGGCGGGATGTAGACGTAGTCGCCCGGGCGCATCGCCAGCCGATGGGCGAGACCGGGTTTGCGGAGCATGATGGCTTTCCCGCTGATGAGATAGAGCGCCGTCTCGTGGCGGGCGCGGAGCTGCGCACTGGCACGTCCGCCGGGCGGGATCTGGAGCAAGTGCAGGCAGAGGTTCGTCGCCCCGGTGTTCCGCGCGAAGACCCCGTCGCCGTAGGTCGGGCCCTGCTTAGGGTTCAGCAGGGCCATCTTGCCCGTTAGCTCGCGGCATGGTGAGGCCCTGGTTGGCAGCCGGCGCGTCGCCGGTCAGCGGTTCGTGGACCTGACAATGCCGGGGAGGATACCCGGCCCCGGGTTTCCAATCTCCCGAAGGTGGGCACGAACCCTCGAGCGCCGCACCGCGAACGCATCCGAACACCTTGTGAGACAGGACGATGGTGGGAGTCGGTCACTCCACTGACACGCCACGGCCCTCCACGAGAGCGAAGAACCCCTAAGAGCCCCATGGCGCGGGGCGGCAAGCAATCCCTGTTCTTGATAGCCCATGCGCGGCCTAGAACGCCTCTTCTAGACTGCTACCCCGTGAGTGACACGGAGGCGGCGTGAGGTCAAGTCCCAGCACGTGGTGTCACAGCGCGTCATCCTGGCGCCCTGCCTTGATCAGCTCGCCATCAGCAGCGCCGGCACCTCCTCGTGAGGAAGCGCGTCGATCAAGGCCATCGACTCGGGGCTGAAGTAGCGGCGTCCGTCCTGCCACTCGTCATCCTGCTCGGCCAGCACCATGCCCACCAGGCGCAGCACGCTCGCTCGGGTCGGGAATATCCCCACCACCGCGGTGCGGCGCTTGACCTCCTTGTTGAGGCGCTCGAGCGGGTTTGTCGAGCGGATCTGCCGGCGGTGGGCCTCGGGGAAGGTGAAGTGGACGAGGAGGTCCGCTTCGGCATCAGTGAGCAACTCGGCGACGGCAGGGAAGCGAGCAGACAGGCCGTCCGACACCCGGCGCAGCTGCTCGGATGCCGAGGTCTCGTCAGGCTGCTCGAAGACGCTGCGGATGGCGGCCGCCACCATATCCTGGGAGCCGCGGGGTACGAGATCGAGGGCGTTCCGTGTGGCATGCACGCGACACCTCTGCCATGCGGCGCCCAGGAGCTGGCTGCGCACGGCCTCCACGATGCCCCGGTGGGCGTCGCTGATGACGAGCCGGGTGCCGGCGAGGCCGCGCTCGAGGAGCCCCCGCACAAAGGCGGACCAGGCGTTGCCCTCGTCGTTGCCGGCCGCCAGATCGAGCCCCAGCACACGCCGCTCGCCCGAGGCCGCCACCCCGATCGCCACGAGACACGCCATGCTCACCACCCGCCCCGCGTCACGAACCTTCACGTAGGTGGCGTCGAGGAACAGGTAGGGGTAGCGCTCGCCCAACAGCGAGCGATGGCGGAACGCCTCGACCTCCGCATCGAGCGCTGTGCAGATGCGGCTGACCTCGCTCTTCGAGAGCGACGCAATCCCGAGCGCCTCGACCAGATCCTCGACGCGGCGGGTCGAGACACCCAGCACATACGCCTCCTGGACGACGGCGAGGAGGGCCCGCTCGGCGCGCCGACGTGGTTCGAGGAGGCTCGGGAAGTAGCTGCCGTCGCGGACGCGGGGGATTGACAGATCGATCGTGCCGGCCCGCGTGTCCCACCGTCGCTCGCGGTACCCATTGCGGCGGGTCAGTCTGCGCTCCGGGTCGCGCTCTCCATGCGGCACCCCGGTCAGCTCGGTCACCTCGGCCTCCATGACCGCCTGGGCGAGGACGCGGAGCCCTTCGCGCAGGAAGTCGACGTCCCCATGGCCAATCGCCTTGCGGACCGTGTCGAGCACGGCCATCCTGTCCTCGGCCATCGCGGCCTCCCTTCGTGTCGTCGGTTTCTCACTCCAACGACGCGAGGATGACGTGGTGGCCGCTCTCGTTCACGGCCTGCCTCGCTGTGACACCACGCTACGGGACACGACCCGGCGTGGGAGGCCGTCCGCGAGGCCCTCGAGCGGCTGCCGGGCTGGGCCACCCCTCCACACTGGCATCCCGAGGAGCGCCTGTGGGCCGCTACCGCCTTCTATGAGGGCGACATCCATCGCTTCGAGCGGCGTGCTGCCGTGCAGTCGCGTGGGATGACCGAGGCCGAGGCGCTGTGGGAGCTGGCCGAGGCCCTGCGGACGCGCTGATCCTGAGGATGGGCTCCGGTACCCCTGTAAGCGTTTCCGGAGCGCCCCCGCCAACTCCCGGAGCACCTGGCGTGGGTCATCTCCGGTCGGTCGACGGTAGGTCGGACGATGAAGCAGTCGAGGCGCCCGGCGCAGACCGGGGTGGCGGTCCGACGATGAGCGCGATCAACGGCGTGCGGCAGCAGACGCAGGCCCATGCTTGGCGTCCGAGGCCGAAGACCTGCTCGTGGGTGCGGCCCAGCGACACCTCCGTGCGGCGGCGCGGCACCTCCAGCGGTGAGATTGCCGACGCGCTCAGCGAGCCTCGAACGCGCGCTTGCTCAACCCCCACCAGAAGCCCTCGATGGCCGTCCGTGGCGCGTAATCCGGCTTCACGGCCGCGCCGAGTGTCACGAAGATCGGCGCGAAGTGCTCGACCGTGGGGTGTGCGTACGGCATCCCCGGCGCCTTCTCGCGAAAGGCGAAGAGGGAGTCGAGGTCGCCGCGACTGAGTGCCTCGCTTGCCCAGCCGTCGAACTCGCGCGACCAGGCGGGCGCGTCTGCCGTGTGGCCCATGTACTCGTGGATATATGGCAGGCCGTGGGTCATGAACCCGGATCCGACGATGAGGACGCCCTCGTCGCGGAGCGGCGCGAGCCGCGCTCCCACCCCGAAGAGGTGCGCGGGATCGAGATCGGGCAGCGACATCTGGAGAACCGGGATGTCGGCCGCCGGGTACATCGCAATCAGGGGGACCCAAGCACCGTGGTCGAGACCGCGCATCTCGCGGTCGATGATCGGCTCGTTCGCCGATATCAGCCCCTTCACCTTCGCGGCGAGCGCTGGGGCGCCGGGCGCCTCGTATGTCATCTCGTAGTAATGGCGCGGGAAGCCGTAGAAATCGTAAACGAGGGGGACCGTCCTAGTCGCGGACAGCGCCATCGGGGCTGTCTGCCAGTGTGCACTGACGATAAGGATCGACTCGGGTCGAGGGAGGGTCCCGGCCCAGGCCGCCAGCTCCCTCATCCACGTCTCGTCTTCGATGAGCGGCGGCGCGCCGTGGCCGAGGTAGAGGGCAGGGAGCGCCACGGAGTGGCGGGGAGCGCCACGGAGTGGGACGACTGCGGTTCCACGCCCCAGGCCGAGGTCGCAGGAGCCTGCTCGCCGATCACGCGGCACCCCCCGACTTCCCCAGCGAAGTGGCCGCTTCGGGCGCGCCGACGAGCGTGCTCGCCGTTCTCCAGTCGCCGCCGGCATGCACCTGGAGCGAGATACTCAGGGCCGCGATCGCCTCGAGCTCACGAGCCCGGGCGAGAGGCCCGACGCAGACCAGGCGGAACCCCATCGAACGGAGGAGGTCCGCGACCTCGCGGGTCGCGGCGACGTCGTCGGTCAAGAAACGCATGAGTGTCGCCTCGGCGAACCTGTGTGTCACGCTGTCATCCTTGAGCGCCTCTCTGAGCCGCATCGTCCTCCGCCCTCCGGGTGTTCCCCTCGATGACCCGTGTGCGCTAACCGTACCCGAAGGGCGAGTGGTCGGCAGCGGCTGTCTCGTTGGAGCGGGCTGAGGCATCGGCTTTGCCGAATTCGCAGGCAGCATGCCAGCCGGCTGGGCGGACCGCTGCGGTTGTTCGGGGTTGGGAAGCCATGCGCGGGGCTGCAAACGTAATGGGCTGAGGGGATGGCAAGGTCGTCGGGCTTGCTCGCCTCGGAAAACCCTCTGCTAGGCTGAGCCCGGTACGTCGCGGGCAAGGGTGCCCCGGTTGCAGCATGCACCCAGTCCTATTGGCAGCTACGGCGTGGCTGCCCTTGATGCCCCAGGCGAGGTCGCTCGTGTCAGCGCGTTTCCAGGGTCCGTCGCGCCCGAACCTCCATAGCGCCGGACTGGCGCGCCTGGGGGCGGACTGGCGGGCGTTCGCCGGGCCGTCGTACCGCACGTACCTTGTGCTAGGACTGACCCAAGGTGCCGTGCTGGCCCTCTCAGGCACGGCCCTGAGCATCCCTCTCTTCCTGACTGTTGGCCTGGGCCCGGGACTCACGACGCTCGTGGCCTCGCTGGCGCTGATCGGGCCCGCGGCCCAGCTTGCTGTCCCTAGACTGCTGCAGCGCACCGGCGGCAATCTGCGCGGGGTGACGCTTACGGCGGCGGCGCTAGGCGAGACGCGCGGTCTCTGGTTGGCCGTGCTCACCGTGATCGGGACCGCCGGCGGGGCCAACCGAGCCGTACTGGTGGTCGGGCTTGTCGCAGCGACCGCGGCCCTGGGGGTCTTCTCCGGCGTGGCCGGCGCGAACCAGCAGGCCTGGTTCGCTGCCACGCTACCAGAAGAGCAGCGCCGCTTCGTGGCCCCGCGGGTGGTCGGCATCGGGCTCGCCGTCAGCGCCGTGCTGCTGGCCGCGATTGCCGCGCTGCTCGACCCCGCGCTGCGCGCGTACGGCCTTGCCATCTACGCCGTCCCGTTCTTTGTGGGCGGCCTGGCGGGCGTGCTCGAGATATCCGCACTTGCGAGCTTGCCGCGGCCCGGCCGCGTCCGCGTGGCGCGACCGGCATCGGCGACACCGCCCCCTCCGGCTGGTCTACCTTCGTCGCCGTGGCCACCCTGGCAAGCCTGGGAGCAGGGCTCTCTCCCTACTACGCCGTCTTCATCATCAGCGTGCTGCATGCCAGCGCGTCAGCCGCAGTGGCGCTGTCGGCGCTCACGTCGGCGGCGGCGGTCGTGGCAGCCACGGTCGGGGCTGGCTTCCTGAACCGGGTCTCGTCGTCGCGACTGCTGCGGCTCGCCTACGTCGGCCTAGGCATCGGCTGGGTGCTGGCCCTGGCCAGCTTCCCCGAGAACCCGGCCGCGCTCCTCTGCTTCGTGCTGGTTGCGCTCCTCGTCAGCGCCGGCGGCGCCATTGTCCAGATCGCCACCAATGAGCGGCTCTTCCGTCTCGTGTCAGGTCCCACGGTCTTCACCCAGCAGGGCCGGTTCGTCGGCATCACGGCCACCGCCACGGCCGCGGGCCAGATCGCCGAAGCCGTGCTGCTGGCGGTGGCGCCGGTAGGGTACCCGGTGTTCGCAGTGCTGTTCCTCTCGTCGGGCGGGGTGCGCCTGCTGGCCGCCACGCGGCTGCCTGTCGCCGACTCCTGGTCCGACGCCACGCGCGTCATGTCCCGTCGCGGAGCTCGGTCCCCGAGATGGGCCGTGATGCACCCGCCTCGACCGGGCGAAGTACAACCGCCGCGTCTTCGCGCGGCACGACGTGGCGGCGACCGGCACAACCGGGACGCTAACCGCAAGCGGAGTTGAGGGTCGAGATCCGCACGTTCCAGAGCGGCCCCTGGACGGGAAACGACAACTCGGCGCGCTGATCGCAGACCGGGAGATCGACTTCCTCGTCTTCTTCGGGGACCTCTCTAGCAGCGGCCACGTGACACCGTGCCAGCCCCGCTATGCAGCGCTAACCGCACGTGACGTCTGCCGTCGCTTACGCGGATCGGCGAGGGCACCGGGCCTTCGCCGCGTAATCCTTTCGCAAGGTCCCGGGTCCGAGACTGCAGCCCATGAACACGCCGGCGACCTTGGATACGCGGACCGCGCACCGGCCTGACGGTCCGGGCCGTCCCGGCGCCACTGTCCCGCCCATCGCGCCCGCCGATAGGCAAGCGGCGCGCCAAGCACTCGGAACCACGAGAAGGGATCTTCAATGAAACGCAGAGTGATCGTCGCGGCCGTCATGGTCGCCGTCGGCGTGGGCGCCGCCGGATATGCCGTGTTCGGGCCGGGCCTCTCCAAGGACGCAGCTGCTACATACTTCACCGCCACGGCGGCCAAGACAAACGTGGTCGCGTCGGTCGTGGCGACGGGCAGCGTGTCCCCCACAGCGAGCTACGGCCTCGCCTTCGGGGCCGACCCCGATCTCATCACCAGCAGACAGCACTTCGAGCACCAGCAGTACCAGCACGACCACCTCCTCCAGCACTACGAGCACCACATGGCTCGTGAAAACGGTCGGCGTGAAGGTCGGGCGACTCGGTCGCCAAGGGCGAGACGCTCGCCACCGCGGACACCTCAAGCGCGGAGCTCGAGCTGATCATCGCCAAGGCCACCCTGGCCGCGGCGCAGGCCAAGCTCTCCGCCGACGAGGGGCACCTCTCGGCCTCGGCGCTCGCCTCGGCGCAGGATGCCCTGGCGCAGGCCACTCTCTCGTACACCGCGAGCCTGCACACGAACGCGACCAGCTTGACGCAGAGCGAGGCGGCGGTGACGAGTGCCGAGCAGGCGCTCGCCAGCGCGCAGGCCACCCTGGCTACCGACGAGGCCGGCCCGACTGCGGACGAGATCGCGACCGCTCAGGACGCCGTGAACGCGGCACAGCTCAACCTCACCTCCGCTCAGGAGTCCCAGGCCAGCACGGTGGCCCAGGACAAGCTCTCCCTGCAGTCCGCGCAGCAGGCGGTCACCGACGCCCAAACCGCGCTGGAGAAGGCGCGGCAGCAGCTGTCGACCGACTCTGTCCCCGTCGCGTCGGGCGAGCCCTCCAACGCGACCACCATCGCTGCCGACCAAGCAGCCATCACCCAAGGCCAGCAGGCCGTGACCGACGCCCAGAACAAGCTGGCCTCGGAGCAGCTTCAGATCACCTCGGCCGAGGAGCAGGCGGCCAACCAAGTCACCCAGGCGCAGGCTGCCCTGACCACCGCCCAGCGCAACTACACGACCGACACGACCCCGTCGCAAACGACTATCACCGGCGACGAGAAGGCGGTCGAGAGCGCGCAGGACACCCTCACCTCCGCCAAGCAGAGCCTCGCCGCCGCGAAGACCCAACAGCAGGACAGCCTGGCCCAGGCCCGGCTCTCGCTCGCCTCGGCGCAACAGAGCTATGTCAGCGCCACGGGCCCCGCGAGCGCCTCCACCATCGCCTCCGACAAGGCGTCGGTGGCGACGGCGCAGGCCAGCGCAGCGTCCGCGCAGGACGCAGTCGACCACGCGACCCTGGTGGCACCGGTCGACGGCGTCATGACCACGGCCGCGGTCGAGGCGGGCGCCGTCGCCCCCTCCGGCTACGCCATCGAGGTGCAAACGAACTCGATGCAGGTCGTCGCAGCGTTCACGGAGAGCAACGTGGCCAGCCTGCAGGACGGCCAGTCCGCCACGGTCACGATCAGCGCCACGGACTCGACCGTGCAGGGGACCGTAACCGAGATCTCGCCGACCAGCGCGACCTCATCGAGCGGCAGCAGCGTGGTGACCTACGACGTCACCGTCGCGCTAACCGATCCGCCTGCCAAGGTCCGATCCGGCATGTCGGCGAGCGTCGCCGTCACCACCGCGTCGGCCACCAACGTCCTCGCCGTCCCGGCCACCGCCCTGTCCGGCTCCACCGGCAACTACACGGTCCAGGTGGTGGACGCGAGCGGCGCAACGAAGACGGTCGCGGTCAAGGTCGGTCTTGTCACCAGTTCGATGGCCCAGATTGAGAGCGGGCTTACCACCGGTGAGACGGTGGTCACGGGTTCGAGCACGGCCAAGACATCGACGAGCTCCAGTTCGAGCTCGGGCTCGAACTCATCCTCCGCCCTCAACAGCCTGAGCGGCATCACCGGCGGCGCGCCGGCGGGTGGCCCACCGGCGGGCGGACGATGACCGAGATGCGCACGTCCGCCGCGCCGGCGCTCGTCTCAGACTCCGGCGGGGTCGGCGACTCCCAGCCCATTATCGAGCTGCAGGAGCGTGTCCCGCGTCTACGACACCGGACGGGTCGTGGTGCCGGCTCTCGTCGAGGTGGACCTGACAGTCCCCCGGGGCGATTTCCTGGCCATCCTCGGCCCATCAGGTTCAGGCAAGTCAACCATGATGCACGTCCTGGGCTGCCTCGACCGGCCCACCGCCGGGCGCTACGTGCTCGACGGCACGCCGGTCGACGAGCTCGACGACGATGCGCTGGCAGCCCTGCGCAGCCGCTCCATCGGCTTCGTGTTCCAGTCCTACAACCTCCTGCCCCGCACGAGCGCCCTCGAGAACGTGGCGGCCCCCCTGGCCTACCAGGGCGTGGGGCACCGTGAGCGGACGGCCCGTGCGAAGGCCATGTTGGAGCGCCTCGGGCTCGGGGAGCGCCTCGACCACGAGCCGACAGAGCTTTCCGGGGGTCAGCAGCAGCGCGTGGGCATCGCCCGGGCACTCGTCACCGACCCGGCGATCCTGCTTGCCGACGAGCCGACGGGCAACCTCGACTCCCAGGCGGGCTCGGAGGTCATCGACCTGTTCCATGAGCTGCACGATGCCGGCCGCACGATCGTGCTCATCACGCATGACCCGGACGTGGCGGCAGTCGCCGACCGCCAGATCCACATCCGGGACGGAAGGATCGCGGTATGAAGCTCACAGATCTCTTGGGGCTCGCCCTCTCCCGTCTTGGGACCGGCAAGTTGCGGACCGCCCTGACCATGCTGGGCATCATCATCGGCGTCGCATCGGTCGTGGCGCTCGTCTCGGTCGCGCAGGGTGCGACCTCGGGCATCAACAGCCGCCTGGAGAGCCTCGGCACGAACCTGCTCACGGTCAACGCGGGAGGCTCGGTCAGCGGCGCCACTCGGGGCGCCTTCGGCTCGGCCACCACGCTCACCCTCGACGATGCCACGGCGATCTCCAAGCTTGCCGGAGTTGCGGGGGTGGCGCCCGAGCTCTCCACGTCGGCCCTCGTGGTCGCCGGCAGCGAGAACGAGACCACCACCGTGATCGGCACCGGCCCTGACTACCCGCTCGTCTTCGCTTATGACATCTGGCAGGGCTCCTTCCTGAACCAAGCCAGTCTGGACAACAACCTGCGGGTCGCCGTGCTCGGCGCCACCACGGCCGACGACCTCGACCTGGGCGCCTCCGCTATCGGGACCGACATCACCATCGAGGGGTACCCGTTCCGCGTCATCGGGATCCTGCAGGCCAAGGGCGGGACGGGCTTCCAGAGCCCCGACGACGAGGTCCTGATCCCGTTGAGTACTGCCCGCACCTTGTTCGTGGGCACCACGAGCGTCCGCTCGGTGGGCGTGAGTGTCGCGTCGGCCAAGCAGATGGAGACCGTCAAGTCCGAGATCACGACGCTGCTCGAGCAGCGGCACGACATCGCGACCGGCGGCACTGACGACTTCACCATCGCGGACCAGTCGCAGCTCCTCTCCACCACGTCGTCGGTGAGCACGCTGCTCACGGTGCTGCTGGCGGGGATCGCCTCGATCTCGCTCATCGTGGGCGGCATCGGGATCATGAACATCATGTTGGTCTCGGTCCGCGAGCGGACCCGCGAGATCGGCATCCGCAAGGCCATCGGGGCCCGTGGCCGCGACATCCTGCTTCAGTTCCTGATCGAGGCCCTCGTGCTGTCACTGGCGGGGGGCTTGATCGGCATCGTGGTGGGCGTGGCGATCTCGGTCGTGATCGCCCTGCTCGCGGGCTGGGCAATCGCCTTCAACCCGCTCACCATCGCCGTCCCCGTCATCTTCAGCCTGCTCATCGGGATCGTCTTCGGGGTCTGGCCGGCGCGCCAGGCCGCCCGCCTCGACCCCGTCGTCGCCCTCAGCTACGAGTGAAAGGAGCCCTCCGATGCTCGATAACCCCAGCCCTCCCACACCCTCCCAAGTACCGGCAGCACCACGCACGTCCGGCAGCTCGGGCGCGGGTCGCCTCCTCACGACGCTTGCCGCGATCATCGCGGTCGCCGGGCTGGCGTTCGCGGCGGGGCGGCTCACAGCCCCCGTGACCACGGCCACGGGTGCGGGTGGGGCCGGGCCAGGCGCCGGGGCGGGTGGCGCGGCCGGCGTCGGCCCGACGGGCAGCTTCGCGCCGGGCGGACCGGGCGGAGCCGGACAGGGCGCAGTTGCGGGTGGCGGGGCGGCCGCGCTCAGCGGGACGGTCGAGTCGGTGTCCGGCTCGTCGCTGACACTGAAGACACCGAGCGGTGCCAGCGTCACCGTCGCGCTGAGTAGCTCGACGACCTACCAGCGGCAGACAGCGGCCACAGCGAGCGATGTCAGCGCCGGCAAAGAGGTCCTGATCCAGCTCTCCACTGGTGCCACCTCGTCCTCGGCGACGCCCGCCGCCTCCGGCGCGCAGCCCACCGTTCGCGCCAGCGACGTCACGATCGTTGGTCAGTAACGAACGAGTCGTAACCATGATCGCCCGAGCGCGCCACGATTTGTCCGGATCGGGCGGCGGCGTCCCGGATCGCGCCGGGCAACCGCCTCTGGGGCGTGATGGTTACGCAGGATAATGGGAGGCGATGCATGTCGAAGCTGTCCCCCGTCGCCTCTGCGCGCCCGCCGGGGCCCGCCGGAAACGCTGATGCCATGCGGATACTCGTCGCAGAAGACGACCCCGGGCTGCGTGACGTCCTCGTCGAGGGGCTCCAGGACCAGGGGTACCAGGTCGACGCCGTGGAGCGCGGCGACGACGCGATCCTTCAGCTGAAGTTCTACGAGTATGACGTCGCCGTCATCGACTGGCGGATGCCGGGCGCGCCTGGGATCGAGGTCGTCGCGTGGGCACGCCGCCACGACCGCCCCACCGCGCTGCTGATGCTGACGGCCCGTGACGCGCCCCCCGACCGGATCCAGGGGCTGGATGCCGGCGCCGACGACTACCTCGTCAAACCGTTCGACTTCGGAGAGCTGCTGGCACGGATCCGTGCTCTGCAGCGACGGCCGCGCGGCGTGGACGCGCCGATCGTCGTGCGCGGCGCCCTCGCGCTCGATCCGGCGCGGCACGAGATCAGCGCGCACGGCCGGCCGCTTGGGCTAACGACCACCGAGTACAGCATCCTCGAGCTCCTCATGCGTCGCTCGCCGGCCGTAGTCGACCGCAAGGCCATTGCCGAGCACGCGTGGCGCGACGAGACCGATCCGCTCGGATCGAACGCCATCGACGTTCAGCTCAGCCGGCTGCGGGCGAAGCTGCCGGGCGCCGGTGTCCGCATCGTGACGGTGCGCGGCGCGGGCTACCGCTTGGAGCGGGCGTGACCACCCCGCGCGGGCAGGAGCTCCGCGCCACCTCGATCCGTGTGGCCCTCGGGGCGACGGCCGTGGTCGGCGTCGCCTATCTGCTCGTTGCGATCGCGGTCGTCGCAATCGTGAGCCGCGACTTGACCTCACAGCTTGACGGACGGCTAACCGCGTCACTGTCTCGGATCGCCCAGGAACCGCCCCCGCCTGCCAGCGGTTTCGGTGCGCCTCCGCCGGAGCGGCCGTTCGGGGCGCCCGTCATCGTGTGGACCATCCACTCAGACGGCGGGGTCACCAGCAATACCGCCGGCGCCGTACTGCCAGCTGCCGACCGGCACGTGACCTCGCCGCGGACCATCTCGATCAACAACACCGACGTGCGGATCGCAGGGGCACCAGCCGGTGAGCAATACGTGGTCGTGGGACAGACCATGGAGAGCGTTTCACAAGCCCAGTCGACGGTGGTCCTGGCAGAGTCTGTGATCGGTCCGATCCTGCTCGTGCTCGTCTTCCTGGGCGCTGTGGGCATCGGCCGACGGGTGGCGGCACCAATCGAACGCGCCCGCCAGCGCCAGCTCGACTTCACGGCCGACGCCTCGCACGAACTGCGCACGCCGTTGTCCGTGATTGAGGCACAGACGAGTCTGGCGCTGTCGCAGGAGCGGTCCACTGGCTGGTATCGGGCAGCGTTCGAAAGGGTGGACCGCGAGAACAAGCGCATCCGCCACCTCGTGGACGACATGCTATGGCTGGCCCGCTTTGACGCCGCGCAGAGCCATTCCGCCGCCGAGCCGGTCGACGTGGGAGTCATGGCCGGGCAGACGGCCGACCGCTTCGCAGTCATCGCCGAAGCGCGCCACCTCGTGCTCACAGTCCGGGCCGAACCAGGCGGCAGCGTCGTGCTCGTCTCGCCCGATTGGCTCGACCGCCTGCTGGGCGTCCTGCTCGACAACGCCTGCCGCTACTCGGCCGACGGAGGCACCGTGGACGTCATCGTCGCGCGCGAGGCCGGCCGCGTCCTCTTGTCCGTGGACGACTCCGGGCCCGGGATCCCGGAAGCCGAACGCAGCCGCGTCTTCGACCGGTTCCACCGAGCCACCGACACCCCGGGCGGGTCCGGCCTAGGGCTGGCGATCGCCGACGCGATCGTCAGGGCCAGCGGGGGGCGCTGGCGCATCGGGACGTCGGCCCGGGGCGGCGCCAGCATGGCAGTGAGCTGGCCGCGTGTGCTGACGAACGGGGACCACCCTCTTCCGAGAGAGACGCCGACGAGTGCGCCGCGGCTGGGCTGACCGGACAGCCGGAGCAGCCGGAGCCAAACAAACCGCGTCGTCTGCGAGGGGGCGGTGGCACGCGCTTACCATGGCCAGCACGTTGCGCCAGGCTCGCTCGCTATGGCCACGCCGGGCCTTCACACGTCCAATGCACCGCGTCGGGTGAGATCGGCCGGTACTCGACAGCGAGCCCGGACCAGCTGACCGACTGCCGACCGACGCTCCTCCCCGTGTCGGACAGCCTGCACGTGGGGCTACCATGCAACCGGGATGCGTAGGTGGCAATCGGTAGCGGGATCCCGCCCGACAGGCATCGGGCGGCGGATCGTCGTAACGGGCGGGGTCATGGCGGCGCTGGCGCTGGCGACCGTCACGATCGCCCTCCTGCACGGCGTCCTCGGGGTTCCGTACCCCGCCCCGGTCTACCTGCTGGCCGTGCTCACGGTGGGAATGGCGTTCGGCACGATCCCGGCGGTCGTTACCTCGCTCGCGGCGTTTCTCATTTACGACTTCCTCTTCGTCCGGCCCCTCTACACGCTGACCGTCTCCGATCCGCAGGAGTGGCTCAACCTGCTGCTCTTTCTTGTGGTGGCCATCGCTATCGGAAGACTTGCCGCGCTCCTGGCCGAACGAGCGCAGGAGGCCATCGAGCGGGCCCGAGAGGCGGAGACGCTGTTCGAAATCAGCCGGGCGCTTGCGACGAGCGGCACGGTGGAGGCTGCCGCGCCCCAAGTCCTGGCGGGGCTGGTCTCCGCCACCGGGATGGACCGCATCTGGCTCGCACTGGGGCCTGGCCCTGGCGACGAGCGCGTCGTCGCGGACACCGATCCCGCGTTGCCGCGACCGACAAGCGTGTGGCGGGTCGTCCTCGAGCGAACATCATCCAGCTCGGTTCCCGGATGGGTGCGCACCCATCTCGCAGGCCTCGCCGGCCAGGGGCGCGACGCGACCGCCGCGCTCTATCGGGTGCCCATGGAGGTTGCTGGGGAGACACTCGGGTCTCTCTGGTCGACTCGCGGCCCGGATCGATCGGCGCCGAATCGCTCAGAGACCCGCATCCTCTCCGCCGCCGCGGACCAGCTGGGCCAAGTGGTTCGCCGGGACCGACTTGCGGCCGAGGCGACCGCTGCCGAGGTGGCGAGACAGAGCGATCGGCTCAAGACCGCGCTGCTCGACTCAGTCTCTCACGACCTACGGACGCCGCTGGCCTCCATCCGGGCATCGGCCGGGAGTCTCCTCGACCCGGAGATCGAGTGGTCGGCGGATGAACAGCGCGCGGCGCTCCGGGTGATAGACACGGAGGCCGAGCGGATGAACCGCTTGGTCCGCAACTTGCTGGACCTCAGCCGTATCGAGGGCGGCGCCCTCCATCCCGACCTGGAACCCCACGATCTGGATGAGACCGTGGCCGGGACGCTGAGCCGGGTCCGCTCCACCGCGGAGCAGCCCGTGGTCGTTCGCGTCGCCCCGACCCTCCCGCCCGTGATGGTGGACGATCTGTACTTGGACGAGATCCTGTCCAACCTGGTCGAGAACGCTGTCCGCCACGGCGGCGACACGATCGTGGTACGTGCAGCCGAGGTCCCCGGCGCCCCCTTCGTCGAGCTTGTGGTGGAGGACAACGGACCGGGAGTACCGGACACGGCGCTGCCGCGGCTGTTCGACAAGTTCTTCCGGGTCGACGAGGCGAGAGGTGCGTCGCGGCGCGGCATGGGCGTGGGCCTGACGGTCGTGCAGGGACTGGCCCGCGCCATGGGCGGTGATGTCACGGCTGGCCGCAGCGATCTCGGAGGTCTGGCCGTCTTCGTTCGCCTTCGCCGAGCGGGGGAGGCGCCTTCTGCCCTCGGCCCGGCAGCAGCGCGCCCGTGAGCCCCACCGGCGTCAGGCTGCTGCTGATCGAGGATGACGTCCCGACCCGACGCGCTGTCGCCGCGTTCCTCGAGAAGCACCAGTACCGCGTCGACGAGGCCGGGGACGCGCGTGATGCACTGCGGCGCTGGGATGCCAACCGGGCCGACCTGGTCGTGCTCGACCTCGGCCTGCCAGATCTCGACGGTGTGGAGATCGTGCGTCGGATTCCGCCGAGACGCGACGACGCCGATCGTCATCCTCTCGGCTCGAGGAGAAGAGAGGGACAAGGTGGCGGCGCTCGAGGCAGGCGCCGATGACTATCTGACTAAGCCGTTCGGCACCGAGGAGTTGCATGCCCGCATCCGCGCCGTCCTGCGCCGCGCCGCGGGTCCGGCGGCTGATGTCAGGGGCCTGCTCCTGCTCGGCCCAGTGACCCTCGACGTAGCGCGTCGCGAGGTCCGTGTCGGTGGCCGGCCGGTCGAGTTGACGACCCGCGAGTACGAGCTCCTGAAAGTGCTCATGTCACAGCCGGGCCGTGTCGTCACCAGGCAGCGGCTGCTGCGGAGCGTCTGGGGTGCCGCTTACGCCGAGGAGTCCCACTACCTCCACGTCTACGTCAGCCGCCTGCGGCGCAAGCTCGCGCAGGCCGACCCCACTGGCGCAGCCGGACGGATCATCGAGGCGGATCCGGGCGTCGGCTACCGAGTCGTGGATCGCTGAGGGCTTGCCACCTCGGGCTGCTCGGCCGCCAAGAGATGGATCTCCACACCGGGCAGGAGCGCCAGGAGCTGGTCGATCACGGAGCGTCGGACGAATTGGTCGATGGCGGTCCGGGGCTGGTAGACGAGCACGAGGTGGGCGACGCGTCGCGCGTGGACGATGGAGGCGACTCCCGCCACGAGGTCGGGCGCCTCCTGGCGTACGATCTCCGCCCCGAGGTCCACGGCGTAGTCGACGTTCTCCTGCAGGTCCTGCCGCCGGTCGCGCGACTGCGCCACGGTTGGCGTCTCCACGGCAGCCGCGATCAGGGGCACGTGCAGGACCCCGGCCAGCGCTGCCCCGCGCCGCACGGCGCGTCGGCACGCCGGGCGGCCGTCGAGCACCACAAGCACACGCTCGCTGACGGCCGGAAGCGTCCGCAGCCCGCGTTCGGACACGAGCTCTTCGAGCTCTTCGTCGACCTGTCCCGCCACAAACCGCAGGCTCAGATCGCGCAGGGCGGCCAAATTCGGCTCCGTGAAAAACCGCTCGAGAGCGATCGCCGCGCGATCCGGTGGATAGACGTTGCCATGACGCATGCGCTGCCGCAATGCATGCGGGCTCATGTCCACGAGCTCGATCTCGTCGGCGGCGCGCACCACCTCGTCGGGCACGCGCTCGTGGACGGGGACGCCCAGGATCGTCTCCACCGCCTCGGCCACCGACTCCACGTGTTGGACGTTGCAGGTGCTGATCACGTGGATGCCTGCATCGAGGATCAGCTCGACGTCCTGCCAGCGCTTCTCCCGGGGCGAGCCGGGCGCGTTCGTGTGCGCCAGCTCGTCAATCAGGGCCACCGCCGGGCGGCGCGTGATCACCGCCTGGGTGTCCAACTCCTCGACCACCACGCCCCGGTACTCGATGCGGGCCCGGGGCACGGCCTCGAGGCCGTCGAGGAGCGCGGCGGTGTGGCGTCGCCCGTACGTCTCGACAAACCCGACCACGACGTCGGTCCCACGCTCCCGGCGGCGATGCGCCTCCTCGAGCATCTTGTACGTCTTGCCCACCCCAGGGGCCATGCCCAAGTACAGGCGGAGGCGGCCGCGTGTACCTGGCTGCTCGGCCTGTACTCGAGCCAGCATCTCCCCTCCCGTCGGCCGCTGGGGTTCCTCGGGGTGCGTCATCCGCGCCGCTCCTTTCGGCCCACCGCGGCCAGTGCAGCCTTCGTCATCGCAGCAGTCCGTCGAGAGCGAGGTTAACCTCGAGGACGTTGACGTTGGCGGCCCCCAGGAAGCCCAACATGGGGCCCTGGGTGTAGCGGTCGACGATCGCCTGCACCTGGGCATCGGACATGCCGCGCGCCTTCGCCACGCGCGGCAGCTGGTAGGCCGCGGCGGCCGGGCTGATGTCTGGGTCGAGGCCCGAGGCGGACGCGGTGACGAGGTCCACCGGGATCGGGGCGTCGCCGTTCGCCTTGCGGAGCGCGTCGACCCGCTGCGTCACGGCGTCGATGAGCGCCTTCGACGTTGGGCCGAGGTTCGAGCCGCCAGAGCTTGTCGCGTCGTAGCCGTTCGGGTTCGACGCCGTCACGCCTGCGGCGGACGGACGGCCCCAGAAGTACGTGGGGCCATCGAAGTACTGCCCGATCAGCGAGGAGCCCACCGTCTTCCCGTCGACGACGAGGAACGAGCCGTTGGCCTGGCTCGGGAACGCGACCTGCGCCACGGCGGTCACCGCGGCGGGGTACGCGAATCCGGTGATCACCGTGAGGAGCGCAAGGAGGGCGATCGCTGGCCAGAGCTGGGTCTTGAGGAACGTACGCATCGTCCGTCGCTCCTAGGCGAGGTGAATGGACGTGGTGATCACGTCGATGAGTTTGATGCCGATGAATGGGGCGAGGATCCCGCCCACGCCGTAGATCAGCAGGTTGCGGCGCAGCAGTTCGGCTGCTGGTGCCGCCCGGTAGGCCACACCGCGGATCGAGAGCGGCACGAGGGCGATAATGACCAGCGCGTTGAAGATCACGGCCGAGAGGATGGCGCTCTCGGGGCGGGCCAGCTGCATGATGTTCAGCGAGTTCAGTTGCGGATAGGCCACGCTGAACATAGCCGGCAAGATCGCGAAATACTTCGCCACGTCGTTGGCGATGCTGAAGGTCGTGATCGCGCCGCGGGTGATGAGCAGCTGCTTGCCGATCGCGATGACCTCGATTAGTTTCGTGGGATCCGAATCGAGGTCGACCATGTTGGCTGCTTCCTTGCAGGCCGACGTGCCGCTGTTCATGGCGAGACCGACGTCCGCCTGGGCGACGGCGGGCGCGTCGTTCGTGCCGTCCCCCGTCATCGCCACCAGATGCCCCTCCGCCTGCTCGGCGCGGATCCGGTCGATCTTGTCCTCGGGCTTCGCCTGCGCCATGAAGTCGTCGACCCCGGCCTCGGCGGCGATGGTCTTCGCGGTCAGCGGGTTGTCCCCTGTGACCATGATGGTCCGGATCCCCATGCGTCGGAGCTCGTCGAACCGTTCCCGCAAACCCGGCTTCACCGTGTCCTTGAGCTCGATCACACCGAGAGCGCGGCCGTTGCGCCGGAGGGCTAGCGGTGTGGCCCCTTGGCCTGCGATCTCGTCGCTGAGTGCGGCGAGTTCTCTCGGCGCCTCACCGTCGAGGCTGGCTCTGATGGCGTCAACAGCCCCCTTCAAGATCACCGTGCCGTCGACCAGGATCACGCCGCTCGTGCGCGATTGCGCCGAGAACGGCACCACCTCGGCGACCTCACCTGCAGGGGTGTCCTCTCCACCCAGCTCCTGCAGGCGGTTCCGGGCCAGTTCGACGACCGAGCGCCCCTCGGGGGTGTCGTCCTCGAGGGAGGTCAGGAGCGCGGCTTCCACGGCCTCGCGCTCGTCTGCCCCGGGAAGCGCCACGATCCGTGCTGCGAGGCGGTTGCCGAAGGTGATCGTCCCGGTCTTGTCGAGCAGGATGACGTCGACGTCGCCGGACGCCTCCACGGCGCGTCCGCTCATGGCAAGGACGTTGAACCGGGCGACGCGGTCCATGCCCGCGATGCCGATGGCCGAGAGCAGCCCGCCGATGGTTGTGGGGATCAGGCACACGAGGAGCGCCACGAGGACCACGACGCCGAGCGGCGCATTCGCGTACAGCCCGAACGGGCGCAACGTGACCGTGGCGAGCAGGAAGACGATCGTGAGGCCCGACAGAAGAATGAAGAGCGCGATCTCGTTGGGCGTACGCTGGCGCTTCGCGCCCTCGACAAGCGCGATCATGCGATCGAGGAACGTCTCGCCGGGGTTGGCCGTGATGCGGACCACGAGGTGGTCGCTCGTGATTGTTGTACCGCCGGTGACTGAGCTGCGGATGTCGGTGCCCGGTTCCTTGAGGACCGGCGCGGACTCGCCCGTGATGACGGCCTCGTTGACGTACGCCACGCCCTCGATGACGTCGCCATCACCTGGGATCATCTCGCCCTCGCTCACGACGATGACGTCGCCTGCGCGCAGGGCCGACGATCCGACGTCCTCGATCGACCCGTCCTCAAGACGCCGGTGGGCGGTTGTCTCAGAGCGGGTCTTCCGCAGGGTCGCCGCTTGCGCCTTGCCGCGCGCCTCCGCGAGGGCCTCCGCATACGTGGCGAAGTAGACCGTAAACCAGAGCCAGACCGCGATCTGCACCTCGAACCCGGGGGTGCGCCCGACCTCATGCGCGGCCCCATGGGTGAGGCCCGTGAGATCCCCGATCCACACGAGAGTGACCAGCGCCGCCGTGACCTCGACGACGAACATGACCGGGTTCTTGAAGAGCTGTCGCGGGTCGAGCTTGCGGAGGGCGGGAAGGAGGGCAGAACGCAGCAGCACCGGATCGAAGACGCCGCGCGGGGTGCGTGGGGCGCCTGCCCCGCCTGCCTGCGCCTCGCGCTCGGCGCGCTGGAAGCGCCGGCTGCCCTGCCGGGTGTCAACCACGGAGCGGAGCAACGGCCGAGTGAGCCGTCCGGTGAGCGACTGGAACGTCATGGCTAGAACACCTTCCCGGCGTGCATGAGGAGCTCTTCCACGACCGGTCCCAACGAGTCAGCGGGGAAGAAGGTGAGGGCGCCCACGATGACGATCACCCCGAGGAGCAGGCCGACCCACAGGACACCCGTCGTGGGAAACGTCCCGAGCGAGGGCGCCACGGGCCGCTTGCGAGCCATCGATCCGGCGATGGCGAGGGCCGGGATGATCTCGGCAAACCGGCCGATCAGCATGGCGAACGCGCCGGTCAGGTTATAGAAGGGCGTGTTGCCGGCTAGACCCGCGAAGGCCGAGCCGTTGTTGCCGGTCATGCTTGAAAAGGCATAAAGGATCTCGCTGAAGCCGTGGGGGCCGGGGTTGGCGATGCTGGATGTGCCCGCCGAGGTGGCCGTCGCGATGGCGCTGAAGACGAGGATGCTCGCGGCCATACCCAGCACGGCGAGCATCGCCATCTTGATCTCGAACGACTCGATCTTCTTGCCGAGGTACTCGGGCGTGCGGCCGACCATCAGGCCCGCGATGAAGACGGCCAGGATGGCGCCGAAGACGAGGTGACCGTACAGGCCGGCGCCGATGCCGCCTGGCGTGATCTCGCCGAGCTGGATCAGCGCCATCGGCACGAGCCCGCCGATGGGCAGGAAGCTATCGTGCATGGCGTTGACCGCGCCGGTGCTCGTGCCGGTGGTCGCGGACGCGAAGAGGGCGCTCGTGGCCGCGCCGAAGCGAACCTCCTTGCCCTCCATGTTGCCCAAGGCGGCACTGACCTGGCTCGGGAAGAGCGGGTTGACCCGCAGCTCGCTCCACGTGGCGACCCCGACGGCAACCACGAGGATGACCATCATGGCCGCGAAGAGGGCCCAGCCCTGCCGCTCGTCGCCCGTCATACGCCCGAACGTGTTGGTGAGGGCGAAGGGGATGAGCAGGATCAGGAACATCTCAAGCCAGTTCGTCAGGCCGTTCGGGTTCTCGAAGGGGTGCGCCGAGTTCGCGTTGAACGGGCCGCCGCCGTTGTTGCCCAGCTCCTTGATCGACTCCTGGGAGGCGAACGGTCCGACCGTGATGGTCTGGTGGGCTCCCTGCAGGGTGGTCACGGTGGTTGAGTTGTTGAACGTCTGCACCACACCCTGGGAGACGAGGAGCAGGGCCGCGACGAACGCAATGGGGATCAGGATGTACAGCGTGCAGCGGGTGACATCGACCCAGAAGTTGCCGATCGTCGTCGCGGAACGACGCACGAGGCCGCGCGCGAGGGCGACGGCGACCACGAGGCCCATAGCCGCCGAGGTGAAGTTCCGCACCGCGAGCCCGGCCATCTGGGTCAGGTAGCTCATGGTGTTCTCGCCGGAGTAGTTCTGCCAGTTCGTGTTGGTCTCGAAGCTCACTGCCGTGTTGAAGGAGAGCTGGGACGGCACCGCCCCGAAGCCAGTCGGGTTGAGTGGCAGCAGGTTCTGGATGCGCTGCTGCACGTACAGGACGAAGATCCCGACGAACGCGAAGACGAGGACGGACACGGCATAGCTGGCCCAGGGCTGCTCGACGGCCGGATCAACCCGCAAGACGCGGTAGATGCCCCGCTCCACGGGGACGAACACGGGCGAGAGGAAGGTGCGCTCACCATCCATGACGCGGCGGATGTAGCCACCGAGAGGGCGTGTGGCAAGAAGGATCGCGCCAAGCAGCGCCAGGGCCTGGACAAGCGCCTGCAGGTCGGACATGGGTCAGAACTTCTCGGGCGCCAGCAAGGTGTAGAGGAGGTACAGCGCGAGCAGGACGGCGATCACGCCGCCCACGAGGTCCTGGAAGTTCATCCCATGAGCCTCCGGCACAGCCAGACGTAGGCCAGGAAGATGGCGGCCCAGAGCGCCATCAGCGCGAACATGGCCAGGTCACCCAACGTTGATGTCTCCTTCACCGGCGACGCCACCGGGGAGCGGTTGCTTTGCGCCGGTCGCGCGCTCGATCGTGGCCAGGAGCGTCTCCATGGCAAACGGCTTGGGCAGGTACCCGGCCACCCCGAACTCGCGCAACCAAGAGCTGTGCACATGCGTCGCCGTCATCACCACCACGGGCGGCCGGCCCGTGCCCACGTACTCGGGCCCCCGCAGCAGCGACCACCCGCTCTCCCCGGGCAGGTTGATGTCGAGGATGACGACCGACGGCTGGTAGCCATCGCGCAGGGCCGCGCCAGCGTCCTCGGCCGACGGCACGAGGCGGACCGCATAGCCGCGGGCACGCAGGTAGCGCACGACGGCCGCGGCGAACAATTCGTCATCCTCGACGAGCAGGATCCGCGTGACATCGGGCTCAGCCATCGACTCGGCACACGGTCAGGTCGCATCCCGCGTCATCGGGCCACCACGACGGAACGAGCGCCACGCCCGCCATGCGTGCTTCAGGTGCCAGTCGCGCCAACAGCTGTTCGCCGAACCTAAGGCCGCTAAGGGTGACCCGGCTAGACGAGCCCTGTGCGACAACTGCGATCGCCGCCCGCACATCGGCGTATTCCGCCCGCAAGCGACCCTTTGCCGCGCGTGCAACTTCCTTCCCGGTACCGCCCATACGGTGAGGGTGCGACCGGACACCAAGAGGCAGGGGGTCCTGAGCTATGCTCACCCGCTCAACAAGGGCTCAACAACCCGGCCGACCTAGAAGCTGTTCAACATCGCTGAGGGGTGCCGACCAGGGGTGCTCCGTGTCCGGCGCCAGCATGGCGGTCTGGCGCACCAGATGCCGGCGTCACCTGGGCGTGCCGCGTGAGGGGCTGACGACCGACGCCCTCGAGCCCTTCGGGACCTATGTCGGCACCAGCACCGGCTAGGTCCCCGCCAGCGCTGATGGCCGTAGCGGCGGGTGAGGACTCGACACGGTTTGGTTGAGCGTTGGCTGATACTGGACAGGTCTGGCCGGCACTGGCGCAAGAAGCACGTACGCGTCGATCGGTCTGTTCATCAGTCGCGGATCCCGGTCGAGGCCGTGGCCTGCGAACCACTCAGCTGACGTGGGGCGCGCCTGCCCGGTCGCGGCGCGGGCGTTAACTCGCTACCAGAGGAACCGGAGCAGCCGCTTCGTCCGGCGGCGATAGGCCTGGTAGCCAGGCAGGTCCCGCGCCAGCAGCCGCTCTTCGGCCATGATCCGACGCCCATACGCCCGCCCGAACAGAGTGCTCACGACGGCCACCACGGGCAGGCTGCCCGAGGTGAGACCGAAGCCGGCCCACGCCACGAGCGTGCCGAGATACCCAGGATGTCGCACGAGGCGGTAGGGACCCGCCTCCACTACCCGCTGCTCGTCCCCGGCCCGGAGAGTGCGCGAGTACCGCTAGGCGACGTCGGCGGCGCCGGCGGAGATGTCCCGCTCGCCCGCCAGCGCGCGGGCACTGGCGAGGGCGCTCTCAATGCCGTCCGTGACCGCGGTCCCCCCGGTGCCGGGGCCGACGTGCTGGCCGGGCGGATGGTGGGTGAGCAGCAAGAAAGGCGCCCCCGCGGGGTGGTGGCCACCCCAGCCGTGGGCGACGTCGAAGGTACGCCGGCCCGTGATGATGGCCCCGCACGCGAACATCTCCACGGTGACGGGGCGGCTGCGCGCGGGCGACCGGAAGCGATCGTCGGAGCCGACGCAGTCGGTGCCGGCAGTCCACCAGTCGAAGAGCCTGCCCCCGCCGTCACCGAGCGGATTGCCGGGACCGTCGCGGGAACCGGCGATGAAGCCGTCGAGGGACATCAAGAGCCCCGCCACGACCTTGCCCATGTCCACCTCCGGCCTCGTCCGTGGCGCGAGGACCTCCCTATCCGTCGGCGGGCGGGCGCGCCGCCCAAGTGTGCGGCCTGTCGAAATGTCCGTCCAGTCCGACGGAGCCTCAGAGTTCGAAGCCGGACTCCAGCAACGCCATGCCTGCGTCGACCCGCGCGAGGAACCGTGGCATCCAGTTGTCCTCGTCAGCTGCGAACCAGGCCGCGATGGCCAGGCCGATCACGGCGCCTGCGAGTGCCAGGACAGCGTCGTCATCTGCCGGCCGGTGCGCGCGCTCGGCCACGAGCTCGGCGATCTCGCTCAGTGTTCGGGCGAGCTCACCGAGCATCGCAGACCGCAGTTCCGGCACCGTCCGCATCAGCGCCTCCCGCTCGCGCTGCTGGGCCAGCTCCTCGCCGGCCAACCCACCGAAGGCGGATCGGAACACAGCCCGCAGAGCCTGGACGGCACGCAGTTCGGGCGGTTGCGCTCGGAACGCCTCGATCATCCGTTCGTCGAGATCGTCGTAGATCACGAGATCGGGCTTGGTCGGGAAGTAGCGGAAGACGGTCGAGGGCGAGACTTCAGCCGCTTCGGCGATCTCCTCAATCGACGTCTCGTCATAGCCCTGCTCGCGAAAGAGGCGCAGGGCGTGCTCCTGGATCAGGGCGCGCGTCTTGACCCTCTTGCGCTCGCGCAGGCCTGGACGTGGTGGATCGTCGGAATGCATCGCGGTCATCGTTCGCCTCCCGTGCGAATCGGCACAGCGCCCCGGAATACCTCCATGAAGATGGGCTTCGAGGCTGCGGTCAGAATGCGTTACCCAGCCGTGTTCAGGTGGATGCCATCCCGCTCGAAGATGTCGCGTCCTGGTCGCCTCTCAGCGTCGAGCATGGCCGGAACCCCGTCGATGAAGTGGAGCTGGACGTCGGAACCGCAGTAGTCCCGAACAAGCGGGTTGGTCTGATCGACGGCGGGCCGCCACTGAGGCGAAAGCTGCTGGGGCTTGATCGAGAGGAAGCAGATGGGCACCTCGGGGTGCCTGGAGTGGACGTTCTCGCAGAAGCCTTGGAGTGCCGCCAGGACCTGCGGGGGGCTCTTCTGGCCGACAAGAACACGCCAATAGTGTCGTTTTCGCCGGCGTAGAAGACCACTGTGCGCGGGCGGCGCGGCAGGACCAAATGGTCGGCGTGGAAGCTGATCTGGTGTGCCCCGGAGCCGCTGATGCCCCGGTTGGGGACGGGTAGGGGTGCATGTCATCGGGCAGCGTCGACCGGTGGGCGATTGTTGAACTGCCGATGAAGACGATCGTGCCCCGGGACGGCCGACGCAGCCGATCGCGCAACCGGAACGAGAGGACCTCTGGCTCAATGGCCCACGGGGTATCGAGGCGCATGGTGAGGATGAGGACGACCCACGAGCCAACGACGATCGCCACGGCCCGGACGGCGATGGCCAGTGGCTTGGCTCGACCGAGCGCGGCAACGATAAGGGCCTCCACGAGGAGGATTGCCGCTCCCAGAAGGTTCATGCTCCGCGCCCTGCGCCTTGACCCGTGCTAGCTGACCGTCACCGGGCCTGCCTGGGCCCGCGGGGCCTCGGCAGTGCCCGCGGCCTGCCTGTGGGCCGGCAGCAGGATGAGCGCCAGCACGATGCCCGCCACGGCGACGGCGGCAGCGACCCGTATGGCGTCATCCATGCCCGCCACGAAGGCCGTCCGCACCGAGGCGAGCAGCGCCGCCGAATGCAGCTGGCGGGCGACCGCGATCCCGCCGAAGACGCTGCCCTTCACACCGGCCACGGCCTGCGCGGGCAGCCCCACCAGCTGCAGGTGGCTCTGATACGTGGAGTTGAGCACGCTGCCCAGGATCGACGCGCCGAAGGCCGGACCGAGCTTGATGACCGCCTGCAGCAGCGCCGACCCCACCCCGCTCCGGTCCGCCGATAGCTCCACCAAGGCCGTCGAGGCAGCGGTGGCGAACCCTACGCCGGCCCCGGCACCGGCAATGAACGTCCAGACCGCCATGAAGCCATCGCCGCTGGTCGTGGTCATCGTCGTGCCCACCAACAGGCCGACGACCACCACCGCGAAGCCAACGGCGACTGTGAGCTTCGCGCCGAAGCGGGCCGCTACCCGGTCGGCCGGCACGGCGCCGATGATCAACCCGGCGATGACCGGCAGGAGCCGGAAGCCGGAACCCTGCGGGTCGAGGCCCTTGATGGCCTGGAAGTACTGCGGCAGGACGAACAGGGCTCCGAACAGCCCGAGGATGCCGAACGCCGTGAGCACCATTCCCCAGGTGAAGCTGCGCGACCCGAACAGTGACAGGTCCACGAGCGGCTGCCCGCCCGGCTGAGTGGTGAGCCGGCGCTCCCAGAGTACGAACGCAGCGAGGACCAGGAGCCCGGCGACCACTGGCACGATGGCGCTCGCGCTGCCCCAGCCGTTGTCCCCCGCTTCAACAACGCCGTACATCAGCAACACGAGCCCGGCACTCGAGAGCAGGATGCCGGCTAGGTCGATGCCGGGTCGCTCGGCCGAGCGGGACTCCGGCACGAGCGCCAGCAGCGCGACCAGGCCGAGCAGGGCCACGGGCACGTTCATGAGGAAGATCCAGCCCCACCAGATGTGCGTGAGCATCCAGCCCCCGATGATGGGACCTAGGGGCAGGCCGATGAAGTTCGCCGCCCCCCAGATTCCCACCGCGCGGGGCCGCTCAGCTGCGTCGAACAGCACGGTGATGACGGAGAGCGCCCCGACGATGAGGGCCGCCCCGGCCAGCCCCACCGCGACCCGGGCGGCAATGAACACCGCGGGGTTGGGCGCATATGCGCATCCAGCAGAGCCGAACGCGAACAGGACGAGCGCGCCGACCATGGCGGCCTTGCGTCCATACCGATCGCCCAGGAGACCGGCCGGGAGCATGCCCGCCACGAGCGCCAGCGTGTAGGCCGTGACGAACCACTGCAGCTGCGACTCCGAGGCTTTCAAGGCGCCGGCCAGCGTCGGCAGGGCCACGGTGAGCACGGTCACGTCGAGGGTGACGGCCAGGACGGCGAGAACGATGGCGCTGAGCGCCCACCAGCGGCGGGCTCCTGCTCCTGTCATGGCGACCTCCGCTCTGCATCTCCAGTGCGGGTGACACGCTTAAGCATAACGATATTATAAGCAAGTCACATCTAGACTAGAGCATCAGTCAAGAGAGAGTCACTGCAAGGAATGGCGTACTAGGAGCTGCCGAGTCTCTGGATTCGGGAAGAGACTCCCTGGCAAAGCGCGGTCGCGCGTCTCTCGAGGAATGGGCAGCGACAGCTGGCAGAAGGACGGGATAGCGGCCCCAAGGTCATGGCGGCACCATCGCTGGCGTGCGGCTCGACGCGCTCGTGGGCCACCTCAGGCTCTGGCACCCCGCGCTGGTGTCGGCGTGTGCAATCGGAGCAAGCGAAGTCTCAGCTGCTGCGACGCGGTTACCGCCTGCGGCCTTGGCCCAACACAAGGCGCGGTCCGCCGCGGCTACTAGGCCGTCGCGGTGGCGGCGTCGACAGGGTGGCTCGCCGCGCCCACGGTCGCTGAGACCGACGCGCTGTTGATCGAGTCCAGCGTGGCGATCGCCGCCGTAGCCTGTTCGACGACCTGTACGGCTCAGTGAGCACCTCCTCGGGACGCTCGAGTCAAAGAAATGGCGAGGCCGGCGACCTGCCGGCCGTACCTCAGATGGACCCCCGGGCGCCTGCGGAGCGCCTGTCCCGGGCTAGGACGTGGCTCGCGAGCCCGACCTCGACACTGGGCAGCGGGGCGCGGAGCCTCGTTGACGCCTTTGCGGTGGCGAGAGAGGACCGACCGGGGCCATTACCCACGGGGCACGCAGCTGCCAACTATCGCAGCAGGTTCCGGATCTCGATCCGACCCGAGTGGGCCGGCAAGAAGATCAGCATGCCATCTTCCCCGATGGTGATAGGTCCGTCGAAGTACCTCTTCGCGGCGCCGCGGAACATGTTCTTGAGGATCGGCGACGACAGCGGTGGAATGACGTGGTAATAGATGAGGTGCTTGACGTGCGCGGCCGCTGCGATCCTGGCGGCGTCCTCGGGCGTTGAGTGGTACTTCAGGATGTCCTGCGTGACCTTCTTCAGCGATGGAGATCCGGCGCGGTCGGCATACTCGTGCATCAACTGAACCAAGACCGCATTCAATGCTTCGTGCAAGAGCACGTCGGCGCCCCTGGCGTGTTCCAGCAGAGAATCCGAGTAGACCGTGTCCCCACTGATCACCACCGAGCGGCCCTTATAGTTGAAGCGATATCCCACCGCGGGGGCCACCGGCTGGTGATCGACCCTGAAGGCAGTGATCCTGACGCCGTCCCGGTCGAATACCACGACCGATCCTGCCGGCCCAGCGGGGAGCTCGAACGGTCTTGCGGAACCTCCAGCCCCGGCGGGTGGCACCGTTGCAGCGCCGTGGTGCGCCACCCGATACGCGGCGTCGAGCGCAAAGGCAAGATTGAAACCCTCGACGACCTGTTCGACACCGGGAGGGCCGATCACGTCGATGGGAGTTGCGTTGGAGCCGCCCACCCATCGTTGAAGCTCCAGTTCGCCCAGGTCGGCGATGTGATCCGAGTGGAAGTGCGTCAGCAGGATTGCATTGGCCCTGCCGATGGGCAGGTTCATCAACAGGGCGTTCCTGGTACTGCCTTCGCCAGCGTCAACAAGGAAGAAGTGCTCCCCTGCCAACACGGCGACACAGGGGCCCGCGCGGTCGCGATCCGGCAGCGGGGAACCCGTCCCACACAATCCGGCATACAGGCCATCCGCAACGCGTACGTTCTTCCTGGTCAGCGCAGAACGCACCACTCGCCGTATCAACCCGTCCACGAGGGGTTTGCGAAGCAGCACGCTCGCGACTACGGCAACGGCCCTCAACCCGACGAGGATGCGCAGAATCGAGCCAGACACGCGTGCCTTCATCAGGTGCTGCCCTCCTCGCGGGCCGGGCATCTGCCGGACGGGCGCTGCGTCAACCCGCGCGGGCTCCCTCGAACCGCGCGGCCTCGGTGCTGAGCCGTTCCATCTCGACGCCGCTGAGTTCTAGGTCGGCCGCGGCGACGTTCTCCTCGAGCTAGGCGATGCTTGAGGCGCGGGGATCGCCACTACGCTGCCGTGCGCGATGAGCCAAGCTAGGGCCACCTGCGAGGACGTGGCCCCATGGGCGGCCGCGACCTCCCGGAGCGTGGCAAGCAGTGGCTGCGCGGCGGCCAGCGTGCGGGGCCGGAAGAGTCGATTGCGCCGTCGCACGTCGGCCGGTGCCGGATCGTGCGGGGCGTAATGTCCAGCGAGGAGGCCCTGCCCAAGGGGACTGTATGCGATGACGGCGCGCCCTTCCTCGCGGGCGTACGGCACGAGTTCCCAACGGGGCAGCGGCGCGGCCAAGCTGAAGCGCACCTGGTTAGTGAGAATGGGATGGCCGAGGGCCTGCTCGCTTGCGCGCCAGCGCCGCAGCGAGTAGTTGCTGACGCCGACGTGACGCACGAGACCGTGCGCGACGAGCGACCGGAGGGGTGCCATGGTCGAGCGGGGCGAGACGAGAGGATTGGGGAAGTGGACCTGGTACAGGTCAATGGCGGCCACGCCAAGGCGGCGCAGGCTGCCCCGCGCCTGCCGCTCGACGACCGACGGAAAGGGGAGCACGGGGACGAGCTTCGTCGCGACGACAATCCCCTCACGATGGCCGGCGATCGCCTGGCCCACGATGCGTTCGGAGCTCCCGAATCCGTACATCTCAGCAGTGTCGATGAGGGTGACCCCGAGCTCGATCGCTCGCCGCACGATGGCGGGGGCGACGTCACGGGCGTAGGCAGCCCCGTACCCCCATTCGCGCGACCCGAACTGCCACGTTCCGAGGCCGATCACCGACATGCGCAGATCGCCGGACTCCAGTGGCGCATCGCTCCACCTCCATGGCGCCGGAGATGCCTCCCCTCGCGCCCGATCGTCGCAGCCCAGCCCGACGGGACCGTTACTTCATGATCAGTCGCCTGTCGGCGAGCGTCGTCCCGATGCGGTGAGCCCGCGTCGGCGGAGTGGCGCTGTGCGTCACCGCGCCGGCCCGGACGCCGATGATGCCTGCATCCCTGGCGCGTGACGGCTCCGAACCACGCCCAGGATCGCGGCCGCCGCCCCGGCGTGGCCCAAGCGGGCGGTGTTGATGACCATGTCGTACAGGGCGCGGTCGTGCCAATCGACGCTGTGCACTTCCCGGATGTAGGCAGCGCGGCGGGCGTCCACCGAGTGGATCTCCCGGCGCGCCGTCGCCTCCTCGCACCCGAGGCGCTCCTGTATCGAACGAATCCGATCGCGTTCGGGTGCCCACAGGAACACGTGGCAGGCATCGGGCTGGTCACGGAGCTCCTCGGCACCGCCGCGCCCGACGATCACGGCGTTCCCCGATCGGGCTGCCTCGCGCAGGGCCGCACGGGTGAAGTCGACGATAACAGCGTGATGGTCGAGCAGGTCCGTGGGATCGACTGCCCAGCCTGCGGCGGCCTCACCGAAGGGCACGAAAAGCCGGGCCAGACGGTCGAGCACGGTGCGGCCCTGTTCATCCTCGGCCGCCACTTCGTCCGGCGGCAGTGAGGCCCGACGGGCCACGTCGGCGATCAGCGACCTGTCCACGACATCGGCACCCAGCTCCTGCGCCAGCAGCGAGGCCACCGAAGAGCCACCGGCACCGTACTCGCGTGCGATGGTGATGACGGGCATCTGGAGCCTCCACTCCGAGCGGGCATGGGGTCCGCGTGACCATCTCCGAGGATGGACCGGCTGGCCGGGCCGACCAAGTGGCGAGCGAGTGGTCACGGGGGGCCGAACGGCCTGCCGCCCCAGTGGTGCCCGTGCGCACCGGAAGCCGTGCGAGACGGGCCGTCTTGACCGCTTCTTGACGGCGGCTGCTCAGACTGGGCGACATGGTCGGACAGAACCCGCCAAGACACCCGCAGGTCGCACGGCCAACGGCCGGCTCGTCCCGAGGCCTAATGGCCGGCGCACTGCTGGCCCTGCTCGTCGCGGGCTGCGGCGCAGGGACCGCCCCTGCGACAAGCCAGACGGCCACGGCCGCATCGTCCGCACCGGCTCCCGTGCCGCGCGCCACGCAGGCCGCCGGCCGGGGGGCGACCGCCAGCGACTCGACCGAGGACCTCTCGGCCGTCGATAGCCTGCTCATCGAGATCGACCGCGCGCTCGCCTCCAACGACGACGCGGTCCGCCATGGAGATCACTGAGATGACACGACGCACCCGCCTCCTCGCCTCGACCCTCGCCGGCGGCGTCCTGCTGCTCTCCTCGTTGCTGGCGGCCGTCGCGCCGGTTGCCGCGGCCAACAGTTCGGACGTCTCGCCGAACGATCCCTGCAGCGCCGCCCGCGCCACCTGGCGGGCCGGGCACACCCCGGCAGAGGGAATCGCCCTGGCGGACTGCATGATCACCGACCGGCTGACCTACCTGTCGCGGGCGAGCGGCCGCCTGCCCCAGGTGAAGAGCCTCAGCGACACTGACCGGAGTGACCTCTCGGCCATCCTCTCGACAGACACCAGCGGACTCACGACCCTCCAGGGGAAGCTCGACGGCGAAACGGCTCCCTCGGCCGTACAGAGCGACCTGGTCGCCATCGTCATGGACTATCGGGTGTACCTGCTGGCCGCCCGCCAGGTCACCCTGGTCGAAGGGTCCGACACGGTCTCCACCGCAATTGCGACGCTCGCCACCGTCAACACGAAGCTCGAGGCACGCATCGCGGCAGCGGCTGCCAAAGGCAAGGACACTACTGCCGCCTCGACCGCCCTCGCCGCGATGACCACGGCCATGGCGACCGCAAGCGCTGACGTGGCTGGCTTGCCGGCGACGGCCACGCTCCTCGGGCATTCCGCGCACCAGTACAACACTGACCCATCGGTGGAGTCGACCCTGAACGCCATCCGGACCGCCCTCGGCGAGGCCCGCACGCAGCTGGAGGACGCGCGCGCCGACGCGCGGACCGTGCTGGCTGATCTGCGCTAGGGGCCCTGCTTCGGGCAGCCCGGCGCAGTAGCTGCGCCAACACGGCCGTTCCGGGGCAGCGCAGCGCCACTCGAGGCCCCACCGTGGCTGCGAGCCTGACGCTACGCTTGGCCAGATGTCCGTGCTGCTGCTCAAGCTGGTCCTGACGCCCGGGCTGATCGGCGCAGCCACGCTGGCGGCACGTCGCTGGGGGCCCGGGGTCGGGGGATGGCTTGTGGGCCTGCCACTGACGTCCGGACCCGTGGCGTTCTTCCTGGCCGTCGACCATGGTTCCAGGTTCGCGGTCGCCTCTTCCGCCGGTTCGATCGGCGGCGCCGCCGCAGAGGCGGGGTTCTGCCTCGCATACGCCGCCGTCGGGCGCCGGGCCAGCTGGCTGGCGGCTATCGGCGCGGGCAGCCTGGGATTCGTGCTCGCATCGGTTGCCATCCAGCCCGCCCTCACACTGCCGCTGGCAGGCGAGATCGCGGTGGTGCTCAGTGTGTTGGCCTGCTCGTTCGCGGTGATCCCATCGGCCGGAACCCGCGCAATCCATTCCGTGTCGCCGCCGTGGGAGCTCCCGGCTCGCATGGTGGCCGGCACCGCGATCGTCGTGCTGCTGACGGCAATCGCACCGGCGCTCGGTCCGCATCTCACCGGACTGGTCGCGGCGTTCCCGGTTTACGCCGCTGTCCTGGCGGGCTTCACGCACCACCTTGACGGCCGTGCGCAGGCGATGGAGGTACTGCGCGGCCTGTTGATCGGCCTCGTCGCGTTCACCGGCTTCTTCGCCGTCATCAACGTCACGCTCGAGCCCCTCGGGCTGGCCGTGTCGTTCGGGGCCGCGCTGGTCGCCGCGCTCCTCATCCAGGGCACGACTCTTTCCACCCAGTGGATCCTCCGGCCAAAGCCGGGCAGCGGCTGACCGGTGCCGCGTCGATGTCCTGCCGTGCCATCGCAGAGAACGGCGTTGGCGCGCCGGGACTAGAGCCCCGGAACCGCGTGACCGGGCCGAGACAGACTCACTACGAGATGCGAAGCCTCTGGTCATCTGACGCCGTTCAGTTCATCATTAACCGGCATCTTGCAGTGACTGCGTCCCAGGGAGGCGGGCGGGGTGTCGCTCACGCAGCGCCGGGCCGCATCCGTGGTCCGGCGGGTTTGGAAACAAGAGCGCGGCGAGATCGCGCAAGTCGCCGCCAAGGTTGCGCTGGCCGCCGAGGGAGTGGGGAGCCTGAGCGCGGCTCTCGGCGGCGGAGCGGCGCGCGGGTTGCTCGAGATGCTCCAGCACAACGTGCTTCCGTACCTCGACTGGGAGGAGGCGATCGTCCATCCCGTGGTCGATCGCCTGACCGGCACGCCGCAGGCCACGCGCCTGCTCGCCCCACCGCTCGAGCACGTGCGCGAGATGATTGAGCTCGTGCAGGCCGATTGGGAGGGCCTGCCCCGCACACCGACACGTCGTCAGTTCGTCATCGTGCGCGCACATCTCCGCCGGCTGGGCGCGGTGCTGCGTGCATACATGGACCAGCAGGAACGGGTCCTCGGGCCGGTGTTCGCGGCAGCGGGAACCTGACGTCGTCGCCGCACCCATCGGCACCCGGCAACTGCGGCCCGTCGCCGCGCGGACTTGGCCCGGCCGCGCGAGATGAGACCAGCGGCCCCGGGTCGCTACACGGCTTCGGCTAGCGGCTCCACGAACTGGCTGTTGTACAGCTCCGCGTAGAACCCCTGACGGGCCAACAGCTCGTCGTGGGTGCCCTGCTCGACGATCCGGCCGTGGTTCATGACGAGGATCTCGTCCGCGTCGCGGATCGTCGAGAGCCGGTGCGCGATGACGAACGAGGTCCGGCCGTGCATCAGCCGGGTCATCGCCCGCTGGACCAACACCTCCGTCCGCGTGTCGACAGAGCTCGTGGCTTCGTCAAGGATCAGGATGGGGGGGTCGGCCAGGAACGTCCGGGCGATGGTAAGGAGCTGCCGCTGCCCCTGTGACACGTTGGCGGCTTCGTCGTCGATGGCGGTGTCGTAGCCGTGCTCCAGGGTGCGCACGAAGTGGTTGACCTGGGCCGCGCGAGCTGCCTCCTGGATTTCCTCCTCGGTCGCGCCTTCGCGTCCATAGGCGATGTTCTCCCGGATGGTGCCGCCGAACAGCCAGGTGTCCTGGAGCACCATGCCGAAGGTGCTCCGCAGGTTGTCCCGGCTCAGCTCCCGAACGTCGTTGCCGTCCACCGTGATGCGGCCGCCGTCGACGTCGTAGAAGCGCATGAGCAGGTTGACGAGGGTGGTCTTGCCGGCTCCGGTGGGGCCCACGATGGCGACCGTCTCGCCGGGCTCGACGACCACGTTGAGGTCCTCGATGAGCGGCGTCTCCGGGTCGTAGCGGAACGAGACGTCTTCGAAGACGACCCGTCCGACTGCCTCCCGCAGCACCCGCGGCTGCGCCACGTCGGGGACTTCCTCGGCGACGTCGAGCAAGTCGAACACGCGCTCGGCGGATGCCATCGTGGACTGCAGCACGTTCGCGATGCTGGCCACCTGCGTGATCGGCATGGTGAACATGCGCGAGTACTGGATGAACGCCTGCACGTCGCCGAGGCTGATCCGACCCGAGGCCACTTGCATCCCGCCGATCACGCAGATCGCGACGTAGTTGAGGTTGCCGATGAAGTTCATCGTCGGCTGGATGATCCCGGAGATGAACTGGGCCCGGAAGCTCGCCTGGAAGAGCTGCTCGTTTTCCTCGTCGAAGTGGCGTACCGAGTCGTCTTGATGCCCGAACACCTTGACGATGGGGTGGCCCGTGTGGGTCTCCTCCACCCGGCCCGTCAACGCGCCAGTCCGCTCCCACTGGATGGCGAACTGCTTCTGCGAGCGTCCCGCGATGAGAGCCGTCACCACGCCGGCCATGGGCAGGACGAGCAGCGAGATCACCGCCAGCAGCGGACTGATCGTCAGCATCATGACGAGCACGCCGATCACGGTGAAAACCGACGTGAGGATCTGCGTCAGGCTTTGCTGCAACGTGGTGGCGATGTTGTCGATGTCGTTGGTGACACGGCTCAACGTGTCGCCGTGGGGGTGGCTGTCGAAGTAGCGCAGCGGCAGACGGCCGAGCTTCTCGTCGACCTCGCGACGCAGCCGGTAGACCGTGCGCTGGGAGACGCCGGCCATGATGTAGTAGGTAACCCACTGGAAGAACGAGCTGAAGATGTAGATCCCGGCCACCACCGCGAGGATGGTGCCCACCGCGCCGAAGTCGACACCAACGCCGATCGACACGTGCATGCCGGAGAGCATGTCCGCGATCTGGCCCTGGCCGTGAGTGCGCAGCAGTTGCTCTGTTTGCGCCTGTGTGGTGCCGGCCGGGACGTAATGCAAGAGGGCCCTGCCGATCAGGCCCGCGAAGAGATCGTTGGTGGCGTTTGCCAGGACCCTCGGCGCCAGGACTTGGAAGATCACGCCGATGATCGCGGCCACCATGACGACCGAGATCCAGAGCCGCTCCGGGCGCAGTTCCCCGACGAGGCGACGCAGGGCGCCCCAGAAATCGTTGGGCTTACCGCCCGCCATGCCCCGCCCACCGAACCCGAAGCCGCCGCCCATTGGGCCGCGCCGCGGGCCGCCGCCGCCGGGACGCATCATGGCGCTCACGCCACTTCCTCCCGGGTCAGCTGCGAGTACACGATCTCGCGATACGTCTCACATGCCTCCATGAGTTCCCGATGGGTGCCGATACCGGCGATCGCGCCCTGGTCGAGCACGATGATCTGGTCGGCGTGCATGATCGTGCCCACCCTCTGAGACACGATGAAGACGGTCGCCGAGCGGGTCTCGGGCTGGAGTGCCATGCGCAGGTTCAGGTCGGTCTTGAAGTCCAGCGCCGAGAACGTGTCGTCGAAGATGTAGATCCGAGGATGTTTGACGATGGCCCGGGCGATGGCTAGGCGCTGCCGCTGGCCGCCCGACACGTTGGTGCCGCCCTGGTCAATGGGGGCCTCGAGCTCGCCTGGCATCTCGGCCACGAAGTCACGCGCTTGGGCGATGGTGAGCGCGCGCCACAAGTCCTCGTCGCTGGCGTCTTCATTGCCATAGCGCAGGTTGCTCGCGACGGTCCCGCTGAACAGGAACGCGTGCTGCGGCACCAGGCCCATGAGGCGCCACAGGTCCTCCATGCGGATATCCCGGACATCCACCCCGTCGATCAGGACGCTCCCCGAGGAGGCGTCGTAGAAGCGCGGCAGGAGGTTGATCAGGGTGGACTTGCCGCTTCCCGTGCTGCCCACGAGGGCCGTGGTGGTGCCGGGCCGGGCGACGAATGAGATGTCGCACAGGACCGCGTCCTCCGCGCCCGGGTAGCGGAACTCGACGTTGCGGAACTCGACGACCCCGAGAGCGGCCGTCACGGGGGCGGGCTCGACTGGATCATGGAGGCTAATCTCCGTGTCGAGCACCTGGTTGATCCGTTCGGCCGAGGCGGCGGCGCGGGGCACCAGCACGAACATCACCGTGGCCATCATCACCGAGAAGAGGATCTGCATGACGTACTGGAGGAAGGCCATCAGGTTGCCGATCGGCATCGCACCGCTGTTGATGCGCAGGCCGCCGAACCACATGATCGCCACGGTTGAGAGGTTCATGATTAGGAAGAGCGAGGGGATCATCAGCGCGAAGAGCCGCTGGACGCGCACCGCGGTGATGGTGAGGTCGGCGTTGGCGTCCTCGAAACGCTGCTCCTCGTGCTCGGTCCGCACGAAGGCGCGGATCACGCGCACCCCCTCGAGGTATTCGCGCATGACCCGGTTGATGCGGTCGATCTTGACCTGCATCGCCCGGAAGAGCGGCAGCGCCCGCGACACCAGGCTGCCCAGTATCAGGGCCATCAGCGGCACGATGATGATCAGGACGCTCGAGAGCGGCACGTCCTCGTGGAGGGCCATGATCACGCCGCCGACGGCCATGATGGGGGCCAGAATCATGACGGTCAGCGCCATCACGATCACCATCTGGACCTGCTGCACATCGTTGGTGTTGCGGGTGATCAGCGACGGCGTCCCGAAGATGTTGGTCTCAACCTGCGAGAACGCCAGCACCTTGCGGAACACTGCTCCACGGACGTCCCGCCCGAAAGCCATCGCGGTCCGCGCAGCGAAGTAGATGGCGACCACCGAGCACACGACCAGCAGGAGCGTGATCGCGAGCATCAGCTCGCCCTCGTGCATGATGTAGTTCGTGTTGCCCACCACCACGCCGTTGTCGATGATGTCGGCATAGAGGTTGGGCAGGTAGAGGTTGGCGATCGCCTGGACGGTTAACAGCGCGACCACCAGCAGGAGCGGCCGCGAGTATGGCCGAAGGAACCTCGTCAGGAGTCTGGTCATCGGTCGGGATCCCCGCTCTCCTCTGTGCGCGCGTCTGGTGAGCCGGCTCCGGCGGTGTAGTGGGACGCCGGATCGGGATTGTGCAAGGCACCTTGTTCACGAGCGTCACCGAGACGCTGTCGGGCCGCCCGGATCGCGCGGATGCCGTTGAGCAATCCTGCGAGCTCGTCTTCCGTGAGCTCTCCGAACATCCGGACGAGGTGTTCTCGGCGGCGAGCCGCCATGTCGCGGAAGATGCCAGGGCTCTTATCCGTCAGGTGGACCACCACCACGCGGCGGTCGTCAGTGGCGTGTCGCCGCTCGACCAGCCCGCGATGCTCCATGCGGTCCACGATGCCCGTCGCGCTGGCGACCGAGACGTCCAGCTCGTCCGCCAGACGACCCATCGGCAAGGGGCCCTCCGCCTCGAGGACGGCCACCACGTTCAGCTGAATCAGGCTGAGGGCTCCGCGGTGCCAGCCGCGGAGCATGCTGACTCGATCGCTCGGCAACCACGCGGTCAGTTCATCGATAAGGTCGGCAGCGATGGTCGCGCGGCGCTCGGACGTCGCGTCGTCGCGCGCCTCGATCCGCAGGGCGGTCTCCAATGGCACGACCAATCCTCGTACAACTACGACTTGAGATTTAGTATCCAGTGGAAAGTATACCCGATGTCAAGCAAATGGAGTGTTGGACCGCAATCGGGGCACGCAACGAGCCGCGAGACCGTTGCTCCGCGCTCGAAGCCCTACTGCGCGCGTGAGTCGACCGCGGCGATCGCGGCCGGGGCGGATGGGCGAGCCACCGTCCAGCCCAGCAATTCAGGCACGGTCACGAAGCGGAAGCCCAGGTCGCGGTATTGCGAAATGACGGTTGGGAGAATCAGGGGGGTGAGAGCCGGACCCCCGTGGGTCAGTAGCACCGAACCGTCGCTGCCGCGCATGGCCGCCCGCACAAGCTGCGCCGGGGTCGCCCGCAGCGAGGTATCCGCATCGCTCGTGTCCCACATGAGCACGGTCGGGTAGCCGCTCGCCTGCGCTACTACGAGGACCCCCGCGTCGTAGGCACCGTACGGCGGCCGGAAGACCGGCAGCATGGGCACGCCCGTCATCGCCTCCAGGATGGCACGGGCCTGCGTGATCTCGGCCGCCTGCGCCGCCGCCGTCAGCTGGGTCATCCAAGGGTGCGTCCGAGTGTGGTTGGCGTAGGGATAGCCGGCTGAGGTGATGGCCCGCCACAGCCCGGGGTCCGAGAGCGTGGCATTAGCGTAGGGGAAGAAGGTGGCCTCGACTTCCTCGTGGACGAGCGTGTCGAAGATGCTGCCGACCCGCGCGGGCGACCAGTCATCGTCAATGGTGAGCGCGATGACTCGTTCCGTGCGCGGCCCATGGAACAACGGCGCCAGCGACGCGGCACGCACATAAGGTGCCGCCGCCAGCCCGACCAGAGCCTGACCGGCTAGGGCGAGGAAGCCACGCCGGCTGAGGAGGCGCATGGGTCGCGGTCGTCCTTTCCTCCGGCGCGGGCTTGGGCCGATGTTGCGGCTCAGGCCCGCGCACCGAACCTCCGGCCGGAAGATCCCGGCCAGCCATCGCAGCGCTGTTGGACGCGCATCTCGTCGGCGAAGGCCGGCGTGCAATCCTGGCATGGGCTGTCTGCCCGGTCGACACCCCCATGCAGTGCCGTGTTCGCCTCGCGCCAGCTGGCGAGCTCATGTGTGTTCATGCAGGCGGGTTCCTGCAAGGACACTGATGGCGCCGCCACGAGCCTGCCGTGGGCCGGCGCTGCCATGTGCCCGGTCACCGGCCGGCCGCTTCCGCATGGCGAGGACCATGCGTGCCGTGGCACCTATTCTGCCCCAGGTGCCACGGAGGCGAACTGGATGCAGCACAGCGCGAGCAGAAGCAGTGCCGCCGGTACCACGGTCGCGCGCAGGCTCGGGGCCCAGTTTGCCGTGCCGATCAAGATGCCCCCGTGAGCAACGCGAGGATCGGAACCGTACGGGAGACGGGGCGCGTCGCCCATGTCTCGGCAGCATGCAGCCGGCTCGTGACGCGGTCTAACACGGACTGCGCCGGCCTCAGGGCGGTTCGCTGCGCTCCCCACGGCGTGCCGGCGTGCGGCCACCATCCGTGGTGCGAGCCGCTGTGGCCGGGCTGAACAATCACGTGTCCGCCGCCTTCTACGTGCAGCGTAGCCGGAAACGCCGGACGGACAACTGCCGAAGGTCCCGCTCAAGCCGGTGCCGCAGGCGGCGCACACCGATCCGACCACGCCCGATCCGGATCCCCGCCCGCGCGCCGCCACATGCTGACGAGCAGGCCCGTAGCGATCCCCCCAAGGGCGGCCGCGCCGGCGATGACCGGCGTCTGGGTCGGGTGGCAAGCACAGTCCTCCGGCGATGATCCCGCGGCCGATCCCGAGCGCCAAGGGCAGCGCGGTCGTGATCAGGAGTGACGCGATCCGGGCTCTTCTGATTTCGAGGATCACGAAGGGGAGACCGGGATGAGGCCGCGCAGATGCGGGGAGGCCAGGTGCGACGCGCGGCGGCGGGACCACCCCGCTCAGGGTGCCCGGGCCGGGCATGCACGGTGACCAGCGGCGCGCGCCACGGCGGTGGCGATCCGAGGTGCGTCCGGGTTGAGACCCGCGATCGGTCAGGCGCGCGGCTCGAACCGCCGCTTGGCCAGCTCTACGAGCGCCAGGTAGGCGGCCACGATGACGACGAGGAGCGGCCAGAAGACGGGCGGCAGCGCGCTGAACCCCAAGACGTTGCCGAGGGGGCTCAAGGGGATGATCACGGCGGCGGCGAGGGCGGCCACGATCGCGCCGAGGAGTGGACGGCTGGGATGGCTCAGCCAGAAAGGGCTGCGCCGGGTGCGGATCACGAGGACGACCAGCACCTGGGTGAAGATCGACTCGATGAACCAGCCAGTGTGGAACGCCTTCTCGTTGACCCCCAGCACGGTCAGCAGCAGTCCGAAGGTCACGTAGTCGAAGACCGACGAGATCGGCCCGAAGATCAGCATGAATCGCTGGATCGCATGGACGTCCCACTGGGCGGGGACGAGCCCCACGTCGGGATCGATCGTGTCGGTCGGGATGGCCGTCTGCGAGGCATCGTAGATGAGGTTGTTGAGGAGGATCTGGCCGGGCGTCATGGGCAGGAAGGGCAGCAGCAATGCGGCGCCCGTCATGCTCAGCATGTTTCCGAAGTTCGAGCTCGTGCCCATGCGGATGTACTTGAGCGTGTTGGCGAACGTGCGCCGCCCCTCGATCACGCCTCGGCTGATCGCGGCAAGGCTCGGCTCGAGCAGGATAATGTCGGCTGCCGAGCGGGCGACATCGGTCGCGTTGTCGACGCTGATCCCGACGTCGGCCGTGTGCAGGGCGGGCGCGTCGTTGATGCCGTCGCCGAGGAAGCCCACCACCGCGCCGCCGTCGTGCAGGGCCCGGATGACCTGGAGCTTCTGGTCCGGATCCACGCGGGAGAAGATCGTCGTGCGCTTTGCTCTCGCCACCAGCGCCGGGTGGGTGAGCGCGCGCATCTCCTCGCCCGTCAGCACGCCCTCGACGGCCAAGCCGACCTGCCCTGCGACGTGACGCGCGACGAGCTCGTTGTCGCCGGTGACCACCTTGAGCGCCACGCCCTGGCGAGCCAGCTCGGCGATCGTGTCGCCGACCCCAGACTTGGGTGGGTCGCTGAACAGGATCACGCCCTCGAACACGAGGTCGTGTTCAAGCCGGGCAGCGTCGTCGAGGCTGGCCGCGGCACCTCCCGCCGTGACCGGGCCGAGCTCCTCAGGTGCGAGGGCGCGAGAGCCAACGGCCACCAGTCGGAACCCGTCGGCCGACGCCGTGTCGACGAGCTTCGAGAGACGTGCGTGCTCGGCGGCCGCGATCGGCCGCACCGCGTGATCCTCGCGCACTTCGCTGGCCCGTGCGATCACAGACTCGGGGGCGCCCTTCGTCACGAGGAGCGGCGCATGCCCCTCGCGCTGTACCACGACGCTGAGGAGTCGCCGCGAGAAGTCGTACGGGAGCTCGGCGAGCTTGTGGTAGGTGGCGACGTCTGCCGGCTCAGAGTTGCCGGACAGGATGGCCGCGTCGAGAGGATTGCTGAACCCCGTCTGGAAGTGGCTGTTGAGGTAGGCGAACTCGAGCGTTTCGGCCGCCTCGTCCTCATCGTCGTCGTCGATCCCGACCGCGCGCACGAACTCCAGATGTCCCTCTGTCAGCGTGCCTGTCTTGTCAGTGGCGAGGACGGTGACGCTGCCCAGGTTCTGGATGGCGGGGAGGCGCTTGACGAGCACGCCGTGGGAGGCGAGGGCGCGTGCGCCCTGGGTGAGGTTGAGCGTGACGATCGCGGGCAGCAGCTCAGGCGTGAGGCCCACTGCGAGGGCGATCGCGAAGAGGAGCGACTCTAGGATCGGCCGGTGGAGCGCCACGTTGATGGCGAGCACGGCGATCACGAGGATCGCGGTGACGCGGAAAATCAGGACGCCGAAGGCCCGCACTCCGCGCTGGAAGTCGTTCTCGGGCGCCCGCTCAGCCAGCCGCTGCGCGATTTCTCCGTAGCTGGTGCGCGTCCCGGTGGCCGTGATGACGGCATGTCCAGTGCCGCTGACGACGCTCGTGCCGAAGAAGACCAGGCCGTCGCGGTCGTCGTCGCGAGCGGGATCGAGGTCACCCACGCGCGGCTCCTTAGTGGCCGGTGCGGACTCGCCGGTCAGCGACGCCTCGTCGACATACAGGTGGTTGGAATCGATGATCCGGCCGTCGGCCGGCACGATATCTCCCGCACCCAGGAGCACCATGTCGCCGCGCACCACGTCGTGGATAGGAATCTCCCGCTGCTCCCCGTCGCGGACAACGGTTGCGCGCAGCGTGAGGCGCGCCTGCAGGGCCGCCACGGCTGCCTCTGAGCGGGCCTCCTGGACGAACCCGAGGGCGGCGCTCATAACCACGATCGCGAGGATGATCGAGGCGTTGACCGCGTCGCCGACGACCAGGCTCACCAGGCTCGCGCCGACAAGGATAAGGACGAGCGGGCTCGCGACCTGCGCGACGAGGATCGCGAGGCGCGTGCGCCGTCCGCCGCCGCCGATCGTGTTGGGGCCGTCTGCGCGGAGGCGCTCGGCTGCCTCTGCGGAGGTCAGCCCGGTCGTCGTAGCGGGGTCCAGGCTATCCCGCGGACCAACCGAGGGTGACGGGGCGGGTGCGTCGACGGGCAGCATCGCGGCTCAAGCGTACACGCCGGGCGGTCTTTGGGGGATGATCCGGTAGTCATGACGTCCTCGAACGACACCTGGCGATGTCACCCGGACCCGCAGCATCGGCACCGCTCCGGGGTGGCTCGGCGCGCCCCGCGCCGAGCCAGGCAGCCGCATCGGTGATCGCCACGGCATCGAGACGCCGCTACGCTTGGGGGCGCTGGCTGCTCGTCCCGCTCGCGGCGGCCCTCCTCGTGTTCGTGCTCGGCCAGTTCATGTCGGCGCGCGCGCTCTGACCTAGACCTATCGAGGGCGGACTGGCGCTGGGCAGCGGTGGCCCTCGCGATGCAGGTGCTGTTCTTCCTCCTGTACGGAGGGCTCTATCGGTACGCGTTCCGCGCCGTCGGGGTGACGAGCGAGGCGCTGCATCTGGTCCCCGTCCTGCTGGCGTCGATCTTCGTGAAGACGGTCCTGCCGCTAACGGCAGCTCCTGCCGCCGCGATCTTCATCGACGACGCGGCGGCGCGCGGCCAGTCGGGTGCGCGCACGGCGGTCGGGCTGGTCGTCGTGCTGATCGTCGACCTGATGATGGCGCTGCCGTTCGTCGCCGCAGGCGCCCTGGCCCTCGTCCTGAGCGCGCGGCTCGTCGCGTTCGCGCTGGCGGGCACGGCCCTGTTTGTGGCCTTCATTGCGATCCTACTGATCCTCCTCGCGCTAGCCGGCCTGCGCCCGGCAGTGCTCGAGGCGCTCTTGGGAGTCTGCCGTGCGGTCGTGAACCACGGAGCACGCCTCATCGGGCGTCCGTCGCTCCTCGCCGACGACTGGGCGCAACACACCGCCGACCAGCTCGTCGCCGCGGTCACGTCTGTCCCGCGCCACCCACGGGACATCGCGGTCGCGTCTGGCCACAGCCTGCTGCTCCACGTAGCAAACCTCGTGGGCCTCGGCGCTCTGTTCGTGACCTTCGGCCAGCGTCTGGACCCGGCGGCCCTCCTGGCGGGCTTCGGAATGAGCATCGTGTTCTTCGTCGTCACGATCGTGCCGGACGGGATCGGGGCAGTTGAGGGTGCGATGGCGCTTGTGTTCGTTCAGCTCGGCATGACGCCGACGGCAGCGATCCTAGTGACGCTGGCCTACCGAGTCCTCAACGTCTGGCTCCCCGTTGCCATCGGTTTCTGGTGCGCCCGACGGCTCCGCCTATTCGGCGCCGACACGGGTGGGTGGGTGCGGCAGCGCGTCATCGAGCCGGAGCCGCTGGACGCCACGGTCAAGCCCGCGGAGCCGTGACCGAGCGGCCGGTCGCGTTCGTTTCGCGCCGAGGGCCGATCGCGGCCCCGCCCCAGGTCACCTTGCCCGACCCAGCTCACTCGCAGTCCGCCCGCCATCGCGCTCTACGCCGCGGATCGTGGGACGATGTACGTCAGCGCCTGGTCCTTGAACGACTCAGCAACTCCCGGACGGCGTCTCCTGCCCATCCGGCCGCACCACGGAGGCCCCGTCCCATGCTCTTCGGCCGCTTCCTACACCCGGCTCTCGCGCCACGTTCAGAGGCGCCAGTGGATGAGGACACCGAGGCCGTCCGGCGCATCGTCGCGCAGCTCGAGTCGCTCCCACCCAAGCAGGCCGCTCACCTGGCCGGGTTCGCCTACATCCTAGCCAGGGTCGTCGCGGCGGACCGGGAGGCAGACACTGCCGAGGTGCACGAGCTCGAATCGCTCGTGGCCGACTTTGGCGGGGTGCCCGAAGCGTTGGCCGTGGTGGTGGCAGAGATCGCGCGCAGCGAGTCGCGCTTACTCGGGGCAACCGAGGACTACCTCGTGACGCGCCGGTTCCGTGAGGTCTCCACGGCCGACGAGCGGGCGCGTCTCTTGCACTGCCTGTTCGCCGTCGCCACGCCGGGCGACCGCGCCATCAGCGCGGCCCAAACCGCCGAGATTCACGAGATCGCGGACGAGCTCGGGTTCACGCTCGACGAGTTGAACGAGGTGCGCCGCGGTTACGCCGACCGGCTAGCCGCGGTGCGCTACACGCGGGAGGCGGCGCAGGGCGCCTGAAGGGCAACCCGACTGCCAGCTGGCGTCAGCGCGCCACGTCCCTGCGTCGCATCCCCAGGCCGCTGAGCAGCAGACCACCCACGGCGAGCACCACGCAGGCGAGTATCTCGCCGACGTCCCAGCTGCCGACCATCGGCGCGCCCACGTGGGCGGGTCAATGCCAGCCGGCGTACCTGCTAATCAAGCGGTGGCGTCAGCTTCGCCTGCGCGCGTGCGGCTCGACCATGCGCCGACTGGACTGGCGGGCGGCAGCCTGCTTCATCGCGTCCGCGAGTTCGAACTTCCCATCAACGTGAAGGCCGGCGATGACGCCCTCGACATCGGCCTCCGAATGGTTCTGGTTCAGCTTGAACTTGCCTTCCACTCGATCGATGAGCACTTCGACCCCGACAATCGCTCGGAGCTCTCCGGCGATGTACTCAGTCGGAGCGTCATCCACCGACCAAGGCGCGGGCCAGCCGGTCTCGTGCTTCGCGGTGAGCCGGCGCACGAGCGCTTCGACCCAGGCGGAGTCGTCGTGGACCACGAGCTGGCCGTAGACGTGGGCGGTCACGTAGTTCCACGTCGGTACTACCCGGCCGTGCTCCCGTTTCGTCGCGTACCAAGTCGGCGAGATGTAGGCGTCGGGGCCGCGGACGATTGCGAGTGCCTCACCCTGGGCCGGCTCGCGCCACTGCTCGTTGTTGCGGGCCATATGACCCATGAGGACGCCCCACTTCGCGGCGTCGGACCGGCTGCCGGGCTCGTCGTACGCGAAGGGCAGCAGCGTCGCGAGCAGCCCGCGCGAAGTGACGGTGACCAGGTCCGCGGCGCCACCGCGTGCCAACAGTTCGCGGACTGAGGCGTCATCCGGCGTGAACGGGACAGGCACGTACATGCAAACGGGCCTCCGTTGCGCAGGTGGCCAGTATGCCGCAGCCTTGCCGGTGGCGGCACGGCCCCGGCTCGTGGTCCGCTGAGGAGCGCGAAGCCCGCGAGAAACCGTCGGAGCTGGCCTGTAGCCGGGAGGGAGAAAGACAATGGGATACGGCTTCACCGTGTCGGACATCATCCCCGCACGTCCAGAGGCGGTCTTCGATGCCTGGATGTCGAGCGTCCAACACACCGCCATGACTGGCGAAGACGCGGAGATCGACCCGCGAGTCGGAGGTGCCTTTCGGGCCGGGGACGAGTACATCACTGGGACGACCCTCGAGCTGGAGCAGGGGCGGCGGATCGTCCAGTTCTGGAGGACGACTGACTTCGCCGCCTCCGACCCGGACTCCCGGATCGAGGTCTTCCTCGAGCCGGATGGGCAGCAAACCCTGCTCACGCTGCGCCACACTGACATTCCGGATGGCCAGAGCGGGTACGAGCAGGGGTGGCGGGACTATTACTTCGCACCGATGCGGGCGTTCTTCGCGAAACCGTGACGCGCGGACGCGCACAGAAGACGCCGGCCGTTGCCGGCCGGCGTCCATGAGACCTCCGAGGTGTCTTCAGGGTGACTGGTTGCCTCCTCGGTCGACCTGCATTCTGCGCCGCGCTCGGAGGATGTCAACGGGCGCGCGAAGGACCTGGTGCTGGGTGGCACCGCATCCGTCGCGCCGCCCCGCTTAGCTGCCGATGGCGAAGGTGACTTGGACGTCGACTTCGACCTGCGTCGTGCCCGCCTGGACCGGCGTCGAGATTGCGATGTCCGCCGCCGGGGCTGCCGCCGCGACAGGGACGGGACTCGGCGCGCTCACCTCGGTGATCGAGACGGCAGAGCCGAGCGTCACGCCGGCGGCCTGTGCGATAGTCCGGGCACGCTGCTGCGCGTCGGCCACGGCTGCGGCCCGCGCCTGGGTGGTGACGGCGCTCGGATTCGCCAGCGAGAAGGTGACGCCGCCCACCTGGTTAGCGCCAGCACTCACTGCCGCGTCGATGACGGCTCCGGTCTGGTCGATCTCACGCACCGTGACCTGTAGCGACTGGGTGGCTTGGTAGCCAGTCAGCTTGGATGGGCCATTCCCATTCGGGCCGTTGTCGTACTGCGGCTGCAACGAGACCCACTGGGTCGCTAAGTCTGCATCGGCCACGCCGGCTGCCTTGACCGCCGCGATCACCTTGGTCATGGCGGCACTGGCCGCCTGCTGCGCCGCAGAAGCCGTGGAGGCCTGGTCCTGGACACCGACGCTGAGGATCGCCTCGTCCGGCGCCACCTTGACGATGCCCGAACCCTCGACCGTGATGCCCGGCTGGACAGCGCTGCTCCCCGACTGACCTGTCGTGATGACCTGCGCCGCAGCTCGTGGTGCGCTCGCGAGGGCGGGGCCGAGCGCGATCAGGCCGAGGACGGCGACCGCCGCGCTGGCGGCCGTCCGACCGACGATGACGGAACGAGTACTGGACATTTGCTCTCTCCTGCAAGCTGGAACGATCGTTGGTCAGACGGCGGGCGACCCCGGACGGTTCCCTGAAGCCTGTTGGTCGCGGGGTGCCCCCGTCATAGGGCCAACCGTCGACGTGCGCGCTCTGGTAGGCCGGGGGAGTCCGCGGCGCGTCGGTCCGCCGGGCAGCCCATAGGGTCCGCCGGTCGGCCAGTCGCGCGTCCGGGCGGTGGAGGCAGCTCTGCCGGGTCAGTAGGGTCGATTCGTAAGGGCGCCCGCGGCCGTCACACGGCGGGTCAGATCGCAGGCGCCGCGAGGGCTGTCCCTGGCGCCTGTGGGCAACCTACCCGGTGTTCGCAGCACTGTTTCTCGCGTCAGACGAACCCGTCTGCCTGCTGCGACACCTGCCCGCGACGGGCGCCGTGCTCGGATGTCACGCGCGTGAACTCACTCGCCGAGCTCGAGTACGACACCGGTCACCGACGCGTGACCTGCGCGGCGCGTGACGTCGCGCCCGATATCACGCCCGAAGTCGCAGCTCCGCTCGCATCAGGCTCCCGCCCGGAATCGCCCGAAGGCTGAAGCCCGCCTTCTCGGCGGTGTGCTGCATGCCAATGTTGTCGACGAGCATCTCGGCACCTATCCAGTCGAGCCCCTCGTCCCGCCCGATCTGGACGAGCCGGCGGAGCAGCTCCGTGCCTAGTCCAGTGCGCTGGCAGCAGTCGGCGACGACGATGGCGAACTCAGCCCCGTTGACCGCGTGGCGCTTGCTGAGGCGCCCGACGGCAACGATCTCGCGCTCGGCATCGGAGGCCTCGCGCTCGACGACGAGCGCGATCTCCCGGTCGTAGTCGTTGAAGCAGACACGCGTGAGCCGCTCGTGACCTGTACGCTCGGCCAGCCCGAGATCGCGCAGGTAGCGCTCGTGGACAGTGCGTTCGGAGAGGCCTTGGTGGAAGCGCACCATGAGGGGCTCGTCCTCGGGCCGGATGGGCCGGATCGTCATCTCGGTGCCGTCGCCGCTTCGCCACGTGCCGACGTACTGGCGCGGGTACGGGCGGATCGCCAGTCGAGGCAGTTGCGCCTCGGAGAGATCGGGGTCGTGGAGCACGACACGCGCGTCGAGCGCGATGAACCGCTCCGGGGACGCTAACAGCGGATTGATGTCGATCTCCTTGATCCAGGGCTGCTCGACCACGAGCTGACCGAAATGGACCAGGAGCTGCTCCAGGGCGCCGGTGTCGATGGGCTGGCGTCCGCGGATCCCCGCAAAGGCGCCGTAGATCTTGGTTCGCTCAATCATGCGCCGAGCAAGAGTCGTGGTGAGCGGGGGCAGCGCGAGGGCACGGTCGCGGAACAGCTCGACGAGCTGGCCGCCCATCCCGAACAGGAGCACCGGGCCGAACTGCGCATCGACCGAGCTGCCGACGATCAGCTCGTAGCCGGAATAGTTGATCATGGGCTGCACGGTGACGCCCTCGAAGTGCCTGGCACCTCGGGCCTCCGCCACGGCCGCCTGAATGGCGTGGTACGCGGCGTGCACGGCGTCGGCGTCGACGAGGTTCAGCTGCACGCCGCCGACGTCGGTCTTGTGGGTGATGGTGTGCGAGTGCAGCTTCAGGACGACCGGGTAGCCGATGGCATCGGCCGCGGCCACCGCCTCGGCCTCGGTGGGCGCGATGCGGGTCTCCGTGATCGGAATCGCGTACGCGGAGAGCACCTGCTTCGACTCGAACTCGGTGAGCAGCGTGCGGCCCTCACGCCGAACGCCGTCGATGATCTCGCGCGCCAGCGTCCGGTTAACCGAGCTCGCCTCGTCGTCCGGCATGGACGGCGTCTCGTAGAGCGAGTGGAGGCTATCGCTGTAGCGCCACATGTAGTTGAACATCTCGACGGCGGTGTCCGGGTATGGGAATGTCGGGATTCCCGCGGCGCTCAAAACCGCCGTTCCCGCCTCGACGTCGGCGCCACCCATCCAGCTGGCCAGGACGGGCTTACCCTCGATATGGGCAAACGGGACGAGGTGCTCGGCGGTCCGTGTTGGGTCGGTCATGGCCTGCGGCGTCAGGACGACCAGCAGCCCGTCGCTGCCCGGATCGCCGGCCGCGACCTCGAGCGCCGAGGCGAACCGCTCGGGCGGGGCATCGCCGATGATGTCGACCGGGTTGTTGTGACTCCACGGTGCGGGCAGGATCGCGTTGAACGCGTCCATCGCCGTCGGCGTGATCTCCGTGAGCTGCCCGCCCCCGCCGATCAGAGCGTCGGTGGCAAGGACGCCCGGACCGCCGGCGTTAGTCAGGATCGTGAGCCGGCGGCCTTTGGGCCGGGGCTGCTTTGCGAGGACATCGGCGATGGCGAAGAGGTCCTCGATCGCGTCCACCCGTAGCACACCAACGCGCCGGAACGCCGCATCCAGTACTTCGTCGCTGCCCGTCAGTGACCCGGTGTGCGACGCGGCAGCCTTGGCCGCCTGCGCCGTGCGTCCAGGCTTGATGACGATGATGGGCTTCGTGAGGGCGACCTCGCGCGCGGCCGAAAGGAACGCACGCGCGTCGCCGACCGTCTCCATGTAGATCACGATGCTGCCCGTATTGGGATCGTCGCCAAGGTGGTAGATGACGTCGCCCCAGCCCACGTCGAGCATCGAGCCGAGAGAGACAACCGAGCTGAAGCCCACCTGCTCGTGCATGCTCCAGTCGAGGATGGCGCACAGCAGCGCGCCGCTCTGGCTGATCAACCCCACGGAACCGGCTCGCGCGATACCTGCCGCGAACGTGGCATTGAGACCGCCGATGGGGTTCATCACGCCAAGGCAGTTGGGGCCGATCACGCGGATCCCGCCGGCCCGCGCCCGCGCGAGGACTTGGCGTTCGAGCTCCTCGCCCTCAGAGCCCGTCTCCTTGAAGCCCGCCGAGATGACGATGACGCCGCGCACTCCCGCCGCGACGCATTCGTCCATCACGCCCGGGACGGTCTGGGGCGGCGTGACGATCACCGCGAGCTCGACGGGGTCGGGGGCCTCGGCCAGGCTCGGGTACGCCTTCAATCCCAAGACGTTGGGCCGCTTCGGGTTGATCGGGAACACCGTGCCGCCGAACGGGCTGCTGATGAGGTTCCAGAGAACGGTGCGACCGACGCTCCCTTCCTTCTCTGTGGCACCGATCACGGCGACCGACCGGGGGACGAAGAGGGCGTCGAGCGGCCGGCGGCCATACCCAAGCACATCGCTGGCCTTGTCCACGGCCGCCCCGGCACCCATGTCGCCGGCAAACACGTCAACCATCATCCACCCCTGAGGAAGCTAGACAGACACCGGAAGTCAACGCTGCGAGCCCCGCCGCCTCAAGGGCCAAACAGCCTCGCAACCGGCGCCAGCAAGCCGGTTTCCATGGACCGCCACGGGGCCAAACGCGCCGGCGCTCGCCCCAAATCCCGTGCCGGGACCGAAAGGTCGCCCCAGAACGCGGCGGCGACTGCGCCAGCGGGGTGCCTATCCCTGCGGCCCAGTCGTCGACCTCGCTGGCGCATCCTCTGGTGTCGGCCCAGGGCGGTCGAGCGCCACCGGAACCTCGGCCCGCGCCTCGTCCGGTGCCCTGAAGAAGTCCCGAGGCTTCCATGCCATCGCGCCGGCGAACAGGACAGCAGGCACCTGCCGGATCGTGGCGTTGTAGAGGTACACGCTGTCGTTCAAGAACTCGCGGCGCGTGGCGATGAGCGACTCGAGGCGCTCGATCTCCGCCTGCAGGCTCATGACGTTCGCTTGAGCGTGGAGCTGCGGATAGCGCTCGACCACCGCAAACAGCGAACGCACGGCGGCGGACGTCGCGTCGGACGCGGCAGCCTGACTCGGCAGGGGCGCCAAGGGCGCATACGCGGCGCGGGCGTTCGTGACATCCTCCAGAACCACCCGTTCGTAGGCCATCACGTCGCGCACCGCCTCGACGAGGTTGGGCAACTCGTCGTACCGCTGCTTGAGCGCCACGTCCACGTTCGCCCAGGCCTTGTCGGCGCGCCGCTGCATCGCGACGACGCCGTTGTACGTCGTCAGGAGGACCACCAGGCTTCCGACGGCCACTAGGACGACCGCCAGACCCATGATCGCTAAAGCGCCCATGGCAGGTCAGCCCACCCCGACCTGCAACACAATGAGCGCGGCACACGCCACGGCGAGCGCGGCCCCAGCGACCCCCTGCCAGAAGCGAGACATCTCGGAACCGGCGGCCTCGACCGGCGTCCCGTCGTAGACGGTCATTCCGGTCGCGCCCGCGGCCAACACGAGTTGGTCGGCAGGGATGTCGAACGCGGCGGGAGCTCCGGCGCCAGACAGTGCGCCCCCCTCCACGCTCGGCGCGCTCCCCGGAAGCCCAGAAGGCGCGGGTAGCGACGCGAGCCGTGGCGCGGCCGGCTCTGGTGTCGCTCCCGGGTCCAGCACGGGCGTACGCGTCGGCCGGCCGATGCCGAACCCCGGGATGGCGGCGTTCCCCCACGCGTCCTCCGGCCTCACATGGAGGGATCCGGCCGAGCGCGCCGCCGCAAGATCGTCGGCGATCTCGGGGTCCTCGAGAGGGTTCTCATCGTCGGACCCGACGTCCTCCCCGACCATCGAGTACGGGAGTGCTGTGGCCACGATCGTCACGACATCGCCGAGCTCCGCGCGCGCCTCGACGTAGCGGCGCCCGCCCCCGAGCGGAGCGGTCGGATCGAGCCCAAGCATGTTCGTCAAACTGCCCGGACCGGGCCCGCCCATCGTCCGCTCGAAGAGCGTCGAGGTGTCGTCGACGTCGCCGCGCACGGTGAGCAGCCGCGCGACCTGTGCGTCGCGGTCCTCGGGCGCGAACTCCTCGGCCGGACCGCGGTTCATGTCGAGTGACGGCGGCTCGACGGCCAACGCCGACCGAGCGTCGAGGCGCGGATCGAGTTCCCAGCGTGCTCCACGCGGCAGCACAACAACAGTGCCGGACGCGTCCCGGAGCCGGAAACTGACGGATCGTGTGTCGTCCAGCAGGGTCCAGATGGTGCGGCCGCCTTCCTCCGTCACCCGTGCGTGGTAGTAGACGCAGCGGGTGCTCTGCAGCGGCGAGACGAGGATGGTCGGGCCCGCTTGCACGGTCCCCGAGACCCGCACTTCACCGGCCGCTAGCCCGTCAAGAGGCGACGTCGCGATCGTCGCCACTCGCGACCCTAGGCGGTAGGCAGCGAGTCCGCGCAAGAACAGCACGAGCCCGGCGCCGAAGCCCAGGATCCAGACCGGCAGGAGCTCACGGGCGATATCGATGTCAGCGAGGACACCCTGCGTCGCGATCGCCGGCAGAGGGATCATGGCGCGCATCCTACGGGTCCGGGGTGGGCCCCGCTGCTCCGCCGGTTCCTCCAGGTCGGCCGGTGCCGTCATCGGATCGTCACACCTAAGCGTCATCGTCGAGGACGATCGTTCACGAAAACCACAAATGTGGGACACTCCCGTTCCTCTCGCCGTCGCCACAGCACCTCTGAAGTGAGCCTCCCAGCCTCGATGCCAACTCTCTCACGCTCCCACGGCCGACCGCGCGCAGCGGCGGCCGGCGCCGTCGCAGGCGCCATCGGCGTAGCCGCGAGCGAGCTGGTCGCCGGGGTCGTTCCGGGGGCCCCGTCGCTGGTCGTCGCAGTCGGGAGTCTCGTCATCGCCCTCCAGCCCCCGGGCGCGAAGGACGTCATGACGACCCTCTTTGGCACGAACGACAAGACGGCACTCAACGTCGCGGTCGTCGTAGTGGCCGTGCTGGTGGGTGCGGTCGCCGGCATCCTCGGCCGCCGGAGCTTCGGCGCCGCATGGTGGATCTTCGCAGGCTTCGGGTTCGTGGCGTTCGTGGCCGCGTTCCTCGAACCGTTGGATTCCGCACCGCTGGCTGCGCTGAACGCAGTGCTTGCCACGCTGGCCGGAGTCGTCACGCTCCGCGTTCTGCTGGCCGACGCCGGGTTCCTGAACCCCCTGGTCCTTGGCCGGGCGACCATCGCACCCCCCGACCCTGCGCGTTCGATGCCCGACTGGAACCGTCGGCGCTTCCTGCTCCGGTCCGGAGGCTTCCTGGGCGGCGCCCTCGTCGCAGGGACAGTGGGCCGCCTGTTGGTCGAGCGCGGGCATCCGGCTGGCGCCCCCGTGTCGGCGAGCCTGCCCGTGGCGTCCGAAGTGGTCCCGCCCCTCGTCGCGGCGGACTCGCTCTCGGCACCGGGCGTCACCCCGATCGTGACGCCGAATGACCAGTTCTACCGCATCGACACCGAACTGCTGGTGCCGCAGGTGGACGCCTCGAGCTGGCAGCTTCGGGTGACCGGTATGGTCGACCATCCCCTCACGTTCACCTACGAGGAGCTGCTCGCGCTGCCTCTCTTCGAGCAGTACGTGACCCTCGCGTGCGTGAGCAACGACGTTGGCGGCAACCTCATCAGCAACACGCTGTGGACCGGCGTCCATCTCAAGCAGGTCCTCGCCGAGGCCGGCGTGCACGCCGGCGCCACGCAGATCGTGGGCCGGTCGGTGGACGGGTTTACGGTCGGCTTCCCCACCGCTTGGGCGCTCGATCCGGCTCGCGAGCCGATGATCGCGCTCGGCATGAACCGCGTCCCCTTGCCCGCCGAGCACGGCTACCCAGCGCGCCTGATCGTGCCCGGCCTGTACGGCTACGTGTCGGCCACCAAGTGGCTCTCGGAGATCGAATTGACCACCCGCGAAGCGTTTGACGCGTACTGGATCGGGCTGGGCTGGGCGAAGGACGGCCCGATCCTGACGCAGTCGCGCATCGACCATCCCTCCGACGGAGCCAGCGTCACGCCCGGGGCAGTCGACGTTGACGGGCTCGCGTGGGCACCCGACCGCGGGATCGGACGCGTCGAGGTCCGCGTCGACAATGGCCCATGGAAGGTGGCCATGCTGAGCCGCGCCATCTCGAAGGCGACTTGGGTGCAATGGGTCTACCGTTGGCAGGCCACGTCCGGCACCCATACGATCCAAGTCCGGGCCACGGACGGGACGGGCGCCGTGCAGACTGCGACGCCGGGCGGCCCGGCGCCGGCGGGCGCGACGGGGTACGACCAGGTACAGGTGACCGTGGCCTGAGGCCGGGCCGTCCACGCCGTCCTCGAATCGTCACGCACCGCCATTCAGCAGTCACGCCCACAAACCACCCTCGACGGCATCCCGGGGCGTTCCCGGGAGAGAGTCGAGGAGATCATGTCCCATGCGTCGCAGACTGATGGCCGGGCTAGGCGTCCTCATCGCCCTGTTCGCGTTCAGCGTACCCGCTACTGCTGCCGCCGCTGGCTTCGGCGGTGCAGGCACGGTGTACACCCTTACCAACTCGGCAGGCGGCAATGCTGTCTTCGCATACTCCCGTGCATCCGACGGCAGCCTGAGTTTGCTCGGGACCTACGCCACGGGCGGCACGGGCACGGGTGCCCAGCTGGCTTCCCAGGGCTCGGTGACCCTCAGCGCTGACGGGCGCTGGTTGGCCACGGTCGACGCCGGCAGCAGCGACGTCGCGCTGTTCGCTGTCGCGCCCGACGGCAGCCTCTCTCGCACCTCCAACGTCCCCGCGGGAGGCACAGACCCAATCAGCGTCACCCTCCACGGCCCCCTCGTGTACGTGCTCGATGCGGGGGGCAGCGGGAACATCGCGGGCTTCGTCAACCTTGGCGGCCACCTCGTTGCACTGCCGGATTCCATTCGGCCTTTGAGCGGCCCGGCCAGCCTCACTTCGCCCGAGGAGATCGCCTTCAGCCCCGACGGGCGCGTGCTAGTCGTGACCGAGAAGGGCGCCAATGAGCTCGTCACCTACCGCGTCGGCTTCCTCGGCATCGCGGGCGCACCGAGCGTATAGACCTCCGCCGGGGCCGCGCCGTACGGCTTTGCCTTCGACAACGCTGGCCGGCTATTCGTCACCGAGGCCGCCGCGAGCGCCCTGTCCTCATACGCCGTTTCACCTGCCGGCGCACTGACCGTGATCTCGGCCTCGGTCGCCAACGGCCAGCAGGCCGCCTGCTGGGTGGCCTTCACCCCTGACGGCCGCTACGCGTTCACGATCGACGCCCACAGCCCCGCCAAGATCTCCGCCTATGCCATCGCTCCCAATGGCAGCCTGACCCTGGCCTTTGGGGCCGCGGCCGTTGAACCCACGGCTCCGCTCCTCGACGCAGCGGTCAGCGGTGACGGGCGCTTCCTCTATGTGGTCGATGTCGGTCTGCACACCCTCGATGCCTTCCGCATCCGCGGGAATGGCAGCCTGACCCCGATCGGCAGCACCTCGGGCCTGCCGGCTGGTGCGGGCGGCCTCGCCGCCTCCTAGCCACCCAGTCCTCAGAGAACCGGAGGGCGGGGGCGAGTGCCCCCGCCCTCCGGTTCTGCGGCCTCTGGCCAGCACCACCCTCTCACTCTAGGATGGCCGTCGTGACCGAGCTGCCCAGCCCCATCCTCGTCGTCGACGACGATCCGAAGATCGTGCGCCTGGTGCGCATGTACCTCGAGCGTGAGGGCTTCCGGGTGGTGGAGGCGACCGATGGACGGGAAGCCCTTGCCGCCATCGCGCTGGAGGCGCCGCTGCTGGTCGTGCTCGATCTCATGCTGCCCGAGGTGGACGGGCTCGCCGTCATCCGGGCGGTCCGGCGTACGGACCGCACCCCGATCATCGTGCTCTCGGCTCGGGGCACAACGGCCGACCGGATCGCGGGGCTCTCGGAGGGGGCCGACGACTACCTGCCCAAGCCGTTCTCGCCCGCCGAGCTCGTGCTCCGGGTGCGACGGATCCTTGAGCGCACCGCGCGGGCCGGACCGAATGAGTTGCCGGGTCAGTTGGCAGCGCCCCTCCGCCACGGTGACCTCCTGCTCGATGCGGATCGCCACGAGGTCACCGTGGCGGGCCATCTCGTCCCGCTGACCGCCGTCGAGTTCCGGCTCCTGGCTGCGCTGCTTGCGGCGGGCGGCCGGGTCCTCTCGCGCGACCAACTGCTCGACGCCGTCTACGGGCAGGGCGAGGCGGACATCCTGGACCGCACGATCGATGCGCATGTGCGGCGATTGCGCGCCAAGCTCGGCGACGATCCCGACCGCCCCCGGTATGTGGCGACCGTGCGAGGCGTGGGGTACCGCGCCGCGCCGGACACGGCCGAGCCGTGAGCCGGCGGTCGCCCGGGGGAGTCGGGCTTCGCATCGCCGCGGCAGCGATCGCCGTGGCCGCGGTCGCCCTGTTGATCCTCGCGGCCGGCGTGATCGTCGTCGGCTCGCAGACATTCGCCGCCTTGATGGCGAAGCAAGGCGTCAGCACCGCGACGAGCGACGCGATGTTCGAGAACTCGGTGGTGCAGGTCGTGCTGCTTGCCGCGCTGGCCGCAGTAGTGGTGGCAGCCGTGCTCGCCACCCTGGTCGCCGCCCGCCTCGTCCGACCGTTGCGGGAGATCGGGGCCGCCGCGCGCCAAATCGCGGAGGGTCGCTACGAGTCGCGGATCGAGCGCCGCGGGCCCGAGGAGATCGTCAGCTTGGCCAATTCGTTCAACCAGATGGCGGCGGCACTCGAGGCCCAGGAGCGCATGCGCCGCGAGTTCATCGCGAACGCGGCGCACGAGCTGCGGACGCCCCTGACCAACCTGAAGGGCTACCTCGAGGCACTGCGCGACGGCGTCATCCCGCCCGACCGGGACACGTTCGAGTCGCTCTGGGAAGAAACCGAGCGTCTGGTTCGCCTGTCCCACGGACTCGACACGCTCGCCGCGGGCGACGCTGCCGGGCCGCCGCCCCTCGTCGACCTGGACCTTGCCGCCGTTATTCGCTCGGCCGTCGAGCTCGCCCGCCCGGCAGCGCAGGCGGCCGGCCTCGAGGTCTCGGTCCAAGCCCCGCCGAACCTGCTCGTCCGCGGGGACTCCGACCAGCTCGCACAGGTGCTGGGAAACCTGCTGCAGAACGCTGTGCGGTACACGCCGCCAGGGGGCAGGGTCTCGGTGACTGCCGAACGACGTCCCACGGACGTGCTCGTCAGTGTGACCAACCCCGGCGAGGGCATCCCCCCCGCCGACCTGCCCCACGTCTTCGAGCGCTTCTATCGAGTGGACAAGTCCCGCGCTCGAGCCCGCGGGGGCGCCGGCGTCGGCCTGTCCATCGTGAAGCAGCTCGTGGAGGCGCATGGGGGGACGGTCGGCGCAGAGTCGAAAGACGGCCAGACGCGCGTGTGGTTCAACCTCCCGGCTTGAGGCGGCCGTCGCACGGCGCGTCGAGCCGGGCTCCACCGGGCCGGCAGTTTCGGCCAGACGTTGCGGGCGCAGTTGGAGACGCGCACCTCGTCCGCGATCCTTGATCGACGGTTTCAGCCGCCAACGTGGCGCAAGCTTCGGGCGCAACGACTCTTGCCGGACAGGCGCCGGTCGGCCACCATGCAATGGACTGTGATCCAGCAGGCGGGCACTGCCGTCACGGTCCGGAACGCGGTCGGTGGCGGCTCGCCAAGCAGCCCGAGGGAGGCGTCATGGACGCTGTACACGTCGCTCAGCCCAACCTGGCCGCTCGCTTGCGCAGCGCCAGGGTATGCGAGCGAGTGGCCTTGCTCCTGGCGGCAGCGGCCGCCGAGGAACTCGGAGTCGACCGCCTGCACGCCATCGATGCGACGGCCGGGCGGCGACTCACGGAGATCGTGGAAGCCGCAGCCGGAGCAACGGGGACGAGCGCCGTGAACAAGCTCGTCCTGGAAGTCCTCGCCAGGCTCGACGAGGCCCCAGACCTTCGCGACGAGCTCGCCCGGTTGCAGCCCGAGCTGCGGCTCCACTGACCGACGACTCGGCGCCCCCGCTCGAGCCAACTGCCCAGCGCGTGGCCTGAAGGAACCGGCCCGGAGGCCCGTCCGCGGCTGCACCTTGCACGGCGGAGATGGCACGACCACACTTGGTCGACGTCCGGCATCCAGACCGGCAGGCGATCGGCTGGCCACGACGCCGCGTCCTGAGTTTCGGCAGAACAGGGAGACCGCATGGCACACGATGAAGCGGGACTTCCGTCCGGTACGGACCTTGAGCGCCGGGTGCGCCTGCGGCGCCGTCTCAACGCCCCTCCCCAGAGGGTCTTCCGTGCCTGGGCCGACCCGGAGGAACTGGCCCGATGGCTCCCCGTGCAGATCGAGGGTGGCCTGGCGGTCGGGGCGCGATCCGTGCTGACCTGGGCGGACCGGCGGGTGTGGTGGCAGGTGACACGGGCGGAGCCACCCTCGCGGTTTGCGTTCCGCCAGCCCTGGCTCCCAGACGAGTCCGTCGTCACGGACGTGGAGGTGGCGATCCGCCCCGTTGGGTACGGGACCCGCATCGAGCTCGACGACGGTCCGTTTCGTCTCGATGCGCCCGGAGCGATCGACGCCTGGGCGGAGGCCATCGAGCTCTGGAGCGATGCCCTCACGATGCTCCGCGCGCACCTCGACTTCAGCGTCGACCTGCGGCCGAACCGCTAGCGTCAGCAACGCCACACTGTGTCCGCCGGCTGCCGCGCGAACGCCCGGGCAGCGACGGATCGCCAACTCGGAGGGGTGAAGCGATGATGCCCGCCGCGGTCCCGGACGAGGAGGGCGGAGCCCAGCGACCGCCAGCCATCCGCGCGGTCGGGCTCCAGAAAGTCTTCGGTGGCGTGCGGGCCGTCGACGGCATGGACTTCGAGCTGGCGCCCGGCCGCATCTACGGGCTCCTTGGGCCGAACGGTTCCGGCAAGACCACCCTGATCCGGCTGCTCACCGGCATGACGCGCTCGACGAAGGGCACCGCCGAGGTTCTCGGCGTCACGATGCCGTCGCGCGCGAACCTTAGCCGGATCGGCTACATGACCCAGAGCGACGGCATCTACCCCGCACTCACCGTCGCTGAGAACGCGCAGTTCTTCGGCGCGATGTACGGCGTCACGGCTAGGAACGCCTGGATGGACGCGGTCGCCCTCGTCGATCTCGCCGATCGGCACGCCTCGGTCGCCGGGACGTTGTCCGGCGGCATGAGGCGCCGGTTGTCGCTCGCCTGCGCGCTCATCCACCGCCCCGAGGTGCTGTTCCTCGACGAGCCGACTGTCGGAATCGACCCCCTCCTTCGCGTGCAGTTCTGGGCGCACTTCCGCGCCCTGGTCGACGCCGGGACGACGATCGTCGTCTCGAGCCACGTGATGGACGAAGCCGACCGCTGCGACGAGCTCCTGTTCGTGAGATCGGGAAAGGTCATCGCCAGAGGAACCGGGCGGGAACTTCGCGCGCAGGCAGGAACTGACGATCTTGAGCAGGCATTCCTGCACTACGGTGGCGACGGGGTGACGCAATGAGCGGTCGGCGCGTGTTCGCCCTGTTCCGGCGAGTGGTCGAGGAGATCCGCCGCGACCGCCCGTCCCTGGCGCTCTTGTTTCTCGCCCCGATCCTCGTCACCGGGCTTGTCACGTTCATCCTGCGCGACAGCCAGACGCCCATCGTGCATGCCGTCGTCGTGGACCGGGCGGGCCCGGCGGGCGCCGCTGTGGAGGGCGCGATCGGCGACGCACTGCAGAGCCAGGGCTCGACCGTGGCCCAGGCACCGGACGAGAGCGCCGCACGCAGCGAGATCGAGGACGGACACGCGTCGATCGCCATCGTCCTGCCGGCCGACTTCGGCTCGGCAGGCGCGAGGATGATCAAAGTGATCACGAACGGGCTCGATCCTGCCGGCGAGGCCGACCAGATCACGAGCGTGCAGAAGGCGCTCCTCGCGGTCACGGGTGAGCTCGCGGGGGTCAGCCTGCCGACGATCTCTCACACGACGATATATGGCGTGCCCAGCAAGGACCCCATCACCACCTTCGCGCCCGCGATCGTCGGCTTCTTCGCCTATTTCTTTGTCTACCTCCTGACCGGCGTGAGCTTCCTGCGCGAGCGAACGGGCGGGACGCTCGAACGGCTGCTGGCGACGCCGGTGTCGCGCGGCGAGATCGTCGCCGGCTACACGCTTGGCTTCGGGCTCTTCGCGATGATCCAGGTCGCGCTGCTCATGGTCTGGGTACTCGGTACCGTCCACGTGCCCGCCATGGGGCCCCTGCCCGGGTTCGCCGTGGGGCTCGGGGTGGCCATGGCCGGCAGCCCGGTCGTGGCGTTCCTTGTCGTCGTGCTCCTCGCCGTCGGCGCCGTGAGCCTCGGGATCTTCCTGTCGACGTTCGCTCGCACCGAGCTCCAGGTCATCCAGTTCATCCCGCTCGTGCTCGTGCCGCAGTTCCTGCTCTCCGGTGTCCTATTCCCGGTGAGCACCTTGCCGTCAGTCCTGAAGCCATTGGTGCCGATCATGCCGCTCAACTACGCCGTCGACGGCCTGCGCCAAGTGTTCATCCGCGGCGCCGGCCTAGACGTGGGGGCGCTGCAGGTCGACGTCGTCGTGCTGGCAGCGATCGCGGCCCTCTTCGCCGCGGTCGCGTCGCTCACAATTCGACGGGAGGTGGCGTGAGCGAGCCGACTCTTCGCGGCCCTCGCGCAAACTCCGACCGCCGATGATCCCGGACGGACCTAGCCAGGCCGGCGCGTGCCCCGGGCTCACAGGAGCCTATCTGCTGCTGGTAGCCCGGCTCGGCACGACGGCGGGGCGTCCGGCTCGCTCTCTGCCGATGAGCCAGGGTCCTGCCAGGAACCGCCCGACCAAGTAGCACGCAAAGCTCAGCGACGTCACAAAGACGCGTCACCGGCACGTTCGTCAGGAGCGACAGTGAGGATCCCGCCGAGCACAGAGAACAGGGCGATGCCGACGCTGGCCACGGTGGCGCGGCCGGGCGCGGCAGTGAGCCGCTCGGCGGTGGCGCCCGGCGTGATGAGCAGGGTCAGGATGAGAAGCACGCCCACGACCTGCACCGCCTCGGCCACCGCGGCAGCCATGATGAGCAGGAACACGACCGCCAGCGGGCCGACGGGGACCCCGCGCGCCTCAGCCACCTCGGGATCGACGGTGGCGAACATGAGCGGCCGGTACACCACGGCCAGGGCCACGAGGGTGACGATACCGATCGCCAGGAGGAGCACCACGTCGCCACTGCTGACGCCGGTGATGGTGCCAAAGAGGATCGCGAAAGCCTGCGTCGCGAAGCCCTGGTAGAGCGAGAGGAAGAGGACGCCGAGCCCCAGGCCGAAGGCCATGACCACGCCGACCACCGCGTCGCGCTCGCGGGCTCGCACGCCGAGGGCGCCGATGAAGAGCGCGGTGATGGCGGTGCCGGTCAGGAGGCCAAGCACGGGCGAGACGCCCAGGAGGATGCGCCCCGGCGGAGCCGGTGAAGCCGAGTTCCGCGAGGGCATGGACCGCGAAGGCCATGTTGCGGGCCACCACGAAGCGGCTCACCACGCCCGACACGATCGCGATCACGACGCCGGCCTCGATGGCCTGCTGCACGAAGGCGTAGCCCAGCAGGTGCACGAGCTGGGCCGATCATCGCGCCGCCCCGCCGGACTGTTCCCAGCTGTCGTCCACCACCGGCAGGTGGTGCGGTTCCTCGACCTCGAACCCCGCGCCGAAGGCCTCGCCCACGACGAGGATCCGCCCGTGCACCCGGAGCACGTCGACGTGCGAGCCGTACAGGTCCGAGAGGCGCTCGGAGGTCAGCACCTCGTCCGGCGTGCCGGCTGCCCAGCGGCCGTTCACCACGAACAGCACCCGGTCCAGGAAGCCGAGGACCGGGTTGACGTCGTGGGTCACGAAGACGACGCTCCGCCCGGTGCGGCGATGCCAACCGCCGATCAAGCTCGGTGATCTCGCGCTGGTGGCGCAGGTCAAGGTTCGCCAGCGGCTCATCGCAGAGGAGCAGGCGGCGGGTCGCCGACGAGCGCCTGGGCGATGCGCAGGCGCTGCTGCTCGCCACCCGACAGCCGCCCGATCGGGGCATCGGCAAAGGCGCTCGCCTCGACCGAGGCGATGGCCTCCGCCACGCGGCGCGCGCGTGCCGCGATCCGGCCGCCCGATGCCCCAGCGGTGGCCATCGAGGCCGAGACGGACGAGATCGCGGCCGCGCAACGGCAGGTCCCGGTCGAAGGCCTGGCCCTGGGGGACGTAGCCGATGCCGGGGTTGCCCCGCCGGGGCGGCCCGCCCAGGACCTCGACGGTGCCGGCGCTGAGCGCGGTCAGGCCGAGCACGACGCGCAGCAGCGAGGTCTTGCCCGACCCGTTGGGACCCAGGATGGCGACGAACAGCCCTCCTCGAAGGCCAGCGACAGGTCGCGCCAGACCTCCCGCCCGCCGTAGGCGAGGCGTGGCGCGGTCGAAGCGGACGGCCGGTGCGGTCACGTGCTCAGACACCTTCGCGAGGGCCTGTTCGAGCTGGTTCATCTGGGCCAGCTGCCACCCCTGATAGGTGTGGTACGCGGGCCGGCAGCGTCTCGGAGACGCCGACGACCGGGATGCCGTTCGCGACCGCGAGGTCGTGGATCTGCTGGGTCAGCGGGCGTGATGGTCTGGCTGTTGTACAGCGAGCACCCGCACCTTCTTCCCGGTGAGCAGGTCGCGCTCGGCGGCGACATCGGCGGGCGGCGGGTCGGTGCCGTCCTCGATGGCCTTCTGGAAGCCCTCGGGCGTGAGCACGTCGAGCCCGATGGCCTTGGCCAGGTAGCCCGCCACGGGCTCGGTGAAGGCCACGGGCGCGCCGGCGTACTTCGCCTTCATCTCGGCGATCTTCGCGGCCAGGGGCGCCAGCGACGCGAGGTAGGCCTGCTCGCGGGCGGCGAAGTAGGCGGCGTTCGCCGGCTCGAGCGTGGCCAGCGCGGCCTCGGCCGCGGCGGCGACTCTCGGCATGGTGCCCGGGTCATACCAGACGTGGGCATTGACGTCGTCTGGGAGGCCGAGCAGCGTCTGCACGTCGATCACGACGCGGCTCGCGTTCGGCGAGGCGGCCGAGCAGATGCTGCATGAAGTCGTCGTAGCCGATGCCATTGACGATGACGAGCTTCGCGTCGGCCACGGTAGCCGCGGCCTGCGGGCTCGCCTCGTACGTGTGCGGATCGGTGTTGGGATTGTTGAGCAGGCTGCTGGCCGTGACGCGCGCCCCGCCGATCTCGGACGAGCAGGTCGGCGTAGAAATTCTCCGTCCCAAGGACCGGGATCGGCGGACCCGACGGCGACTGGACTAGGGATGGCGATAGTCGAGCCCGGACGCCGATGCCGGCGCAGCTCCGGCCGCCACGTTGGGTCCAGGGGAGACCGATGGCGGAGTGGACGCTGCCCCAGGGGTCGGCGCCGGCGTGGCCGACGCGCCGCAGGCGGCCGCAATGATAGTGGCGCTGACCAGGACGCCGAGCAGTCTCGGGAGGGGGCCATCCACGAACACGCCAACCAGTCTCGGATTGTGTCGCAGATCTGATCTCACCTTCGGGTACCTCGCTGGTTCGGGTGAGTGGGACGCGGGTCAGGCCTCGCGGGACGTTGTGGCGCGACACTCGGGGCACAGCCCGAAGTACTCGATGCGATGGGAGTCGACGAGGTAGCCCGTGCGCTTCTCGACGAGCTCGCGGGCGATGGGGGTGATGCCGAGGTCGCCCACCTCCTGGCTGCGGCCGCACTGCTGGCACACCACATGATGGTGGTGAGCCCGCTCGCAGGCCACGTAGGCGTGCTCGCCGTTGGGCAGGTGCAGCTGCTCGACGAGGCCGAGGGACTCGAAAATCTCGAGCGAGCGGAAGATCGTCGCGCGGCCTACCCCGCGCCGAGCGCGGCGCGCCTCGACGAGCAGATCCTCGGCCGTGAAGCGCCCGTCCCGGGCGGCCACCATCTCGGCCATGGCCCGTCGAGGTGCCGTGGAATGATAGCCGGCCCGGTCGAGGGCCTCGATCAGCGCATCCGGACTGCTCACGGTCGGAATGATACTTGGTCTCAGCTCTTCTGTCGAGTGGCCGCTTCGCGGGTGCCATGTGGCCGTTCGACACCCGCTTCCAGAGGCGCGGCGAACGGGCGGACGAGGAGCTGCAGACCTTGTCGACACCGTTCGGAGTACCATGACTGCCAGCCGGGTCGTTCGTGCGTGTGTGCCCCTCGCCTGGACGGCGCATCACCGGCGGGCAAGTTCACGGCGGCGCCGCGCGGCGCGGCCACGGAGCACGCCTGTACGATGCTGCACACCTGATGCGTCGTCCGCGTCCTCCCCTCCAGATCCTCGTGGCCGTGGTGCTGTGTGTCGCTACCGCATTCGGCACGTCTGCGGGCCAGCCAACCGCGGCGCTCGCCGGGAGTGCGCTGCAGAACGCCCTGGCCGCCCAACGTGCGCTGCAGGCGAAGATCAGCGCCCAGCGCGAGGCCGTGGCACGGCTGCAGCAGGACGCGGCGCGCGCAGCCTCACAGCTTGCCGCCACACAGCACGCCCTTGCGGGGATCGACATCGACCAAGCGAGCGTGCAAGCCAGCTACGAACACGCGAGCGCCGCCCTGGCTGCCGTCCGGTCCGACTACACGGCCATAGTCGGCCAAGTAAACGACCTGGACATGCAGGTGAGCAACCTCGGGGAGGACCTGGCCGCCGCGCAGGGCAACCTGGCAGACACGCGTGGGACCCTAGCCGCCGACATCGCGCAGGCCTATCTAGCCGCGCAGACTCCGCTCTGGGTCCAAATTCTGAATGCGCGCTCCTTGCTGGACGTCCTGTCCGACGTGAGCAACTACCTTCAAGCCGGCAACGACGAGGCGCAGCTTGCCGTTCAGATCGCGCAACAGGGCGCCTCCATCGGCCAGCTCCTCGTCGCCACGCAAGCTTCGCGGACACAAGTCCAGCAGTCCCGCCTTGCGCTGTTCGCCGAGAAGAGCTCGCTGGCCACGCAGGCGCAGGTGCTCGCGCAGGCACAGGCTCGCCTGGCTGGGCTGGCGGCGCAGACGTCAGCGGAACGGGCCGCACAGGCCGCTGCCGCCGCCGCGATCAGCCGGGACCGGTCGAAGGCGGCGGCGGAATTGGCCGAGGAAGTCGCGGCACTGGACCGGCTGAAGGACGAGATCAACGAGCTGGCCAGCGAGGCGGCGGTGCCGTCCGTGTACAACGGCACGTTCGAGTGGCCGATGGACGGCACCGTTACCCAGGAGTTCGGATGCACCGGGTTCCCACTCGAGGCGCCGCTCGGGAACTGCCCGCATTTCCACCTCGGAATCGACATCGCCGGGCCCATGGACACGCCCATCCATGCCGCCGCCGCGGGGGAAGTTCTCTTCGTCGGCCCGAACCCGTACGATCCGCCCGGCGAGCGCGCTTGGATCGTGATCATCGCCCACTCGCAGAACCTGGTCACCTGGTATGCACACGTCGACGACGGCGCCCATGCCCCGCTCGTGGCCAAGGGCGAGCACGTGACGCAGGGCGAGGTCATCGCCTACGAAGGGAACACCGGGATAAGCACGGGGCCTCACCTGCTCTGGATGGTCGAACTCAATGGGCAGTTCGTGAACCCGCGCCTCTTCGTGTGAGCCGTGCCGGCCCCATGCGGGGGCCTGTACAAGCACGGAGGCGCGTTTGAGCCGCTTGGCATGTGAGGCCGCCGCGAGCCGGAAGGCCCATGGCTCGCCACTATGGCCCAGTCCCGGGTAGCATGCCGCAGTCCCGCGTGTCTTCCACGAGGTATGCCACCATGGCGTCCACGCCCGCGCCCCAGGACTCCGAGCTGCGCAACGACCGACGCATCGTCGCCTACGGCCTCGGCATGATCCTGCTCGTCGGCTTCTTGCTGTTCATCCCGAACCTCGTCCCGTCATCAACCCACGCGGTGGTCTCCGACCTGGTGCATGCGCGCATCGTGTCCGTCGCGCCGGTGCAGGCCGGCGAGCAACCGAGCGCCACGGTCGTGATCCTGGATGGGACGCAGACCGGGGCACGGGTGACGGCCGTCCTGCAGGGCCCCAGCAGTCAGCTCCAGCTGCCGGACTACCGCGCCGGCGACGAAGTCGTCGTATCCATCGACCACCAGCCCGGTTCCCCTATCGCGTATGACGTCGTCGACCGCTGGCGCCTGCCGCTCCTCGGAGTACTGGCGGCCGCCTTCGTGCTGGTCGCCGCCGCGATCGCCGGCTGGCGCGGTCTGCGGGCAGTCGTCTCGCTCGTTCTGACCATCGGGTTCACGATCCGCCTGCTGATCCCGCTGCTGCTGCTCGGCTGGGACCCGGTGGCCCTCGCAGTCGGGTTCGGGATCGCCGTGACGGCCCTGAGCTTCCTGCTCACGCAGGGTCCCACGCGTACGACCCTGGCCGCCATCATCGGGACGAGTTCCGGGCTCCTGATCACGGGGGTGTTGGCCGCTATCGTGACGGCGGCGGCGCGGTTCACGTCGGCCCAGGGCTCCGAGGAGATCGTGACGCTCGGACAGCTCGTAGGTAACCGGATCGACCTGAGCGGTTTGTTGCTCGCCGCCGTCATTTTTGGCGGCCTGGGCGTGCTGAACGATGTCGCCATGAGTCAGGCCGCAACGGTCGAGGAGATCGGGCATGCGGATCCGAAGCTCGACGCACGGGCCCTGTACGCGCGCGCGATGAACGTCGGCGTCGCGCACCTAGCCGCGACAATCAACACGCTCGTGTTCGCCTACCTCGGGACGGCTCTGCCGCTGCTCGTGATCCTCTCGATCCAGGTCAGCTCCCTAGGCGACGCCGTGAACCAGGAGGTCATCGCCGTCGAAGTCGTGCGGACTCTCGTGGGAAGCCTGGGGATCCTCGCCGCAGTGCCGTTGACTACCGCGATCACGGCGGCGTGGCAGAGCCGGGAGACCGGCGGTGAGGCGTCACCTCTCCCGGTTGCCAGCGAGTCCGGCGGGTGATCACGGGGGATGTCTCTCCCGATGTGATCCGATGTTCCGCTGCCTGATCGTCGCACTTGTGGCGGCCTCGGTGCTAGCCGGTTGTGGTCCTGTGACGCCCTCCCCCGCCGCACCGAGCGGAGCTCCCGTCACGCCGAACACGTCCGGCGGTGATCCAGCGGCGATCGGCAGGGCCTTCGTCGGGGCGCTTTCCCGCGGCGACGACGCGACGGCCGAGGCGATGGAGGACGCCACCATGCGAGCGGCGGCGCCGGCGGCGACGCTCGGGCAACTCTGGGCGCAGTTCATAACGCAATTCGGTGCGTTACAGAACATCGGCGGCGTGACGACAACGGCGCAAGCACCGTACACAATCGCCGCTGTTGAGACGACCTTTGCAAACAGCACCGTGACACTGACTGTGGCCATCTCGAGCGCAGGCCGGGTGAGCGGGTTGCACATTGCCAAGGTCGCCGCGTCCTCCTCGGCTCCTGTCTCTTCACCGGCGGCCTACGTGAACCCTGCAGCGTTCACAGAGACGGCCGTCACGGTCGGGTCCGCGCCTTGGGCTCTGCCCGGCACGCTCACAATGCCCAAAGGGACAGGCCCCTTCCCGGCAGTCGTGTTGGTGCAAGGATCAGGACCGAACGACCGCGACGAGACATTCGGTCCCAACAAGCCCTTCCGCGACTTAGCCTGGGGCCTCGCTTCTCGGGGGATCGCGGTGCTGCGCTACGACAAGCGCACCTTCGTCTACGGCGCGCAGATGGCGGCCGACACGAGCATCACCGTGCGCCAGGAGACGACCGACGACGCGATCGACGCGATCGCCCTGCTGCGGATGACGCCGCGTGTCGACCCGACACGCGTCTTCCTCGTCGGGCACAGCCTGGGTGCATACCTCGCGCCGCGGATCGCCGCCCAGGTGCCGGGCCAGCTGGCGGGCATCGCGATGCTCGAGGCGCCCATCACGCCACTCCCACAGCTCATCCTCATCCAGGAGCAGTACCTCGCGTCTCTGCAGGGCAGCCCGAGCCCGCAGGTCGAGCAGCAGCTGGCAACCCTCAAGGAACAGGTGGCGCTCGCCGAGTCTCCCAGCCTGTCGCCCTCGACGCCGGCCTCCGAGCTACCCCTGAACACCCCGGCCTCGTACTGGCTCGACCTGCGCACGTACCACCCCGTGAGGGTGGCCACGGGCCTCACGATCCCGATGTTCTTCTCACAAGGCGAGCGGGACTACCAGGTGCCCCCATCGGAGCTGCATGGCTGGGATCAGGCTCTCGTCAGCCATCCGAACGTGACCTTCAGGACGTACCCCGCCATGGACCACCTGCTGCTCGATGGCAGCGGGCCCGCCACGCCGGCCGAGTACAGCGTGCCGGGCCACGTCGACTCGCAGCTAGTAGCCGACCTGGCTGCATGGCTCACGAACCACTGACACTGGCGGGGGCCCAAGGAAGCGCAGGCGCGCGCTCACGCACGTCGTGGAGATGCTGTCCGTAATCCTGCCGGGTTGCGGTCGTCCGGCGGCTAGTTGGACGGGCTGACCGCGACGCGCACGTCACGCCCTTCCCAGCGGCCGGCCTCAGTCCAGTAGAACGTCGCGTCGATGGCGTCGCCGGGCGCGAGCCGGTCAGAGCCCGGCACGTCCGCGACCCCCACGCCAAGCAGCGTGTCGCGTGCGTCGACGTCCAGCGTCGTGCGCCATCCGTCCACCGAGCAGTGGACTAGGCAGGGGGCGGGCAGCTCGAACCGGAGCGTCCGGCCGGCGCGCATGGCCGGGCGAGGCGCGGTGAAGCGCCACGTGTCCCTGGTGGCGACGGGGACCTCACCGTGGTAGCGGTGCCAAGCCGCCTCCGGACGGTCGATGGCGTGGCCTAGCGCGATCGATCTCGCCAGCTTGATGTGTTCCGCGTGGGCCCAGGCGAGTGGCATCGCCGAACCCGACGGGCGCCCGCGAAACAGGGCGCGCTCCAGGATGTCCTCCGCGTCCCAGACCTGCTCCGGGAGCATGCCCGCGCGTGACCCGAGGTTGCGCATGGTCGCGAGGAACCGTCGGGCGTCCCGACCGGCCTCCAGCTCGTAGTGCCCGCGCTCCCCGACCAGCAGCGGCCACGCCCGCCCTATCCCAGTCCCGTCGAAGGGGCTGCCGTCGGCATGCTCGCCGTGCCCGTCGCCGGTGTAGCGATGCCACACCGGGCCGCTCGGCGTATCCGTGCGCAATGTCGCGTCGGTCACCGCTAGCGTCGACAGAATCCGCGGGTCATCAGTTCGGCGCAGCCCGAACCGCACGAGCGCCAGGAAGTCCGTCCCTAGGACCTGGTCCGCGGGGACGAGCGACCGGTCGGGCGGGGAGTTACGAAGCGAGACGGGCGTTGAGAGCGGGGAGCCGGCTAGGACGTCCGGCGAAGCGATCCGCACGTAGCACCCGTCCACACCGTACGCCCCGGCGAGCGCCGTGCCGCGCGCGAACGTCCAGTCCTCGATGGCGGCATTCCAGTCGTCAGCCAGCTCCAGGCAGTACGTCGCGGCCGATTCGGGCAGATACTGCGAGGCCACCACCAGGGCAGCGACGACCGGCGCCAGTGTCGACGGCGTGAGACCGGGGTTCTCCTCCCACCGGTCCTGCTGAGTGGCCGGTCCGGTTCGCGCCATGAACGAGGCCGCGGAGGCGATCATCCGGTCGAGCGCAGTCTCCGTCACGAGGTGCTCGAACGCGGCCGCCTCGTCCCCGCCTCGCCCGTGCATGTGGGCGGCACCGGAACGACGCAGGGCGCCCACGAGGAGGACGGGATAGGCCGCCTCGCCGAGCTGCACTCCGCTCCAGTAGGCCACGCCGTCGACCCACTGGTTCTGTACCCAGTGGCCGTCCGGCTCCTGCGTCGCGACGAGGTACGCCAGCGTGCGCCGGGCCGATGCGTGCGCTCCTAGGGCGACCAGCGCGCCAGCGGCCTCAACCAGGTCACGCGACCACACCAGGTGGTAACCGCCAAGGTCGTTCCGCGAGCTGCCCCACGGGATCGACAGGCTCGCCACAGTAGCGCCCGGCGCCGCGCGGTCCTGATGGACACGGAGTACAGCAGCGGAGTCGAGGTAGAGGCCGGCAAGGTCGTCGCCGAGCTCCCTGGGCGGCGGAGTGCAGATCGCCAAGAGCGAGCGCCAGTTCGCCACGTACTCGTCCCACGTTGTATCGATATGGCCCACGAGCGCCGATGTCGCCTGCAGTGCGGCCTCCTCCGGCCGGGTCCCGAACGTCAATGCCACCTGCGCGACGCCGCCGTCCAGCAGGATCTCCGTCATCCCGGCGACGTTGCCCTTGTCGGTGGTGTCGTACGTCCAGGTCATGCGGCCATTCGCTGTGAAGTCCTGCCAGCCGTCCGACCGCCCGACGTACCCGACTGACTGGCCGGCAGGTGGCTCCGACGCGAGCGCGAGCGCATAGGGTTCGTCCTGCGCGAACAGCATCGGGCGCCCTTTGTAGGACCCTGACCACGCCCGGTTGTGGGTGCCGCTGAAGCCCAGGTGAGGCGCCAAGAGTGGGTAGAGACGCAGCGGGTGAGACACACGCTCGGCGTCGTGGGGGTGGCGCAGATCCTCGAGTCGTGCCTCGATGCGGATCACGTCGGCATGGTCATCGGCACAGATGCGAAGCGTCAGGACGTAACGCCAGTGCCGATGGACCGCGCGGACTGCGGGGACGCCCGGCTCAAGCAGTTCCACCTGCGATTCGGCGTCGCGCTTGACCTCGCCCCAGAACCCGGCCCCGTCCGCAACGATGAACCCAAGGTCCCGGATTTGTGGACGGTCCACGCGGGGCCAGTAAACCTCGTTGAGGATCCCGTGGCCGATGGTGAACCACACACGGCTGGCGTAGTGAGACGTCCCCACGGCGTCCTTGACGCTGCTCGACCAGGTGGGTGAGATCCCGGGGAAGCCGGGGGCAGGGCCTGAGGTGGGGCGCCCATCGTCGGACGGGACACCAGGGTAGGGGGTCGGCTGTCATCCGGGCAGCGTAGCGGCAGGGAGAATCCGGTGCCTGCGACGACCTGCTCCGGGCACGCACGCTGAGGGTGGTCAAGCGGGGAAACGTCGGGGGCGCGGCGTCCGGAGGGGGGATCCGGGGGCCGCGCCTCAATAAGGGAGTTAATGACTGTCCGTCTCGGGGCTCAAGGGCCGCTCGGCCCCTCGAGCACGGACCTTCCGGCGGGCTCGGAGCGGGTCCCGACCTGCTCGTCCGGGCAGGACGCGCCGGATCCGGAGTCCCGTGCAGTCGTCCCGCGCCCTGGATCGAGGGTCTGCGACTGGCAGGCTACCATTGGCCGGTGCCCACCCTGCTTCTGGTCCGCCACGGCCTCACTGCGACAACCGGCCGGACCCTTTCCGGGTGGACGCCAGGACTCCACCTCGACGAGCGCGGCGTGCGGCAGGCCGAGGCGCTGCGCGACCGCCTTCGCCCGGTGCGGCTCGCCGCCTTCGTCGTGTCGCCGCTGGAGCGCTGTCTAGAGACCGCAACGATCGTGCGCGGAGATCGCGACCTGGAGCTGACGGTCGACGAGCGGCTCGGCGAGGTGCACTACGGCGACTGGACGGGCCGCGACCTGAAGACGCTGGCGAAGGAGCCACTGTGGAAGGTCGTGCAGGCACACCCGTGCGCTGCCGAGTTCCCAGGCGGCGAGGCGCTCCGGGATGTGCAGGCTCGGGCCGTCGGCGCCGTGCGCTCATGGAACGCACGGCTTGGCACGGACGCGACGTGGGCCCTGTGCAGCCACGGCGACGTCATCAAGGCCGTCCTCGCCGACGCCCTGGGGATGCATCTCGACTTGTTCCAGCGCATCCACGTCGACCCTGGCTCATTGAGCGTGGTCCACTACACGCCGCTGCGGCCGTTCGTGGCGCGCGTCAACGACGTGGGCGGGAGCGTGACCGACCTGCTGCCACAAAGGTCACGGCGGCGTCGCCTCGGGGGCGCGGTCGTGGGTGGCGGAACAGGCGGAGCGGGGTAGACTCGCGACGTGGGCGATGCCCATGCCATTCGGAGGACCGATGCCCCGACGCATTTTCAACTTCGACGCGCCGGACCGCTTCACGACCGGGACGGTCGGCGAGCCGGGCAATCGAACGTTCTTTCTCCAGGCCCGCAGCGGACCGCGCGTCGTCAGCGTGATCGTCGAGAAGGAGCAGGTCGCCGTTCTCGCGGATCGGATGGGCCAGCTCCTCGAGGAGATGCGGAGCCGCGGCGTCGACGTGCCCCTCGAGCTCTCCGAGGGATCACGGGACACCACGCCGCTCGATGAGCCGCTCATAGAGCAGTTCCGGGTCGGCTCGATGGTGCTTACCTGGGACGGCGAGGAGCCGGAGATCGTCGTGGAGGCGCGTGCGGAGGTCGAGGAAGACGAGGAGGACACGGACGAAGACGAGGCTGCGGACGACGCGACCGAGGGACCCGACGTGCTGCAGGTGCGGATGCCCGCCAGCGCGGCCCGTGTGTTCGTCGACCGGGCGCTCCGCGTGATCTCGGCAGGCCGCCCGCCTTGCCCGTTCTGCGGGCTTCCCCTAAACCCGGAAGGACACATCTGCCCGCGCAGGAACGGTCACATCCACTGACCATGTCGCGGCCCGGCTCCGGCCCGGAACAAACCCCGGGGGCGGGCATGCCCTCGTCTCGCACGCTCCGGTCGGTGATCCCGGCACCTGACCCGGCGGTCCTGCAGGTGCTGCGGCATGGCACGCTGGAGGTGCTCGGGCGCCTGGTCGACGCGTCGAATGCGACGCTGTACTGCCGCGCCTCTGCGCGCGCCCCGGACGGCTCGGAGCTCGACCTGGCTTGCGTGTACAAGCCGGTACGTGGCGAGCGGCCGCTCTGGGACTTCCCGAATGGGACGCTCGCGAACCGCGAGTACGCCGCTTTCCTCGTGTCCGACGCGATGGGGTTGTCGATCCCGCCACCCACAGTGCTGCGGGATGGGCCGTTCGGCCGCGGCATGGTCCAGTTGTGGGTCGAGGTGGACGATAGCGTCGACGTGGTGGCCCTGGTTCGCACCTGCGACGATCGGCTGCGGCGGATCGCGCTGTTCGATGTCGTCGTAAACAACGCCGACCGCAAGGGCGGCCACCTGCTCCCTGCACAGGGGGGGCACATCCACGGCGTTGATCACGGAGTCTGCTTCGCCGTCGAGCCCAAGCTCCGCACGATCCTGTGGTGCTGGCGCGGCTCGCCGATCGACTCGGAGGAGCGAGAGATGTTGGCGCGCCTACGGGCGGCCTTGCGAGGCGAGCTCGGGTCGCAGCTCCGCACAGTCCTCTCGAGCCACGAGGTGCGGGCGACAGCCCGGCGGATCGACGGCCTGCTCTCGGATGGCCGGTTCCCGGAGCCCGACCCGGATCGGCCTGCGGTCCCCTGGCCCCCGTTCTAGCTCCAGGCGCGGAACCTGCTCGATGCCGCGCCGGGACTCGAGACGCTCCAAGACCGAACGCGGGCCGCCCCGTCAGCCGACAGCGAGCGCCAGGAGCCGATCGACCTGGTACCCGGACTCGCGGCTCGCGCGGTCCAGGTCGCCGGCGACCCGGAACGCGGCCGTGGCCGCGGCACGGAATCCGGCATCGGACGGCAAGAAGGCGCGGAGCTCGACCGCGTCGAGCAGGAACGACCAGCGGACCAGGCGGGCGAACCCGTCGCGATCGAACCACGTCACGCCGCCGTACGTGTTGACACCCATGTATTGCGCTGTGGCGAGATCCGCCAGCCACGACTCCACGAGCCGAGCGCCCTCCACGGCCAGATCGCCGTCCTCGCCGGCCGTCAGCGCGGAGAGCGTCGCGGGAGCGGGGAGTGCCAGCACTACCCGCAGCGTGTCGAGCACGCGGCCCACGGCGGGCTCATCGAGACCGACGTCGCGCAAGCCGGTGGCGACCGCGGCCGCCAAGTTCCACGCGTCGAGCCAGGCGCGACTGCGCAGCCCGGCCCCATCGTCGCCGGCAACGCGGCCGAGCGGCCGCAGGAGCGCCCAGACGAGGAGCGTGGACCAGGTGGGTAGATCATCGGGGAACTCGTCGCGGAGCCTGTCCCGCACTGTCGCGTAGGTCGCGGCCGGGGCGGTTGCCGCGCCTTTCGCGCGCCCGGCGGCCGCGGTCTCCGTATCGTCACCGCCGAGCCCCGGGAGGCCCAACACCACCGCCAACCCATCGCGGGCCTCGCGGGCGATCGAGACCGGATCGGCGATCCCGCCCGTCACCCGGGCCGCCCCCTCCAGCGCCGCTCGCAGCCGCCCCTCGACCTCGTCGAGCACCGCCTCGAACGTCGGCATGAGTCCGACTTCGGCTGCGTCCCGCCGGGCGGCGAGCAGGCGCCGCAGCATGTCGCCCGAGACGAGCGCCCGGATGGGATCCGTCACGGGACGGAGGACGAGCTCTCGGAGCGCGGCGTCTAGGCTGGGCACGCCGCGGCCATTCAGCTCGCGTGCGAGCTCGCCGTACAGCCCGACGTCGTCGCGCAGCTCGCGCACGTCCACGAACACGTGGCACTGGTACGCGCCGAGCTCCACGTACATGCCTCGCTCGCACAGCTCCCGGCTGGGGCGGAGGTACTCGAGTCCCGTCCGCTGGTCGCGGAAGGCGCAGTAGTGCCGATCGTCGTTGGTGAGCCCGAGGCCCTCGCCGAGCGTGCGCCGCACGATCGTGCGCTCGTCGCCCGCGCCCTTCACGGCGTACCCCACCGACTGGCGGATCCAGCCCCGCGCCTCGGCGTAGCGGTTGTGGTACACGACCAGCGTCCGTTCGCCGCCCGAGCGGTTCGAGTAGGCGAAGACGTCCTCGTTGACGTTCCCCGAGGGATCCACGAGGTCGTACAGGAGGAAGTCCCGCACCTCCGCGAAGAGATGGCGCCGGTGCAGGAGCGGGAAGATCTCGCGCTCGTGACGCGCGACGAGCCACTCGTTGGGACGCTCGTCCCAGTAGGCCCGCCGGAACTCCATGCCGTACTTCTCCGCGTACCCCTCCACCTGCCCATGACCGAACATGGGCAGCCCGGGCAGGGTGACCATCAGCGTCGCGATGCCGAAGTACTTGTCCCCGGTCCCGAACTGGTCGATGGCGGTCCGCTCGTCGGGGTTGTTCATGAAGTTCACGTAGCGCTTCAAGATCTCCGGGTCGAACTCGAGCGTGTTCTTCATCACGCTGCGGTAGTTCGCGTTCTCCTCGTCGCGCAGCATGTTCATGAACGCGCTGTTGTACACGCGGTGCATCCCGAGCGTCCGGACGAAGTAGCCCTCCATGAGCCAGAACGCCTCAGCCAGGAGCAGCGTGTCGGGCGTCTCCGCCGCTACACGGTCGACCACCTCGCGCCAGAACTCGACCGGCATGGCGGCGTCGAACTCGCGCCTGCTCATCCCGTGCTCGGCGCGTGACGGGATCGCACCGCCCGTCCCGGGTTCGGGGAACCAGAGCCGCTGGTAGTGCTTCTTGGCGAGGGTCATGGCGGCATCGAAGCGGATGACCGGGAAGCGCCGGGCGACCGCGAGGATCGTCTGGATGACCGCCTCGCGGACCTCGGGCTTGAGGTAGTCGAGCTGCGCCGTGTCGTTCCAGGGCATGCTCGTCCCGTCGTTGCCGTGATAGACGAAGCGGTTCTCGCCGGTCGCGCGGTCCTCCCGCCGGAAGACCACCGACGCGTCCGTGTTGTCGTAGTAGTGGTCCTCGATCCAGATGCCGACGCGCGGATCCAGTGAGAGGTCCGGCCCGCCAAACGAGTACGCCGGGTAGGGGGGCTGGTCGAGCGAGATGAACCAGTCCGGATGCTCCATGACCCAGGTCGAATCGATCCCCATGTGGTTGGGGACCATGTCGCTGGCAAGCCGGATGCCGCGCCGCCAGGCACGTTCGCGCAGGTTCTCGTACGCGGCTTCGCCGCCCAGGTCCTGCGCGATCCGGTAGTCGAGCAGGGAGTAGGCCGAGGCCACGGCGTCCGGATTGCCGCGTAGCTTCTTGATCCGCTCCGACGCCCGGCTGCGTTCCCACAGGCCGATCAGCCAGAGCCCGGTGAAGCCCCAGCGCGCCAGACGATCGAGCTCCTCGTCCGGCACCTGGTCGAGGCGGCGAACCTCGCGCTGGTATTGCTTGGCCAGCTGGTCGAGCCAGACGTAGGTGCTCCGCGCGAGCAGGACCAGCCGCGGCATCCAGTCGCGGTCCATGCTGAAGCGCTCCGGCTCGAGTTCCTGGCCCGTGAAGTCGGGCATGTCCCCGCGGCGGATGTCGCCCGCGCCATGGAAGCGCAGCCAGAGGGCCCGTTCGTCCTCCGCGAGGACGTCCAGGCTCAAGGCCAGGCGGCCCCCGAAGCTTCCCTCGAGCAGGAGGCCCCAGCGTTCGCGGATGTAGCGCAGCTGGCCGGCCAGCGAGTCGGGCGAGGCGATTGCGGGGCTGCGCAGCATGGCGACCAGGCCCTGGTTCTCGGGCCCGAAGGGCGGCTGCCCGGCGAAGAACGCGCCGAGCGCGTCGATCATGTCCGGGTACGCCGAGTCGCGCGCGAGCGTCGCGTCGTCGAACAGCTCCGCGAACGGGGCGAACGCGGGATTGACGTTGGCGAGCCAGAGGTGCGCGAGCTCCTCGAGCGCGACTTGGCGATTGGGCTGCCCGTCGGTCGAGCCAGCGAGCCAGGTGCGCGCGTCGAGGTCGCCGCGGTACACGGCGGACGGCGGGTAGCGCCCCACGAACGCGAGCAACGTGGCGTCCACCGTCTCGGCGCCGAGGCGCGTGTCGAGCGACGCCAGGGCCGCCTCGAGAGCCCGCGGGTCGCGCTGCTGGCGGTACAGGGCCGAGACGTAATGGAGGATCTCGTCGATGAGGCCCATCGCGTTGAGCTGGCCCGGCTGCACGGCGAGCTCCGGGTGCGCGGCGATGTCACGAGCAGCATTCATCTTCCGCGCCAGCTCCCGCGTGGCGCGGAAGTCTGGCAGAACCACGTTGCCGGTCAGCGAGAAAAGTGCCCCGTCGAAGCCGAAGCGGTCACGCGCCTCGCGCGAGACGTGAAACTCCATCGCGGCCGAGCATACCAGCCCTGCCTCGTCCGACGCGACCGCGGCGTTACCCGGCGCCGCGCGCCGGACCTTCAACGGCTGTCGAGAGTCCGTGTGTCTCCGACGGGGCGGCGACTAGGGCCCGGCGGACCGCAAGGAGCCCGGTCACGGCGCCCGACTCCGATGACCGAACCTGTTCATCTCCGCACCCGGCTCCACGCGGTCGCCGACGCGTTCCTTGCCATGCGGCTGGCGGTACTGGCCGGCGAGCCGTGGCCGCTTGCCGCCGACTTCGGAACGGGCCCCGAGGCTGCCTGGGGGCCGCCCGAGGTGCTCGCTCACGTCGCCGAGATGCTGCCCTACTGGCTGGGCGAGGTGGAGCGCATCCTGGCCGCCGGGCCCGCTCCTGCGCCGTTCGGACGCGTGGCCACTGACGAGCTCCGGATCGCGATCATCGGCCGCGATCGGACGGTCCCTCTGCGCGAGCTGTTCGACCGTGTCGAGGCGGATGTGGCGCGCTACGAACGGCGCCTCGAGGGACTCACCGCCGCCGACCTTGCTCGCAGGGGTCCCATCCGACCCGCGGCCCCATGACGATCGGGGACTTGCTCGAGCGCTCGGTTGTGGACCACATGGCAGAACACACTGCCCAACTGCGCGAGCTGCTCGACCGCCCGCTGAGCCAGCATTCTCTCCTCAGACCACGGGCGGCGGCTCACGCCCACTGAGCGTCGGTCCCGCACACGATGAGCGTTAGCGTCGGGGGGTCGGCGGGCTGTTCTGCGCGGCGGTCCGGTTGCGGGACCGGCTACGCTGCGCCCGTGCGCACCGGATCGCTCCGCATCGTCCGCATCGCGGGCATCGACGTCTACGTCCACGTCAGCTGGCTGGCGGTCTTCGCGCTCGTCACCTGGTCGCTCGCGGTCGGGTATTACCCGCCTCTCCTGCCGGCCCTGACGGCTGCCCAGGCGTGGACGCTAGGGGCGATCTCGGCGATCCTGCTCTTCGCCGCGGTCTTGGTGCACGAGCTCGCCCACTCGCTGGTGGCGCGGACCCAGGGTATGCAGGCCGCCTCCATCACGCTGTTCCTGTTCGGGGGCATCTCCAGCCTGACCAGCGATGCCCCCCGCGCCTCGACCGAGTTGCTGGTCGCGATCGTGGGACCGCTCACCAGCCTCGTGCTCGCGGGTGGTTGCTTCCTCGTCGCCCTGGTCGTCGCCGACCCACGCGTGGCCGCCCTCTTCGGATACCTGGCGCTCGTGAACGCGCTGCTCGGGGGCTTCAACCTCATTCCCGGGCTTCCCTCTCGACGGGGGCCGGGTGCTGCGGGCCGTCGTCTGGCAGCTGACTGGCAGCATGCGCCGGGGCCTCGAGGTCGCCGTGACCATCGGGCAGCTGGTGGGTTACGGACTCATGCTCTTTGGCATCCTCTGGGCCCTCGGCGGCAACGTGCTAAATGGGATCTGGCTTGCCGTGATCGGCTGGTTCCTGCAGGGGGCCGGCGCCGGGCAACTCCGGCAGGTGCGCTCAGAACAACGCCTGGCGGGCGTCACGGTGCGCGACGTCATGCGCCCTGACACAAGCGCCATCGGGCCCAACGCCTCGGTGGAGGAGTTAATCGAGGGCTATCTGGTGTCGGGCAACCGACGCGCCGTGCCGGTCGTCTCGGGGGAGCGCCTGGTGGGGATGGCTTCGCTCAGTGATATCCAAGCGATCGCGCCGCAGGTGCGCGCCGTGACCCGGGTGGCCGACGTGATGGGCGGGCGCACCGGGGTCACCACCGTCCCGCCCGACGCTCCGCTGGCCGACGCACTGAAAGCGATGCTCGGGGGGTGACTTCGAACAGCTGCCAGTCCTCGAAGACGGTCGGCTCATCGGTGTGCTCAGTCGGGCGGACATCATCCGGCAGATCCAGCTGCGCGAGGCGCTGCACCTCGAGTAGGCGCGGACGTCCAGGAGGCGGCCCTCGGCACGATCCTCCTCGTCGTGCCCGTCAGCGGCCGGCATTTGACGAGCCCACGACAATCGAACCCACCCGGGTTCTCCCGAACCTGCCGCGATCTGGTGGGTACCGCAGGAGAACCACATGCGCGTCCCGGTTCCGTTTCCCGCCAGCGTCCTCAAAGCGCCATCGTCGTCCGCGCGGTGTACCTGCAGCCACTGGGTCCACTGTGACTGCGCCTGTCATGGCCGCTACTGCGATCCCACCCAGAACGTGTGCGACATCGCCTTCCTGCCCGACGAGGGCGGCCTCACGCTCTGGGGTTGCCCCGCTTGCACGCCAGGTGAGGGCGCCCTGCACTACCTCGGCTGCGAGCTCATTGGCTGGCATGTACCGCTCGCCCGGGAGCCGACAACCGCCGAAGCGACGCGGTCCTAAGGAGGAGCGAGCATGGCCCCCACTGACGTTGCCTGGGAGCGCTATGGACGGGCTCTCCATGCCGCCATGGCCGAGGTCCTCGCCGAGCTCCCCGAGGAGGTCCGGCCACACGTCCTGGAGACGGCGGACTACTGGATCAGCGTGGGCCTGACCATCGGTCTCGAGCACCCCCGCCAGGCGCAGCGGCTCCTCGAGCTGATCGAGGCCGAGGAGATCGAGCGCGCGGCCCTGACCGATGATGCGATCGACTTCTTGGACGAGGCACTCGCGTGAGACGCCGCGGCCTCGTGTCGAACCTGTACCGCGCCGCACGCCTCGCCAACGACGTCTCCGCACTGGCCTCCGGCAGCCCCCGGCGCATCACGCGCCGGACCCGCAACCGGATCGTCGGGCGGGCGCTCGCCCGCGGGGGCTTCTGGCGGCCGCTGTGGGGCCTGTACCGGCACGGGCAAACTGAGCATATGTCCTAACGCATCGGGAGGCGCCCATGCACGAGACCGCCCGGGACCTCGCGGTGCTGCAGCAGCTGCTCGATCGCAGCTACCGCGCCGCCGGGGAGCACGTGCGGAACATCCACACGGAGCGACGCCGGCTACACGCCACCGTGCTCGTCCGGCGGCTGCGGGGCATGTGCCTGCTGGTGGTAGGGACCGTGAGCGCCGACGGACGGCCGTTCACCGGCCCGGTGGACGGGGTGTTCCATCGCGGCTCCTTCTACTTCGGCACGGACCCCACCGCGCTGCGCTGGAGCCACCTTCTGCACAACCCTGCGGTCTTGACGCCGGCCCGGTGTACGCGCGGATCGAGGCCGAGCGCATGTTCGCCGTCGACGTGACGGCTAGGGAGTCCACGCTCTCGGTGAGCGGGAGTGAGAATAGGGAACCCTAGCCGCCGAGACCCCCACGATCGGGGGATCGTGCAGAGGCTCAGCCGCTCGATGGAGCGCGCCCTGGCGCTCCGAGGAGACTGCGGTTTCGGTGCGAGCGTGCTCCGGCCAGTGACGAAGCTGGCAGGTCAGGCCGCAGGCGGCGGGTTCCGCGACCTCGTCGACCGCGACGTCGATGTCGAGGTTGACCTCCCGGCTGACGAGCAGGCCGCCGGCCTCCAGGGCCATGTTCCAGCTGACTCCCCAGTCCTCTCGGTTGACCGTGCCGCTGAGGTGGAAGCCCGCGTGGCGCTTACCCCCCAGGCCGAGCACGATGCCCAGGAACTCCGCTTTGAACGTCACCGGGTGCGTCTCGTCGCGGATGGTGACAGCGGTGTGGATGCGGTAGGTGTCCCCGTCCTGCTCGATCCCGGTGGCCCGCGCGACGATCCAGGGATAGCGCTCCACGTCGAAGAAGTCGGCTGAGCGCAAGTGTGTGTCGCGCTGCTCCGAGCCGGTCGAGAGACTGGCGGCGCCGACCCGGATCTCGCCGCGCGACGCCAAGGGCTCCGCCTCATCGAGGACGACTTCACCCTCCACCCGGTCGAACTTGCCGCGGACGGTGGTGATCATCAGGTGCTTGGCCGAAAAGGAGACATCGGTGTGGGCCGGATCGATCTTCCAGGTGCTCATGCTGCTCGGCTCCCGAGGGTGGTGGCGCATCCGCGCGGGTGCACCGCGCGGGTCTCACGATCGGCTAACGATAGGCCGCATGTGGTTGCGCCGTCCACGAACCGATGCCTGCGTCAAGCCGGGTCAGGTCCAGCCTCCCCCTGCAGCCCGAAGGAGAAGAGGCCAAGCCAGTTCGGCGCCTGGCTCTGGCGCCGCGCTGCGCGGGTCGCGGCCGAGCGTCAGACGGACTGCGTGACCGCCGCACGCGAAGCGACCCTCGCACAGCTGCAAGACCGCACCATCGCTTGATGGTGTCGGGAGATGCGGGGTCCCGACAACCGAGTGTTGAGCCTGACCGTAAGTGGCGCGGGAGCACGGTCAGGCCGACTGCGGCCCGGTCGGGATGAGGATCAGGCTCCGGGATCGACGGCTCAGGTGGAGCATCGGACGGCCACGCGGGGACGTCGTCTCAGCCGGGCGGACCCAGGCTAGCGCTCGGCTCGTTCGATCGGCAGCAGCGCCGCGGCGGGCGCCTCGTTCTGCCGTCCGTCGCCTCCCGGCAAGAGCTCGATGATGAGCATGCCGCCAAAGATCAGCGAGGCGCCCGTGAGCAGGCGCCAGGTGAGGACGTCCATGCCAACCATCACCCCCGCGACGGCCGCGAACACGCTCTCGAAACAGAGCAGCACGGCGGCATGCGTGGCGCTCGTGGAGCGCTGCGCCCAGGCCTGCATGAAGAACGCATAGACCGTGCCGGAGAGCGCGGTCCAGGCGATGGCCGCCCAGGCCGACCACGGCAGGGCCAGCGTGATGGGGGCGAGGAACGGCACGAGGATCAGGAGCAGCAGGGTCGACACAGCCATCTGTGTGACGGCCAGGGTCGAGGGCGGCACCTTCGGGGCGAAGAAACCGGTGGCCGTGATGTGCGCGGCGTAGAGGAGCGCCCCCAAGAGCACGAGCGCGTCACCCCGACCGACCGCGAGGTCGCCACGCAGCGACAGTACACCGAGGCCGGCGGTGGCGACGATCGCCCCGAGCAACTGGAACCAGCCCGGCGAGCGCCTCGCCACCGCCCAGTACAGGAACGGCACGATGGCCACACTGAGGCCCGTGATGAAGCCGGCCTCGCCGGGCGTGGTGTCCTGCAGGCCGATCGTCTACACCACCATCGCCGCGAGGTAGCAGATGCCGAGGAGGCCACCCATCCCCCACTGGCGGCGGGTCGCGCCGCGCAGCGCGCGGGGTCTCATGCTACCCAAGACGAGCGTGGCCAGGACATAACGGAAGAGGAGGTAGAGCAAGGTCGCAGCGACCACGCTCCCCTCGACCTCGGTAAGACGCCCGACGACCGCCTTGACGGCCACGAAGTTGACGCCCCAGAAGACCGCCACCGAGAACAGCGCGAGGTCGGCAACCAGGGCGCGGCGGCGCGTGTGGATCGAGCTCATCTTCGCTCCCGGGGCTCGAGGGCCAGTCAGGCGGCGCCTGGCCCACGTGGTCGACGTCTCTTGAAGGCTGGTCTACCACACGCGCCGTGGCGGGTAGAGGGCAGCCGACGCGGGGCCGGTCGCCCTTCCAGGACCTGGGACCAAACGGCGGGGCCTCCTCAGGACGACACGTCCGCCGGTGATGCTTGGCTTGGTCGACTACGAGGGGATGACCGACCGCAAGATTCCAGGCGGCACGCCGGGAGCGAATCGACCGGTGCTGACCTCGAGTGGACAGCCCTCAGACGCACCGTCGCCCGGTCGTGTGGCTCTGGACGCCCGGCCCGCCCCGAAGGGGCCTGACGCTGCCGGAGGGCGCGTCAGTCGCCGCGCGGCGTGAGGTCGAGATCGGGCGGCGGGTCGGCGGGGATCTTCCAGACGAGGAAGCCCTTGCCGAACTGCTCGTGCAGGCCGTTCGCATCGCGGACGGTGTCCTCGAGACGATCCTCGAAGCGAGGCCAGTCGGCGTCCTCGATGGCGTCGCGCAGGCGCGCCAGCGGGCCGGTGACGAAGGCGGCTATGGCCTCGGCGTACTTCGGCCGAAGGGTGGCCCCGAGCCGAAGCAGCTTGGTCGCCTCGGAGAGCTGGTAGCGGGCCAGGGGACGGTTGTGTGCTCTGCCCGCGTGGGCACACTTCCACATCCGGGTGGCGATCTCCGGCATGAGGCGGGCCAGGCCCGGCTGCATGGCTGCCAGCTCGTCGAGCGTGAAGCGCGCCTTCCCGCTGTCGACGCGGTGCGTGTGGTCGAGCGCCTCCGGTTGACCGAGCGTCACGTGGCCTGCCCCTCCTCTTGAACACCGACGTGTCAGTCGGACTCGGAAGGTAGGGACCCAGGACGCCGCAGTCAAGGCCGCCGATGCCAGGCGCCACCCAAGCAGAGGTCCGCTGCGGCGTCCCCGCAGGTCGGCGCTAGCCGTGCCCAGCCGCCCAGCGAACGCCTCCTCTCGCATCCTGGTCCCGGCTAGCATGGACGGGCATGTCCTCGGTCGCGCTAGTCACCATCGTCTCGAGCTTCCTAGCCTCGGCGGTCGAGTTCGTCGAAGCGGTCACCATCGTCTTGGCGGTGGGGATGACCCGCCAGTGGCGCTCCACCCTTCTAGGTGTGCTCACTGCCCTGGTGGCCCTCACGCTGTTAGTGGTTATCTGTGGCACGCCATCGTCCTCTTCGTGCCGCTCAGCGTGGTACGCCTCGTGGTCGGCGGCTTCCTTCTCATCTACGGGCTGCAGTGGCTGACGAAGGCCGTGCTCCGCGCGGGCGGCGCCATGGCCAAGCACGACGAGGCGGCCATCTACGCCCGGGAGGTCGCCGCGCTGCGGGCCGAGCCACCCGTGCCCGCGCACGGCATGGACTGGATCAGTTTCACGGTGGCCACCAAGGGCGTGCTCCTCGAGGGTCTCGAGGTCGTCTTCATCGTGATCACCTTCGGCGCCTCGGCGGGTATGCTCGGACCGGCCGCCCTGGGGGCGGCCGTGGCCGGGGCGCTCGTGCTCGGCGTCGCGGCCCTCGCCCATCGGCCTCTGGCGGCCGTGCCCGAGAACGGCCTGAAGTTCGCCGTCGGGGTGATGCTGACCGGCTTTGGGACCTTCTGGGCGGGTGAGGGCGTGGGCATCGCCTGGCCGGCCGGAGATGCGGCCATCCTCGCCCTCCTCGCGGCCTACGCCCTCCTCGCGCTGCTCGGTGTCACCCTTGTCCGCGAGCGGCTGACCCGCCGACCACTTCGCCTGACTGCGGCGAGCCCGGAGCCCTGAGATGCGCTATGTGCGCGCCTTCTTCGGCTTCTGGTATGACTTCCTCGTGGGCGATCGCTGGGAGCTGTTCGTGGGTCCCATCGCCGCCCTCGGCCTAGCGTGGCTCGCCGTCCGCAGCGGCGTGCCTGGCCCGCTGGCGGGGGTGCTGCTCTTCGTGCTCCTCGCCGCCGTCGGCAGCCAGAGCATCGGGTGGGCGCTGCGGGATTGAGCAGGCTCCGGCGGCTGTCGCCCGCCTGATCAGAGCTGCTGGACCCGCGAGGGCCCCCGACCGTGCACCACTGTTGCCATCGTGCCGGGGCTCCAGTGACATCGCTGGGGTTCAGCATCCTCCCGGCGCGGGTGGCAGCGTCACCGCCTCCGTGCCCGCGGCGTTCGCCAGCTGGGGCATGATGTGCCCCTCGTCCACCATGGCATCGAGCACGGAGGCGCGCCTGGCACGGGCGAGATCCGGGTGCAGCAGGGGGTCGTAGGCGGAGGGGGCGAGGGGCATGCCCGCCAGCAGCGCGAGCTGGCCCAGGTCGAGATCGGCGAGCGGACGGTGGAAGTCGGCGCAGGCGGCGTTCGCCATGCCGTAGCGGCCATAGCCGGTGGAGACCACGCTCAGATAGTCGGCCAGGATCTGCTGCTTGTTGAAGCGCAGTTCCACCTTGAAGGCCAAGGCCATGTCGGCGAGCTTGTTGACGCCCGTGTCCGAGCCGCCGAGATAGACGGCCTTGACGAGCTGTTGGGTGATGGTCGAGCCGCCCTGGCAGGCGCACAGGTGCGTCACGTCGTAGAGCAGGGCGCGCCCGAGCCCGATGACGTCGATCCCATGGTGCTGGTAGAAGCGCTCGTCCTCGGTGGCCACGACCGCCTCGGCCAGCAGCGGCGGGACCTCGCCTGGCGCGAGGATGGTCGCGTGCTCTGCCGCAGCCAAGCCTTGAACACGGCTCGTCAGGTCGTCGCCCGAGGGGGTCACGAGCCACAGGACGACCACGCCAACCGTGAGGGCGGTTGCCACGACCAGCGCGCCAGCACCGAGCCAGTGCCGGATGGGCCGCCGGCTGGGTCTCGCGGCCTGGGGCAGTGGCGAGCGAGAGTTCTCCGCGGCGACCGGCGGCTGCGCGGTGTCCGTCTCGGCTACTTCCGCCAGATCGCTCTCCTTCTGGTCCCGCTGCCAAGCTATGTGCCACGCCACCCCGGGCTCGCGTGTGCGAGTCTCCCCCAGTCAGTATGGCGGAGCCCCAACAACGGGCCTCGCTCTGGCGCGTCATCTCTGCGAGGCGCGGCAGCGCGACAGCAGTCCCGAAACGGGGTTGTTGGCAGCCGGGCTGATCCTCTCGCGAAGCGGACCTGCCTGGTGCGCGCCCGGCCAGAGTCAGCCGGCGACTGCGTGGTCCAGCACGAACAGCAGCACGGCCAGCGATCCCAGCGTGGCAACGGAGCCGGCCACAATGACTGGGCGCCGCAGCAGCCGGCCGGTGACCGCCAGGAACAGGCCGACATCCGCTCGGAGATCGGCATCAGCCGAGAGCCGCCTCCACACTGCGAGCAGGCCCAGCAAGAGCGCGAGGACCGGTCCGGCGACGAGGATGGCGCCGCCAGCGTGGAGCGCGGTGAACCAGGTGAAGATGGCATCCGCCGCGTGGGCGGGCTGGTACTGCGTCGGCTGCATCAGGCGGACTGCAGCGGACGCCAGGAGGAGGAGCGCCGGGAGCACCAGCAGGGCCGCGAGGAACGCGGCGGCGGTCTCGGTGCGACGAGCGGTCATGGCACGGTCCTCCAGGGTGGGTGCGGGGTAGGGGTCAAGGCGCGCCGCGAGCGCACCCACAGCGACGTCAAAGAAGAGGCGCGCCGAGCAGCGCTCCTCTTCGAGCAGGGCGCAGAACTCCTCCTCGTATCGTCGCCGCCAGCGCGACGGATAGAGCCGGACGAGGTCGGTGCGCCGCATGTCCGAGATCAGACGATGGCGAGGCGGCGCAAGCCCGCCTCGGCAAGCTGCGCGATCGAGGCGAGCTGCGCTCCGAGCACCTCGCGCCCGAGGCCGGTCAGCTGGTAGGGCCGCCGGCGATCCTCCCCCGGCAGGGGCTCAATGAGCCCCCGGGATTCCAGACGCGCGAGGGCCCCGTACAGCGTCCCCGGCCCAAGCCGCACGCCCGCGAGGCGCGCGATGTCGGCGAGCATGGCGTACCCGTGCTTGGGTCCGCCGGCCAGGCTCGTGAGGATCAAGAGCCCCGGCTCGGGCGGCTGCCCCTGCGGGCTCGGATGACGCGGCATCTCCAGTGACTCCCTCGCGCTCAGCGCTTATGTCGTACTGCGGGCTATATCGTAGCACGCACTACCAGCCAAGCGAGGGGTGAAGCTGAGCCGGCTGCGCATGGCTTCTGCTCACCTCGGCTCCGGTGGGGATCAGGCCCTCCGACTGAAGACGGCTGGGCCACCGGCTCGGTCGCCGCCCGTGCGGGTGCCGTGCACGTCGTCCACCACCGCGTCTCCCAGCGCGTCGCGATGGCGCCGTTGCGGAGAGAGGCCCGTGCGGCCCCGGCCATCCCGGTAGCATCTGGCACGCACTTCATGTCGCCGGACACCATCGAACGGCGGCTTCGGCGTCCAACGGAGGACGGCACGAGTGAGCTATGGCCAGGCGATCCTGATCGGGCTGCTCCAGGGCGTCACCGAGCTCTTCCCGGTCTCGAGCTTGGGGCACATGGTCATCCTGCCGAAGCTGCTGGGGTGGAATAGCCTGGTCGCGGCGCAGTCGGCGCCGGAGTCGTTTTTCCTCGCCTTCCTGGTCGGGCTGCACGTCGCCACGGCCCTCGCGCTCGCCCTCTTCTACTGGCGCACCTGGGTAGACATCGTGCGCGGCGTCCTGACCTCGCTCGTCACCCGGCGCATCGAGACGTCGACCCAGCGCCTGGGCTGGCTGCTCATCGTGGCCACCATCCCGGCCGGCCTCACCGGTGTGATCTTCGAGCATCCCCTGCGCACGCTGTTTGCCAGGCCGCTCGCCGCCGCGGCATTTCTCTTCGTCAACGGACTCGTGCTCGCGACGGCCGAGGTGTATCGGCGGCGGGCGGAGGTCCGTGCCGTGGCGGTCGCCCACGGCCTGAACGCGGAGGGCGCGCGGCGGCTTGACACGCTGGAGTTCCGCGAAGCCGGCATCGTCGGGCTCGCCCAGACGTTCGCCCTGCTGGCCGGCATCAGCCGCTCCGGGATCACGATGGCCGCGGGCCTGGTTCGCGGACTCGACCACGAGGATGCCGCACGCTTCTCGTTCCTCCTGGCCACCCCGATCATCCTGGCCGCCGGCGTCTACAAGCTGCCCGATCTGCTCGGCCCGAACGGCCACGGCGTCGTCGGGCAGGTGCTCGCTGGCAGCGTCGCCGCCGGTCTCGCCGCCTACCTCTCGGTCCGCTTCCTGACCCGCTACTTCACTACTCGGACGCTCACGCCCTTCGCCATCTACTGCCTGGTCGTCGGGGCGGGGCTGGTGGCTTGGTTCGGTCTGCACGGCTGAGCACGCAGCGCGCAGGCGTTGGCCCGATCAAGCGTCCTGAGTTCCCCCGGCCGGCCGATCGGGAGAGCGCGGATCGGCGCCGGCGGCTGTGGCGCGACGGCACCGCCAGCTGACCGAAGCGGGTCCTTGCGATCACCGCCGCTCCGGACGCGCACCCGGGCGATTGCCGCGAGTGTCGATCCCCTCCCGTCGAGGACTAGAACGCGAGCGTCCGATTAGCCTCGAGGGTCCACGCGGCGAGCTCGGCCATCGACGAACGATGGACCCCGTCGGTGAGCTCAGCCTCCGTGAAGCCCCGAGCGTCCATACAGGTCCCGCGCGCGGCGACCGCGCAGCCTCGTGCGACCAGTGACTTCACCATCCGCTCGAGGTTGCAATAGCCCTCGGGAGTCTGCTGCCCCCGCTTCGCACAGCCGATCGCGTCGGCCATGAAGAAGAGGCGGACGTCGGTACCGTTGAAGCGCGAGGGCCAAGCGGAGCGCGTTGTAGGAGCGCTCAGTGCCGCACGGTGGGTCGTTGAGGATCAGCAGGACCTGCATTGGGGACCTCCAGTGTTTCGGGCGCGTCACGCGTCAGCCAGCCTCCGGGCTCGGTCCTCGACGGTCACCGCCGGCCCCTGCGCCCTGACAGTCGGTCCGCCCGTCCGCAAGCGTCAACGGGGAGGCACGACCTCCAGTGCCACGGGCAGCTGCCCTCGTCGGGGACATCCAAGCGGGTGATCGCGAGATATCCAACGAGGATGACGATGAGGATGGTTAGCGCGATGGCGACGATCCCATCCCCGATGCCCAAGCCGCCGAGGAACGGCTTGCCGAGCCAGTCGGCCACCGAGGCGCCCAGGGGCCGGGTGATGATGTAGGAGGTCCAGAAAGCGGCGATGGCGTCCCAGCCGAACCAGCGGTAGCCGATGGCGGGGATCACGAACAGCACGGCGAAGAGCAGCGCCGAGGCGAGGTAGCCGAGGCCCAGGGTGGACGCGGTCAGGTCGCCCCAGGCGGTCCCCAGGGCGAAGGTCGCCATCACGGTCGCCCAGTAGAAGAGCTCGCGGCGCGGGGTGATGATGCTGTGGATGGAGAGCGTGTGCTCGCTGCGGTACCAGGCCACGAAGACCAGCGCGAGGGTGAGGGCCAGGGCCACCGTGGTCACGGCATAGGGGATCCCCAGCACGACGTGCAGCACGTCCGCCACCATGGTGCCGAAGACGGCCACCATCACCACGGCCAGCCAGTAGACCGGGGCGACATACCGCGTCGCCCGCAGCTGGAGCGCCAGGGCGACGAGGAGCCCGACACACCCCACCACCACCGCGACGTAGGGGTTGATGTGGAATACCAGGTAGTCCGAGGTGGACTCCCCCATCGCCGTCGAGAGCAGCTTGATGGTCCAGAAGAGCAGGGTCAGTTCCGGGACCTTGTGGTAGATGCGGCGGGTCAGCCGTTGCGCAAGGTCGCCCACCCGCTCCTGATGCATCGCCGGGCATTGTAGGGGCGCGCAAGGCGGGGCATCGTCGTGGCGGTGAGGGGCCCAGGTCCTGTGCTCGTCGCTGTCACGTCGAGAGGAGCCCCGGCTGAGCCCGGGCCGGGGCTCCCTGCCAATGCCAGCTGCCTGTGGCATGGCTCGAGCGCCTCACGCGCCGAACAGCCCCCGCAGGTCACCGACGCCACAGGTCTGGTTCAGGCAGCCGAGCCCCCAAGCGTCCTCGATCGTGCGCAGCAGCGTGTAGTGATTGCTGACCGCGGCGTCGCGGCCTCCGGCGCGGACCAGCGGGCTGACCACAAGCGTGGCGATACGGCCTCCGCCACGCACGTTCGAGGCGCCCTTGTCGAACGTGATGAAGAGGACGCTGTCGGCAAAGGCCGAGCTGTCGATGATGCGGGGGGCGAAGTCCGCCAGGAAGGCGTCGCCGGCCGCGACCGAGCAGACCCGCGAGCGCATCCGCCAGATCGAGGCCAAGGCGCTTCGCAAGCTGCGCCACCCGAGCCGCTCGCGGAAGTTGCGGGACTACCTGGTGTAGACCGCCAGCCCGGGCGCAGCGGCCTGCATGACGAGGGCATGTAGCCGCGGCACACGCGAGGGAGCGCTGTCGACGCCCTCGCGATTGTGATCGCCGGTGAGCGCACCGGTCGCCTTGACAGTCGGCCTCACGATCCGGGCGCCGTACGACTGCCGGGCGGACTGGCTGGTCCGGCACCACGGAGCGCTCCACTAGCCGGGCCTACTCAACCTCGAACCAGACGTCGGGCGTCGCGTGGCCCCGGATCCTCCGCTGCACGCGCTGCCGGAAGATGCGCCCGAGGGCGAGGTCGAGATCGTCGATGTCGGCGATGCGGGACGCGGCGTGCTCCACGCTGGCCCGCCGCCCCTCGCTCAGCGCGCCCCGGGTGAGCAGGTGGACGCGCCGCCCTCCCGACCACGCGATGACCGTCTCGACCGGTCCCGGCGTGTCGCCTGCCACCATCGCACCCCTGCCGTGCCCGCGCCCCAGGCGCCGGATCGAGACGCAGGCCGGCCGCCGCGCGACGGCCACTACGACGGGCACGGGGAGCAACCACCCGATTCCAACGTCGCCCTGTTGCGAAGAGTACTAGTATGCCGCGCCGAACAAGCCGAACCATGCAGCGCCCTCGTGGCGACGGCCGCCCGGCGCGGCGTCGGAAGGACCTCTCTTCGGACCGGCGCGGACGGACGGATCGCCGAGCGGCGGCTCGCTACAGGACGGCGGCTCCCCTTTTGGAGCGGATGCTTGTCAATGAGGCCCGCGCGTTCAGCCGGCCTGGCTTCGACGCCCTAACCGCGGTCGACCAGCTCCGGCTGGTCCTGACCACGTGTTAAAGAACCAGCCGATCGCCGACAGCGGATGATCGAGATAGGGAGCAGCGGGGTGACGCGTCGCACGCGGCGTTCCTCGCTCAGTCCTCGAACGTCCGCGAGGTCGAGTCCCCGGAGATGCCGCCGAGGTCGTTCACGACCCGCTTGCCCTTGCGCGGGTTGGGATGCCGGTCGGCGCGGGTCCAGAGCGCGCCGCCGCTCGTGTGCTGGCGGATGCGTGCGGCCTCGCGCCGCTCGTGGCGGGAGGCCAGCGGCGCCGGCGGTGGCCGTTGCCCCGTCAGCAGCTGGATGATCGAGTGGATCACCGCGGCAAGCGGGTTGCTGGAGGCGTTCATCGAGCGCGTCTGATCATCACGGTCACTCCTGCGACCCATGCTGCGTCCGACCGGTGCCCAGGTCAAGAGCAGAGCGGCCCTCCGGGCGGAGGGACGGACCGTGCCGCGACCGCCTGATGAACTGCGGTTCGCAACCGCATTTGCCCTAAGCTCGCTTGGGATGCACTTAACACTGGTGCACGATCGATCTGTCAATCCCCCGCGTCCGCGACGGCAGCTACTTCCCGAGCCTCCTCGAACCACGTCGGCGCGCCGAGCGGGCCCTCCTCGCCGTCGTCCAGGAGGCGTATGTGCTGGGTGTCTCGACCCGCCGCGTCGAGGATCTGGTCGAGGCCCTCGGGATTGCGTCGCTCTCGAAGAGCGAGGTCAGCCGCATCTGCACAGCGCTCGATGCGGAGGTCGAGGCGTTCCGCCATCGCTCGCTGTTGGGCGAGCGCTACCCCTACCTGTTCCTCGACGCCACCTACGTGAAGGTTCGTGACGCGGGGCGGGTGGTGAGCATGGCGTGTCTCGTGGCGATCGGGGTGGCGGCCTCGGGCGAGCGGCGTGTGCTGGGGCTCGATCTGGCGGCCGGCAACGACGAGGGCAACGCCTGGTCCGCCTTTGTGCGGGGGCTCCTCGAGCGCGGCCTCGCCGGCACCCGGCTCGTCATCAGCGACGCCCACCGGGGCATCGTGGAGGCCGTGCGCAGCCAGCTCCTGGGCGCCGCATGGCAGAGGTGTCGCGTGGGTCACGTCCGTCAAGGTGGTGTATGAGCGCCGCTTCATCCGCCGCGTGAGTGACTATCCGGCGGCGGCCAGCACCGGCATCACCTCCTCGGTCAACTCGTCGCCGAGGCGGACGAGGCGCGCCTTGGTGAGCGACTCCGCGCTCATGTAGCGGCGCGCCACCGCCCACTCCTCATGCTGCTCGGCGAGCACGGCGCCGACGAGGCGGATCACGGCCTCGCGGGTGGGGAAGATGCCCACCACGTCGGTGCGCCGCCGGATCTCCCGGTTGAGACGCTCCTGGGGGTTGTTGGACCAGATCTGGCGCCAGTGCTCCGCCGGCAGCAGGCGGAAGGCCAGGAGGTCCTCGCGACCCTCCGCCAGCAGCTCTGCGGCCTGCGGGAAGCGAGCTGCGAGCTGCTCGACCACGCGGGCATGCTGGGCCTCCACCTCGTCGCGCGAGGGCTGGGCGAAGATCGAGCGCACCAGGGTAGCCACCAACGGCTGGGCGCTCTTGGGAACGCGGGTGAGCAGGTTGCGGACGAAATGGGTGCGACAGCGCTGCCAGCTGGCGCCGGGCAGCACCGCCGCGACCGCGGCCACCAGCCCCGCGTGGTCATCGCTGATCACGAGCCGCACGCCCGAGAGGCCCCGGGCCACGAGGTCCCGCAGGAAGGCGGTCCAGCCTGCCCCGTCCTCGCTGGTCACGAGGTCGAGGCCCAGGATCTCCCGATAGCCGTCGGCGTTCACCGCGGTGGCAATCACCGCCGCGGGCTGGGCAATCCGGCCGCCCTCCCGCACCCGCAGGGCCAGCGCGTCGAGCCAGAGGTAGGTGTAGGGCGCGCCGTCCAGGGGCCGAGAACGGAAGGCCGCCACCTCCTCATCGAGCGAGCGGGCGAGCTCGGACACCTGGCTCTTGCTGATGCCGCTGATGCCGAGGGTCGCGATGAGGCCCTCCACCCGCCGGGTCGAGACGCCCCGCACGTAGCACTCCGCGATCACCGCCACCAGGGCCCGCTCGGCGCGTCGGCGGCGCTCCAGGAGCCAGTCGGGGAAGTAGCTCCCGCTGCGCAGCTTGGGCAGGGCGAGTTCGAGCGTTCCGGTCCGCGTGTCGAAGGGCCGCGATCGGTAGCCGTTGCGGGTGTTGACCCGCTCGGGCGAGCGCGTCCCATAGGGAGCGCCGCACAGCGCGTCGGCCTCCGCGCCCATGAGCGCCTGGATGAACGTCCCCAGCATCTCCCGCAGCAGGTCGGCGTCGGCCGTCTCGAGGTGCTTGCGGAGCCAGACCGCTGGGTCCATCGTGGCGTCGACCACCGTGTTCCTCCTCTCCGAGTCCGTTGTGCTTGGTTCTCGGTTGAGGATGAAGCGGTGGTCCCCGCGTTCGAGGGCCCTCAGCTCACTCGTACACCACGTCCGTGGACTCTATGTGTCGCGTGCATGCCACACGGAACGCCCTCGATCTCGTACCCCGCGGCTCCCAGGATATGGTGGCAGCCGCCATCCGCAGCGTCTTCGAGCAGCCTGACGAGACCTCGGCATCCGAGCAGCTGCGCCGGGTGTCGGACGGCCTGTCTGCTCGCTTCCCTGCCGTCGCCGAGTTGCTCACTGATGCCGAAGCGGACCTCCTCGTCCACTTCACCTTCCCCGAGGCCCACCGCCGGCAGATCCGCTCGACAAACCCGCTCGAGCGCCTCAACAAGGAGCTCAAGCGCCGCACCGCGGTGGTGGGGATCTTCCCCTCCCGGGCCAGCGTCCTGCGTCTGGTCGGCATGGTCCTGGCCGAGCAGGACGACAAGTGGCAGGACGGGCGCCGTTACTTCAGCCCCGAGTCGATGGCCTTGATCGACGCGCTCCCTCACGAGGAGGTGCCAGCGCTGCTGATGGCGAGCTGATCAGAGAGGGCGTGAGGACGACGCGCTGTTATACCACATCGTGGGACTTGACCCGTGAAGGGGCGGCCGCTACGGCCCGACGTTCCACCAGGCCGGTGGTCGGGGTGGGCGCACGATCGGCACGAAGCGGAGCATCCTCGTCGAGATCCTCGGGCTGCCCGTGGCGGCGCATGTCGACTCCGCGCGGCCGCACGACGTGCGGGCGGGACGCGAGCTGCTCCATCAGGCGCTGCCCCACCTGCCGCGCGTCCATGCGGTACTCGGTGACCGGGGCTATCGGGCGCTCGAGAAGGCGACCCAACACCATCACGCGCGCCTCGAGATCAAGGCGCCGCTCCCGGGCCAGGTCGGCTTCGCGCCCTATCAGACCCTCTGGCGGGTGGAGAACGCCTTCGCCCAACTCGGGCGCTGGCGCCGGCTCAGCCGCTGCTACGAGGGGACCAAGGCGAGCGCCAAGGCCTGGCTCGAAGTCGCTGCCTTCAGCTACCTACTGGGCCGGCTGTAGCGGGCCGGTCGAGCCGAGCCAGCCGTCCGCCCCCCCCTGGGGCGGCGGCGAAAACCCATCGCTCGGCGCGACCACAACCCCCTGGCGGGCCCCCCGTGCTGGCGCCCGTGCCGTGAGCCGGCTCTGGGTGACGCATCCCTGCCACCGTTCCCACTTCCTGGCCGCCAGCTCGCGCCCGGGGACCAGCAATTCGGCCACAGGCCCTAAGAGACGTTCCTCCTCGCGCTCGGCCACCACCGCGACCCGCTGGGCGGGGGCCACGTTGTACGCCTCACCGGCGCTCTCGAGGAGATCGCGTGCCCCGAAGAGGCGGGCGAAGTCTGCCGACAAGAGACGCTGCGTGAAGCGGCCGCACATGGCGGTGAGGCTACCCGATGAGGGCGTGTGGGTAGCCATGCAGATCGCTGCCCGCCTAAGCGACTCCGCGTCCGGTGCCTACACGCACCACGCAGTTTGGCGCTCACCGAAGGGCAAGTGGCTCGACCGGGGACCGGAGCGCGGATGTGCGTCGACGCGAGACACCGAGCTGCCGCTCACGCGAGGGAGGCCCGCCGGAGCGGGCCTCCCGTTGCTCGGTGTGCCGTGGATGGTGGGGATCGTCGCCTCTAGATCAGGTCGGCGATGGCCTCCTTCCACGCGCCCATCCACCGCATCGTCCCGGCGTCGAGAGGGCGGGGATGACCCCATGGCCTCGAGCAGGCGCTCGCGCGCATGGTCAGGCGCTGGAACTCCGGCGCCATGCTGAGCCGCCCCAGCTTCTCGGGGTCGCCACACAGCAGGAAGAAACCGTTGAGGTCGCCGCCGTGGGCGTTCAGGAGCACGTACTCGACGCTCTCGATCTCGCCCGCCGCCTTGCGTGCCTCCAGTAGGCGACACACTCCTCGAACACCTTGCCCGCCGCCGCCTCCTTGCCCGCGTGCGGCGCGCCGAACCCGATGAACAACCCGTAGTCAGCCACAGCGAACCCCTCCCACTGAACTCATCCCATCACTGGACTGGAACCGCTTGGAAGACCGCTGGCCCTGACGCTGCGCGCTGTCAGGGCGTCCGTGACAGTGCCGGCCTCACGCGCTGGCCGTGCTTGGCTGGAGTTCTGGCGGCGCCACCTCCGATCCGAGCGCATCGCGCAGCGCGGATATCGTCTCGGCGGTGGCCCGCTTGGACGTGTCGAAGATGCGGTCGAACCCGTAGAAGCCGTGGATCATGCCCGCGTAGCGTGTCGTCGTCACCGCGACGCCGGCCTCGCGCAGGCGCTTGGCGTAGCTCTCGCCCTCATCACGCAGGGGGTCGCACTCGCCGGTCAGCACCAGCGCCGGCGGCAGGCCCGTCAGATCCTCGACGACGAGGGGCGCGACATCGGGAAGCGCGGCCTCCCGGTCGTGGTCGCTGAGGTAGCTGGCGCCAAACCACATCAAGGTGTCGAGATCGAGCCCGTAGCCCTTGGTGTACTCCATGACAAGCAACGAGCCCCCTGCGGCGGTGGAGGGGTAGATGAGGAGCTGGAAGGCGATGGGCGGGGCGCCCTTGTCGCGGGCGCGGCGCGCCACCACGGCGGCCAAGGTGCCCCCGGCGCTGTCGCCCGCCACAGCCAGCCGGGCGGGGTCGCCGCCCAGGTCAGCGGCGTGGGCCGAGACCCACGCGGTGGCGGCCTCGCAGTCGTCCACGGCGGCCGGGAAGCGGTGCTCGGGGGCCAGCCGGTAGTCCACGCTCACCACCACCGCCGGCACCCCGGCGGCCAGCCGATGGCAGATCGTGTCGTGGGTCTCAAGATCGCCGATCACGAAGCCGCCGCCGTGGAAGTAGACGACCACGGGCAGGGGCTGCTCGCTGGACGGGCGGTAGACCCGGATGGGAACCTCGCCCGCCGGGCCGGGCACCGTGCGGTTCTCGCTCGGCACGGGGGCCTCGGCCGGTCCGACGGCCATCGACATCACCATGCGGTAGCCAGCACGCGCCTGCTCGGGACTCATGCTCGACATGGGCGGCCCGCCCATCGCGTTGACCTGATCGAGGAACGCCTTCGCCTGCGGGTCGAGCGCCACGGCACACCTCCGGGAAGGTAGGCCTGCGGGTCGGTCTCGCCAGTGAGCTCGGCGCGGTCCCGGCGGCCTGTCTGTGGGCCGCGTGTCATGGCTCCCCGTGTATGCGCTGAGGGTGCGCCGACGCGCCCCGGTTGCAAGAGGCATATGACCTCAAGCTGACCGCACGAGCTCAAGCGGTGTGGAGTCGTCCCTCGGGATCCAGACGATCAGTTGGGTAGTGTCGGCGCTTGTCCTCGCGCCCCGACCAGCGCCAGCGCGACGCCCTGGCGCTGGCCCTGGCAGCTCGCCTTCACCCAGCTCATCGAGCTCGTGCCCGTCGAAGGTGCGCCTGCCGCCCGCGACCTAACTCCCAGGGGCCCCGCCGGTGTCGCCTAACCCACGATGGCGGTGGCGAAGCCACCCCAGGCGCGCTTGCCTTCCGTCTCCTCTCCCAGGGTGCGCTGCTCGCCGAGTGCGAGACCGCAGGATCGGAGGAACTCGGCCAGGCGGTCCCGCGACGGGGGCGTGCTGTCGATCCCGAACGTCAGGGGTTCGCCAACGGCCCTGGCCGCCACTCTCCCGTAGCGCCAGTAGAACGCCTTCGATGTGAGGGGCTCGGTCGTGAAGTAGTCGAACGCGACGACGCTGCCCTTGGCGGTGCCGGCGATGGTCCTCAGGGTGGCCTCGACCGCACGCCTGTCGAGGTACATGATCACCCCTTCCCACAGGAAGAGGGCCGGCTGACCGGGGTCGAGGCCGGCATCGACGAGCCGCGCCAGCCAGTCATCCCGCTCGAAGTCGACCGCGACGAACGTGACCCCGCTCGAGTCGATGCCGGCTCTCTCGAGCATCTGGCGTTTGACCGCCTGCGTCTTGGGGGCGTCGAGCTCGAAGGACCGGACCGGCGTGCCCTTCGGCAGCCGGAACGCGCGCGTGTCGAAGCCCGCGCCGAGGATGACGAACTGGGAGATCTCGCGAAGGTATCGCTCGACCACCTCGTCGAAGAACGTGACGCGAGCCGACGCCTCGTACTGCGGGGGAACGTCGCCCTCGAACGGGTACCGGACCAACGGGGACATGTACCCCGTCACGCGGTGGGCTAGCAGCGTCGGGTACGTCGCCAGGTGCACGGCCAGCGGGGAGATGCCGGGCGCGACCATCAGCAGGCGGTTCGCCGCCTCGTCCTTGCGGACACCCACGTTGTGCTGGCCCCAGCGTGCTATCAGCGGACCCTGGGCGCTCGACGACACGCCCGACCCGCGAGCGGCGACGAGCTTGCCGACCCAGATCACGTAGCCGAGCGCCGAGATCGGGAACAGCAGGAAGGTGATGATCCTGTAAACCGTGGCCGCGCTGAGGCGCATGTCGAGTCCCTCCTCGTCTAAGGGTGTCAGCAACGATAGCGCGGTCGTATCGAGAGAGAGCAGGCCCGACCAGTGCCTCCGCCAAGCGTCAAGCTGCCGCGAGAGTTCGTCGAGGCGACGCGGGGGCTCCGAGCTACGCCGACCGACCGTACCTCCGCGCGGCCTCGCCTCCCCAGGGATGTGTGGACTGACCAGGCGGTTTCAGGCTGAACGCACGAGTTGAAGCAGGGTGGAGTCGTCCCTCCGGATCCAGATGATCAGTCGGGTGGTTTGGACGCGACTCCTCTCGCCACGACCAAGCCGTGCCGTCGGGACGAGAGGGTAGGGGAGCGGCCTCAGCCGACCTCCAGGTACCAGTCCAGTACGCTGCGTTGGTACTGCGTGCCCGAGTCCGTCCGGGGGCGCCATTGAACCAGCGGTGCCGAAATCGTGGGCGAACGGCGAGGCGTCGAGCTGGACTGCGATTCCGACAACTTCCTTACCCGCAATCTCCACCCGCGCGCTTCGTCTCCACCTCGCGCCGCTGCGCACGTAGACCTGGCAGATTGCGCGATGCCGCCACCAGTCGCGCGGTCCGAGGTGGGACTCTACCGCCTCTGGGCCCAGCTGCTCGCGGCCGCTCCGGGTCGGCCAGACGGCTGGAGCGAGTCCCTGTCTACTCAGGGCACGACTTCGGAGGCGCCAGACGCAGCGGCACCCGATCCCACGATGCCGGCTACCGTGCCGTCATGGCGCGCGCGGCAGCCTCCTGCACGGCCGTCCGGCCCTGTCCCGCACATCTCCTACGTTGCAGCCTGCGCGCCGGAGGTGACCTGACCGATGCTGAGCGAGAAGGATTCTGCTAGCGTACGACGGCAGCGAGCAGGCCCGGAGGGCGCTCGACTTCACCGTCGAGCTGACGAAACTTAACGGCGCCAAGCTCGGCGTGGTGAGCGTCGTGCCGGTGCATGCGGGGCGGCTCGCGCTGGATCCCTGAGATGACGCGAGTGTGCACTCTTCCGAGCTTCGGGAAGCGCGCCACCAGATCCGCGACACTGGCATCAACCCCACGCTGCGCGAACCCTTCGGGGACATAGCGGAGGCGATCGTGCGGACTGCCCTGGACGGCGGGTACGACCATATCGTGATGGGAAGTCGCCACAGCGGCCTGTTCGACCGGATCCTGACGGATCAGTGTCCGAGGCCGTCGTGCCCGAGACGACCACGAAGGTGACGATCGTCCATTAGCTGCCGGCGACCCAGGCCGGGGGCGCTGCGCACCGCATCGACCGACCAGGCGAGGCGCTCGGCGGGCCGCACACGCCGGGCGCCTCATCCTGTACCCTGTCGCCTCCGCCGCTGCTGTGGTCCGCGCTCGACCCGGGCGTGTCAGGGTGGTGCTGGATAGACTTGCCGGCATGCACCAGGCTCCCGACCCCGACGACTGGTCGAACTTGCAAGAGCCCGGTTCGTTGTCGGCCGTCGCCCTGCTCGGCGTGGTGTCGGCGCTGGCCACAGCCGTCTCGGCGGCGTCTGCGGGGCGCCGGCGGCTGGCGTTCAGTCTGCTTCTCTTCCTCCGGAGGCGCCCCTGATGGCCGCCCTGGTCGCCCGTGTGCGGCGCGTGCCAAGCTGGCAGTTCACGCTCGCGGCAGCAATGCTCGTGCTCGGCTTTCTGATGGTGGCGCAGGCGGGCGCTGAGCCATCCGTCGTCCAGTACACAAGCCAGGAGCGGCCGCCACTGGTGGAGACCGCCACCGAGCTCCAGTCCCAGCAGGACGGGTTGAAGGCGCAGATCCTGCAGCTGCGCGCGCAGATCGAAGACCTCGAGGCATCGTCTGAGGGCAATAACGCGCTCGTCACGAGCCTGAACCAGCAGCTGGAGCAGGCGCGGCTCGCCGCAGGGCTTGTGGACCTCCAGGGGCCCGGGGTGGTCGTGCAGCTCGAGGACTCCACCGAGGCGATCCCGCCCGGCGCGGCACCCGGTGACTACTTGGTCGGCAGCAGCGATCTGCTCGCCGTTGTCAACGAACTGTGGCTCGACGGCGCGGAAGCGATCGCAGTCAACGGCGAGCGGATAACGGCGACCAGCGGCATGACAGACATCGGCTCGTCCATCCTCCTCAACGGCACCTACCTTCAGCCGCCGTACCAGATCGTGGCGATCGGGCCGAACGATCTCTACGCCCGGCTCACGTCTTCCGCCAACTTTGAGCGCTTCCTCAAGGCGCGCGTTGAGGGATACGGGATCGGATTGGGCGCCGGGTCGCTCGACAAGGCTGTCGTGCCGGCCTATGCAGGAACGGTAGCTCTCGCCTATGCGCGAGCCCTTCCGCCAGGCCAGACGCCTGCACCGACGTCGGCGGGTTCCGGGCCATGAGCGGCATGCGGTCACCGAGGGCGCAGTGGACGATCGCGTTCGTCGCACTAGTCCTGGGGTTCTTGGCAATCGTCCAGTTGCGCGCCCAGGCAGGGGGTGTGGGGCTCGCGAACCTGTCGGAGACGGATCTCACCACGCTGATCGCCAGCCTGAACCACCGCAACACGCAACTTGCCGCCGAAGTCAGCACGCTGGAGTCTCAGGCGCGGGCACTCCAGCAGGCCAGAGACCAAGGCGTCTCGGCCGTCGGAGGACTGCGTGACGACTTGGCCGGGATCCGCCTCTGGGCCGGCCTCGATCCAGTCACGGGGCCTGGCGTTGTGGTCGAGTGTGCGGGGCCGATGACAGCCGACGAGGCCAATGAGCTTCTGAACGAGCTGCGCCTGGCGGGCGCCGAGGCGCTGGCGGTGAGTTCGGTTCGGGTGGTGACCGCAACCGTGGTGGCCGGACCTCCAGGCGCACTCTCGGTGGAGAACCTCCCATTGCCCTCGCCGTTCCAGGTGTCGGCCATTGGGGACAGCATCAATCTGACCGCCTCTCTCACCCGCGTCGGGGGCATCGTCAGCCAGCTTCAGGTCACCAGCCCAGGCGTCCAGATCACGGTGGCGCCATCAGGTTCCCTAGTGCTCCCCGCGACCGACCAGTCACTGATCCCGGGAGACGGTCAGCCCCGACGGTAGGCTGGTAGTCTGTCGCGGATGGATCAGTTGGCCGAGTGCGCCCTGCAGTCGTCGCGCTCGATGACCGCACCACGCGGCGAGGCCAGTTCCGGGCGCGCGTGCTGGCGGACCCGTTCACGGTGAGACCCGAGCCGAGCCTGCGTTTCACGCAGGGCTACATCGAGGCCCTCGCCGCGGTCGATGCTGTGGGCAGCGAACGTCGGCTTCTGGCCGGAGCGCTGGAGCACCGCGCGGTGCCCGCGCCGAGGATCGCGTCCCGGCACGTGACCGATGCGACGGAGCATTGAACGCACGGTGTCGGATCGTCCCGTCGTCGAATTCGTCCTCGGCGACCGCGTGCGGCTACGGAAGCGGCACCCCTGCGGGGCGACGACGTGGCGCGTCGTCCGGCTTGGTGCAGACATCGGCCTCGTCTGTGACGGCTGTGGGCGACGGGTGCTGCTGGAGCGGCGCGACGTCGAACGACGGCTCGCCGGTTTCCTCGAACGCGGGCCAGGCACGGATCTCTCCTCGTGAACCGCAACTCCGCGAACCCTCCTCATGAACCGGGTCGCATGAGGCACGCTCCGAGCCGGCCGTCTGCGGAAGGGCAGGCCCGCGACCATGCCGACCTCGGGACCACGAACGTGGGTCCCGAGCCGTCCGGGCTTGGAGTCCTGTCCAACCGCCAATTCTTGGCGCTGTGGCTCGCGCAGGCTTCGACCCAGATCGGCGGCAACATGGTCATCTACGGGTTGACCATCCTCGTCTACGGCCTGACCGGGTCGAACTCGGCGGTGAGCCTGCTGATCCTGACGTTCCTCGTACCGGCGGTGGCTTTCAGCGCGGTCGCCGGCGTCTACGTCGACCGGATGGACCGTCGCCTGATCCTGATCTCCACCAACCTCCTGCGCGGCGGCGCGTTCCTCGCCATGGTGCTCGTCAGCAACCAGCTGGTGCTGGTCTACGTGCTCAACGCGCTGGTCTCCACGGTGACCACGCTTTTCGCACCAGCCGAGGCCGCCATGATCCCAGTCCTCGTCGAGCGCGATCGGCTGATGCAGGCGAACGGGCTGTTCACGTTCACGCTGAACGCCTCATTCGCGCTCGGTTTCGCACTGCTCGGGCCGCTCGTGGTGAACCTGGCCGGGACGAACGTGCTGCTGGTCCTCGTGGCGTTCTTCTACTTTGTAGCCGCGGCCCTGTGCATGAGACTGCCGCCCGCGGAGGCGGCGGCCCCTGACGAAGAGGGCGCCCTCGGCGGAGCCGAACGGGCCCTAGCGACGCTTGTCGCCCAGCTCCGTGACGGGCTGGCGTACATCCGCTCTAACCCGCGCATCTTCTGGTCGCTCACGTACCTCGCCATCACGGCCTCGCTGATCGGGGTCCTCGGAGTACTCGGGCCGGGCTTCGCGACGAAGGCACTCGGCCTGCGGGAGCAGGATTTCGTAGTCGTGGTGCTCCCTCTGGGCGCCGGGATCGTGATGGGCATCCTGGTCCTCAACGCCTATGGCCGGTACGTGCCGCGGCGGCGCGTGATCGAGGGCGGCCTGGTCGGGTTGTCGGCGGCCCTGGGTGTGCTGTCGATCGCGGGACCGTTGTCGCGCTTCCTCGAGGCCAGCGCGCGAGAGCAGACCGTCGCGGACCTTGGCGGGCTCGTGTCGCTGCTCTCGATCGTGGTGCTGCTGGCGTTCCTTGCAGGTGGCGCCTACGCGTTCGTGGCGATCCCGGCTCAGACGCAGCTCCAAGAAGAGTTGCCGGAGGAAGTGCGCGGGCGTGTCTTCGGCGTGCTCAACATGCTGGTGAGCATCTCAAGCTTCCTGCCCATCGTCATCGTGGGTCCTGTCGCCGACTTTGTCGGCACGCCAGCTGTGCTTTTCGCTGCCGCGCTGCTGGTCGGGTTGGCGGGCGTCGGTTCGATTCTTGCCGTGTCGCCCGGCGCTTCCGCCGCGGCGACGCCGAGCCAGCACGTCACGACGGTCGACGTCGTCCCCGCCGCCTCCGCACGGTCTCCGCGCAAACTGCGCGCAGGAAACGGAGGCTCTGGCAAGCGACGATTGCGGGAACCGACGGAACCGGGCCGGCCGCCTTCCGGCCCCGGCGAGTTGTTGTGAGCGCCGTGCCGACGGGCCGGCGGATCGCCGCCGTCTGATCCTGCTGACAGCCCTGGCGCGGCATTGGTCCTGGTGCTGCCAGTCGTGCTCCTCGCCCTGCTGTGCGTCGCCTTCGCGGCGTCTACGCTGTTGCTGATTCCCGCAAGCCGGCACGCCTCGCTGCCGCCGCTCACCGAGCTGGAGATTTCACGGCTCGGCCCGCTCCCGTTCGCGACCGTGGTGGGTCGCTGGGCGCGACGAGGCGGCTGTCATCCCGCGCCTGCTCGCCGATCTCGCCGCTCAAGACCACCACACGCCGACGGCTCCCCCCGGTTCGAGATCATTCTGGTCGATGACCGCTCTACCGACGGAACCGGCCTGGTAGCGGCTAGGGCTGCACAGGTCGTCGGCATCGGCGAGGTTACGCGGGTGATCCGCCGCGGCCCCCTTGTCGGAACGTCGACGGGCCCACGAGTGCGCCCGCTCCCCGATGGGAAGGGCGCCGCCTTGAGCGCCACCGGACCAGCCGATTACCGGGGCGACTTCATCGCCGTTGTCGATGCCGACGCGCGAGTGGGGCCCGACTACCTGAGACGAGCGGCGACCTACTTCGCCCGCGGCGCTGGCGCGATGAGCGCTCGTCGGCGCAGGCTACGCCACCGGCCCCGCAGCTGGCTCCTGGAGCAGCTTGAGGGTGCCCAGGCGGACGAGCAGGATGCCGACGGCGAGATTCAGCTCGGCCGATGGGGCAATGGCGGCTGCAGTGAGTTTCGCGGGAACGGGAGGCTCGTCCGGCGCGATCTCCTCTCGGCCGTAGGCGGCTGGCACGAGGACGCGCTCTGCGAAGACCTGGACCTCTCGTCGCGGCTCGCTATTCTCGGCCAGCGGGTCGGTTGGGCGGCGGACGTCATGGCGTGGGAGCCGGTGCTCGACCTCGGTGCGCTGCGGCGCCAGCGGCTACGCTGGGGGGAGGGGATTATCCGCCGCGAGCTCGAGCTGACGACCGCCCTGCTCGCGAGCCCGCGGCTGTCGCTGAGGACTCGCCTCGACTACCTCGCGTACTCAGCGCAGACTGCGCTCCCGGTGTCGCTTGCCACCGCGCTCGTCGCGTTCGCCGGGGGGCCGATCCGCCACGCAAAGGCGCACCACTCCGGCGCACTGGATGGGTTCCGACCGGAGGCTGGGGGTCCGGGGAGCTCACGGGCCAGGATGCTGGCCCGCTGGGTGGATGCTCTTCCGCCAACCGGACGCCACGCCACCCGAGCCATAGGTCAGCGAGGGGCGAGGGGCCGGGTCTCCTCGAAATCAGGCGCGGCCGAGGTCCCGCCCGGCTTCGCCTCGCCAGCCGGCATGATCCGTGCACTGCCAGCGGATGGCCAGAAGCCGCTTTCGTGCCCGTCGTCCCAGCGGACCCGGTAGTGCGGTCCTGCCGCGGACTCGATGACCTCGAGGATGGCGCCCTCCCGCGAGGGGGTGCCGACGCGTTCGGACTCGACGACGATACGATCTCCGACTTTCGCTCCCATGGCAGCACCTCCGTGTTCGCAGGATGGCGCCCGCTTGTGCCGTGGGGAAGAGTCCGAGGTCACGAACCGACGAACGCCGTGCGGTCACTGAAGGTTGCCGGCCGACTCCCCGCCGGCCGGCAACGACTTAGGTGAGCACGCCAAGGCCAATGCGATGCAGCGACATGGGGCGTGCAATCGGACGCTTGGCTCAGTCGATCAGCGCGTGCTTGGCAGCCGGACTGCAGAGGGCCGACCTATCGACCCTTGCTTGTCGGCTCTACCCGAGCCGGAACCCGGGTTGGCGCCGCGCGGCGCGACCCCCCGCGTTATGTCCTCGCCTGGAAGCTCACGTCCCCTGCCGTGCGGCCACGGCCTGCTCGGCGAGCTGCCTGGTCAGGGTAGCCTGACCGATGTGCTCTCGGCTGTGCACGGCGGCGTGCAGCAGCCACCAGGCGCCGCTCGCCGTCCGCATGGGACGCTCTATCGGCGCGTCCAAGCGCTGCTCCGTGATACCAGCGAGGGACCCGTCCACGTCCCGCTCGGCGGCATCGATCATCGTCACGAGGTCATCCGCGCTAAGGCCGGAGACTCGGAACGCGGCATCGCGGTCGCGCGGCAGCGCGGTGCTGGCCACGATCGCCGTGAGGCCCCGTTCCGAGTCGAGCGTGTGCGCGATCAGGGCGGCGATCGAGTTCGTCTCCGTGCCGGGCTTCCAGTCGAGGAGAGCCGGGCTCAGGCCGCTGACAACCTCGCGCATGGCTTTGTGGGCCTCATGGAAGTAACCGGCGTACAGCGCCGCTGTCGCCCCTGGTGCGGTTGTCACGGGTCACCCCTCACGTCCATGCTGTCCCGATGGCACCCTGGCCGTCAGGGGCCACTATCCCCCGCGCGAGCCGCAGGGAACTTCCGTCGTCCCCCTTACCGCGTCGGCCGCGGCTTAGGCGGCGCGGCGGGCGGCGGAGCGACTTCTGGTGTATTCGCCTCGCGCGCTGTCCGTCGCTGCCTCTCGCGCTCGAGGGCACGCTCAACCTTGGCGGCCCTGCGCTCGGCCTTGCGGCGGGTCTCCTTCTGTGGGCTGGCCATGGTCACAGGCTACGACTTCCGGGGTGCACCTGCCGCGCGCTGGCGACCAGCCGCGGCGTGGGTGCGGCCCTAGATGTGATTCCCGGACACGTTGTTGACGAGGACGCTCATCGGGGTGCGGCCGTCGAGTGAACCGTGCGGTCGGCCCGTGTTGTAGTGGTCGAGCCAGGCCGGGAGGGCGTCGAGCCGCGCCTGGTTCGTCTCGTACATACGGACGTAGGCCCACTCTGCCAGCAGGGTCTGGTTGAACCGCTCGGCCTTCCCGTTGGTCTGGGGTCGGAAGGGCCGGGTCCGCTTGTGGCGGGCGCCGATCGCCGCCAGGGTCGCGGCGAACGCCCGGGACTCGGTGTAGTTCTTGGCGTTGTCGGTCAGGACTCGTTCGATACGCACCCCGTGACCGGCGAAGAACGCCGCCGCGTCGAGCAGGAAGCGGGCGCATGTGGTGCCGCGCTCGTCGCGGAATGGCTGCACGAAGGCGACCCGGCTCATGTCGTCGATCGCCACGTGCAGGTAGTCGTAGCCGGCCCCATGCGACCGCGGGGTCCCGGTGATTCGGCCGAGGAAACGATGACCACCCCCATCGGGGATCCGTCCCAGCTTCTTGACGTCGATGTGGAGCAGCTCGCCCGGCCGTTCGCGGACGTACCGGATCGGGACTCCCGAGGGTCGGTCCGTATCGGCGAGACGCGACAGGCCATGTCGGGAGAGCACGTCGCCGATCGTCGAGCGCGGGCTCCCGACGAAGGGATGCCAGCCGATGGGGCCCGAACCGATGGGCATGCCGGGCGGCGAGGATGGCATCGACCTGCTCCTGCGCCAGGGCCCGTGGCGAACGATGGGGCCGCGACGTCCGGTCCACGAGCCCGGCCTCACCCTCGGCCTCGAACCGTCGCAGCCACTTCCAGGCCGTCTGGCGGCTCACCCCGGCCATGTCCGCCGCGTGGGCCACGGCCATCCCGTCCATGACGATCCGATCGACCAGAAGCCGCCGGCCGAGCGCGGTGAGCTTCGCCCTACGATGTGCCACGAGAGCCTCCCGTTCGATGTGAGCTGGATACCCACACCGAGCTCGGGAGGCTCTCGCTTGTCAACAACCTATTCGGGAATCACAGCTAGCGCGGCTCCGCGGCTGGGCGTGCTGCATCCCCGCGGCGATGGCCTGCGCGTCAGCAGGAGGCAGGCAGGTAGTGGCTCTCCTCTTCGAGGTGCACGCGCGGGATCATGAACAGCTTCATCTGCACGCGGCGCAGCGCGATAACCTATCTCGCCGACATCGGGGCTGTCGACAGCTGGCCCCCCCATGCACCCCCTCGGACGGGGGCGACAGCCGGGGCCCTGAATGAGCAAGGGGTGAGCGCGACGCCTAGGGCACCGTCAGCGGACGTGGCCGTCCATGCGGAGCGTCTTCCACTCATCCGACGGCAACCGCTTGAGCTGCGCCTCCACGGCCCAGCGATCCCCGGGCTCGACGAGCCGCGTGTGGGCTAGCCAGCCGCGCTTCGTCAGCGCCACGCAGACGGCCACGGCGCCCGGCCAGTCGAAGGTAGCCACGTCAGACGGTTCGGTCTCGACCTGCGCTCGCGCCTCCTGTTCGGACTGCGGCGACCGCAGCCCAGCAGTCGGGCTCATACTCTCTGCCTCCGTCAGCCCTACGGGAGCTCCCGCAGGCGACGCGCGAGCCGCTCGTCGTCGGCGCGTCGCGAGAGGCGGTCGTCTGGCACCTCGTAGCCGCCCAGCGCGCTGACCGTGTCGGCCACGAAGTCCTCCCATTCGGTGGGGACCGGGCCACCGATCAGCCAGCGCTCGTCGCGCTGCTCGAGCCACCAGGTGCCGGCTGTGCTCGTGAGCACCGGACGGATCGCGCGCACCGCGAGCTTCGCCGAGGCACGGTCAGCGAACTCGACGACGACCACTCGCATCGGAACCCTCCGCGGGAGCGCCTCCTGCTCGGGTGCGAGCACCCGAGCCCAGTCGGCCAGCTCATAGGCCCCGTCCAGCATCCCGCGGGTCGGTCTCGCCAGTGGCTCGGCGCGGTCCCGGCGGCCAGTATGTGGGCCGCGCGTCATGGCTCCCCGTAATGCGCCGCTCAGGCTGCGCCGACGCGCCTCGGTTGCAAGAGGCATATGGCCCTATGACGCGGCGGAAAGCCTGCGATCGGCCATCTTGGTGGTGCGCACAGACACCAGGTTCCATGCAGAACCTTCGCCGTCTTGGCGTCCGCCCGCAACTCCACCGCCCGTCGCAGGTGGTTGGCGGCCCCCGTGCGCTTCTTCAGGGGCGCCTTCTTGGTCCGCTCGTAGCATGCGACTAGGACGACGAGATCCTCGTCATTGAAGGCACGCCCCTCGGCGCACATGTGCTCCCATCAGGCGAGGAAGTCGGGGTCAGGGTTTGGGCCGAGGTCCCGCTCCGCCCAGAACCGCTCCTCGAGCAACTTCGGGGTGACGGGGACGAAGCCGAAGGGGTTGTCCTTGTCGCTCATAGCGTGTCACCCACGGCCGCACGCTTCGCGCCGTCGAGCGCCCGCTCTGTCTTGCCGGTGCTGGCGTGGCGTCGTAGCATCGCCGACGACTTCCATCCACCCAGGGGCATAAGGTACGTCCGGGTGAGCCCGGCCTTGTCGGCGTAGTGCCGCCACGCGTGCTGACACGCATGGGGATGCAGGCCTTCGATGCCGGCTGCTCACCGTGCGTGCGAATCGCCTGAGCGATGCCGCTGTCGGTTAGCTTGCCCTTCTTGCCCAGCCAGAGCCAGGGAAGATCGGCGCGCTGATGCCGGCGACGCACGCGCAGGCGATCCTAGAGCGTATCGACGGTGTGATAGTCAATTCGAGCGAACCGCTCCCGGCTGCCCTTGCTGAACAGCCGCACCGTGCCGCGGTTCAGAACCACGTCGCGATCAGTAGGGGAGTGGCGCAGGTTCGCGGTCTCATCCCGACGTGCCCCGGTGTTGAAGAATATCCGCACCGGTGCCGTGGCCG
>CAWIHR010000034.1:0-16354 GCA_963835945.1 uncultured Chloroflexia bacterium
GAGGTCCCGCCCGGGGTGCACCGAAGGCGCTCGAGCACGCGGCTCGGTGACGGCCGGGTCGAGGAGCGACTCGCCGCGCCCCACCGCCTCGAGCGCGGTCACCAGGTCGCGGCCCCGGCTGTCCTTCAAGAGGTAGCCGCTCGCGCCGGCCACGATCGCGCTGACCACTGCCCCCTGGTCGGCGTAGCCAGTCAGTATCACCACGCGCGTCGCCGGTCGTTCGTGCCTGATCTGGCGGCAGGCCGCGATGCCTGAGCCATCGGGCAGCCGGGCGTCCATCACGACCAGGTCAGGGTGGTACGTGCGGGCCGCCTCCAGCGCCTGCGTCACGGTGCCGGCCTCCGCCACGACCTGGAACCGCGCCCGCCGTGCCAGCAGGGCCACTAGCCCCTGACGCACCACCTCGTGGTCGTCCACGACCAGGAGCCGGAGCGGGTCGCAAACCATGGGTGCGTTCACGGGCGACGCCCCCTCCACACGCGCCGAACCGCGAACGCGGCCTGCAGCAGGACGACGGCCAGGACGAGGCTCAGCAGGAACAGGAACCCGGAGTCCAAAGCAGCGCCTCCGTCGAGGGTTCCTCAGCATCGTGGGCTCCGCGGACGTGGTGTAGTGCCGCTCGCCCCGAAGCGCGGGGGCCTCGGTCACGCCACAGGCGGGACAAGACTCGACAGGGTTACCGCTCGGAACCCACCCAGAGCGTGCTGGGAGTTGCCTGATCGCCCGGAACGTCGAGCCCAGCGCCGGATCGCTTGCCACCCACGATCGCTTGATCGTGCTCGTCCCCGCCGAGGGCAGCGCTCGTGGCACGGCCGGTCCGTCCGGGTCGCCTCAGTCGCCCAGGCAGGTGCCCACGTTTCTGGCCGTCGCGATCCAGGAGTGGTCGAGCGGGATGGTCCTCCGCTTGCCCGCGACCTCGGCCAGCGCGACGGGGCGGGTGTCGTCACCGGCCGCCGCCACCATCACCCCGAACTGGCCTGCCGCCACGAGGTCGGCCCCGGCCGTGCCCAGGCGGGTGACCAGCAGCCGGTCCGCGGGTGAGGGGGTCCCTCCGCGCTGGACGTAGCCCAAGATCGTGAGCCGCAACTCGAGGCCGGTCAGCCCCTCCAGCTGGTGCGCCAGTTGGAGGGGGTTGCCGGCATGGCGGGCGTCCAGCGCGGCGAGATCCGCCCGGGCGGCCCCCTTGTCCGCCGGCGTGCGCGCGTCGGCCAGCCGTCGCTCCACGGAGCTACACCGTCTCGAGCGTCGCTGCGGCTTTCACCTGCACGTTGAGCACGCCCATCAAGAACATCCAGTTCTGGCCATCTCCGAAGGGATCCCCGAAGGGCCACTAGGCTCGGGCGCTGCTGCCGGCGCGGCCCATCACCCAGGCGTAACCCGGCGGATTGAGCGCCCCGGGGGTCGGAGGCCGCTCCTAACGCTAGCCAGGTTCCGGCTGGCGCCCGCCCCCATACCAAGGCCACGCTCGCGAGCGATCCGGCCACCCCGGTGTTCGCGCGGGTGCTCGACACGCCGTCCGTCGTGGCGTCGTTCCGGAGCCACGAGTTCGCCGTCCTCGTGCGCGACCGGACGGGCCTGAAGACTCTCGCTTTCGCCTTCGGCGGACGCACGCTGGCGCGCTGGACCCTCACGGGACGGTCCAGCGGACGCTACGACATGGTGCCTGCCTCGCTGCTTCGCCCCGGGGCGCACATCCTGCGCTGGACGCTGACCGACCCCACCGGGAACCGCGCGGTTCTCATGAGGAGCGTGAACGCTCGCTAGCCCGACCGCCTCCCCGAGCCCACGGGGCGACCAGCGCTCTCAGACGCCATCTCGCGGTCAGGTGGGTGCCAAGAGCACCTGGAGACGCTGGTGCCACGGTCCGATACAGATCGTGAAGGGGTGGCTGTGCACCACGCTCTGGCTGCAGTGAAGGGCCTCGATGTCCTTGGCAGGCGTGGCGACACACGCTCGACCCCGGATCAGGGCACCAAGCGGCGCGCGTCGATGAGGCCGTTGATCAGGAGCATGTCGGGGCTGACGGATAGCGACCGGAGCCGGAGGGGCAGGCCCGGCGCCGGGCGCGCCAGGGTGATCGCGACCCCGCCGAGCTGCATGATGAGCGATCCGTCGGAACCGACGGTCAGGATCGCCTGTTCGTGCAGTCCGCCGACCAGCAGGACCAGTCCCGCGGGAGGGGCGAGGTCCACGACGATCGGCGGGGCGCCGCGGGCTCCCGCAGCGTAGGCCGCGGCGACCATCGAGCGGACATCCGCGGCACCGATGCGCAGGGTCGTGGCCGCGGCCTCGCTCGGTCCCCGGATGTCCACCTCGCTGGCCACGAACCCGAGACCGTCGGGCTGTTCCACTCGAACCGCGTAGAGCGTCCCCTCGATGGACGCGAAGGAGCGGCCCACCAGATCAACGTCGGCGAGCGAGACGTCGAGCCGATCGATATGCAGGCCTCGCACGTCCGCCGCGACGGCAGTGATCGTGACCGTGTCGGCATGACCGAGGAGCAGCAGCGGGGGCGGGTCGGCCTGCACCGCGATCGCGGTACTCGTCGCCGTGAAGCCCGCGCTGCTGAGCGCTCCCTCCACGATGTACCCGGCCACGATGGGTGGGATGAACCACGCGGCGAGGCCTGCTGCCACGAGTAGGAGCGCCAGAGTGGTCAGGCAACTCCGCATGCACGCAGGGTGCCACAGCCCGTACTCCGTGCCCAGCGTCGGGTGGCAACGTCGCAGGCGGGCCGACCAGAATGAGACGCGATCAACGCCGTCGTGTGGGGCCGCAGGAGCCGGCGTGCCACTAGGTCTTGGACCCCGACTTCGTCCCGTCAGCCTCGTGGCACCGGCAGCGGTGGGCAGCAATCGTGATGGCCCCTGGTCGTTCGTCCAGAGGCCATCGGTGCTCGTTGCGACGGGCGGGCTACTTGCCCTTCTTACCCTTCTTGTCCGGCTTCGCCTTCTTGTCCTTGGCCACGCTGGTCTCCTTCGAGCAGGTTGACGCTGCACAGGCTAGAGCATCGGTGCGCCATCCGTGGCCCCTCGCCACCGGGGGCTCCGTGGCACCAGCGTGGCCTCGCCGCAAGTGAGAGTCTCTGGCTCGTGACGGGCTGGTACTCGACGAATGGGGGAAGCTAGTCAGCCATGGTGCTGGTGGGTCACAGCGCGCTGCTGGCGAACACGAGCGGCAGGGTCCATATGACGAACGCCCTGGCTGGCGGACAGGCGGGCATCGACTTCCGACCCCGTCGGGCTGCGGGGAGATCCGGAAGCGCGTGGTGTGCAGGCCTAAGAGCATGCCGCCCGCGCCACGGCCTGATGCCAACGCGGGCTCAGGACGGTCGCGCGGAGACCGCTGGCGGCGCTCGGCTCGGGGCTCCGCGGTGCCTGATCAGGCCGGGGACGGAGACGGTGCCGGCACCGGGCCGGTCGGCGACGAGCCGTCCGCCGGTAGGCGATGATCCGGCGTCAGCACGCCGATGGGCCGCGGGGTCGGGCCACCCTGCTCCTTGCGCGGGTCGGGAAGGTCGGCGAAGATCTTCTCGAACTCGGCGTGGTCGAGCGTCTCCTCCGCCACGAGTCGCTGGGCGAGGGTGTCCAGCCGATCCCGGTACGCGGAAAGGACCTCCATCGCGCGGGCGTATCCCCGGTCGATGATGGTGCGCACCTCGTCGTCGATCTGCTTGGCCACCTCGTCCGAGTAGTTGCGCTGCTCGCCGATCTCGCGGCCCAGGAAGACCATCTCCTCGCGCTTGCCGAGGGCCAGCGGGCCGAGCTTCTCGCTCATGCCGTACTCGGTGACCATCTTGCGCGCCAGGTTGGTGGCCTTCTCGATGTCGTTCGATGCGCCGGTGGTCGTGTCGCCGAAGACGAGCTTCTCGGACGCGTTGCCGCCGAGCAGGCCGGCGATCTTGTCCTCGAACTCGGACTTCGACTGCAGGTAGCGGTCCTCCTCGGGGAGGGCCATCGTGTAGCCCAAGGCCATGCCGCGGCTGATGATCGTCACCTTGGTGACGGGGTCGCACTTGGGGAGGATGCGCTGCACGAGGGCGTGCCCGCCTTCGTGGTACGCGATGATCGCCTTCTCCGCGTCGCTGATGATCCGGCTCTTGCGCTCGGGGCCCGCCATCACGCGGTCCAGGGCCTCCATGAACTCCGCGCCGCCGATCACCTTCTTGTTCCGGCGCGCCGCCAGGATCGCCGCCTCGTTGACGATGTTGGCCAGGTCGGCGCCGCTGAAGCCGGGCGACTGACGGGCGATCGATTCGAGGTCGAGGGCCTTGTCGAGCGGCTTGCCCCGGACATGCACCCGCAGGATCTCGAGGCGCCCCTTCATGTCCGGCCGGTCGAGGATGACCTGGCGGTCGAACCGGCCGGGCCGCAGGAGCGCCGGGTCGAGCACGTCGGGCCGGTTGGTGGCGGCCACCACGATCACGTTCGTGTTGGTGTCGAACCCGTCCATCTCGACGAGGATCTGGTTGAGCGTCTGCTCACGCTCGTCGTGCGAGCCGCCCAGGCCGGCGCCACGCTGCCGACCGACCGCGTCGATCTCGTCGACGAACACGATGCAGGGGCTGTTCCGCTTGGCCTGGTCGAAGAGGTCGCGCACGCGGGAGGCGCCGACGCCGACGAACATCTCCACGAACTCGGAGCCGGAAATGCTGAAGAACGGCACGCCGGCCTCGCCGGCCACAGCGCGCGCCATGAGCGTCTTGCCGGTGCCGGGCGAACCGAGCAGGAGCACGCCGCGGGGGATCCTCGCCCCGAGCGAGCACGATGGTCGACGAGGAACGCGACGCCGCCGGGGCGGAGCTGCGCGCGGTGCTCCCAGCGGGCTGGATCGTCATCGGCCCGGTGTTGTGCAAGGACGACCGTGGTTGGGCGGTCTATGCGCGGCAGCTGCCTGGCCCGGGCCAGGACCCTGACGCGTGGCGCGAGGCGTTCGGCAAGACGGCGGCCAGCGCGCTCCGGGCGATGACCCAGCAGTTCCGCGTGGGGCCGGCGGTGTAGGCCGCGTGAGAGGAGGGTTTCCTGCGATGGACCTCGTCGCCACGGTCACCTTTGTGCAGGGCACGGCGCCGCGTCTGGACATCACCGCGAATGCTCGACGGGCAGAAGGTTGAAGTGAGCGCCCCGCCGTATGGGGAGAAACTCCAAGCAGCACTCGAGGAGCTGCGGGTGGCCCTCGCGGCCGAGCTTGCGGCGAAGCTGTACGACCTGTCGGCCTCACTGCGACAAGAGGCCGGAGTCGTTCCTGGGCGTCCTTTTCGCGGTCGCGCTGCTGGGCGAGCGGGTCACCGCGCTCCAACTGGCCGGGGGGCGGGTGGTCATCGGGGGCGTGATCATGGGCCGCTCGCGCATGATCGCGCGACCGAGCGCGCGGTGACGGCGCGCCGGCGCGGGCGAGTTCGTTCGGGACGTACTGACAGGGTGCGGCCACCATGGGCTGGGCCCTCGCGCGGACCATTCCGACCGTTCTCGCACGACACGCCCGGGGTGCCCGTGCGCTCGGCCACGTGCCCGACCCGCGCCCCGATGCGAGGGTGGCACATCAGCCGCCCCACGAGCGCTCATGCAGGTCGCGAAGGAGCACGCGGCGTGGCAGGTCCGTCTTGGCCTCGGTGATCTTTGCGCGCTCGGCTCCTTGCCTCCCCGGCCCGGCGCCGACAAGTCGGTTCGCGCGCCGCTCACGATGGGCACCTAGTGGCAGGGAGCGGCCCCCGCTCACGAGGCGTCGTGCGTGGGATACTGCGAAGGCTCGCCAGCCCCCATGGCAGGCCGGGGCATCCATCCCGGTCGCGCGTCTCCGGCCGTCGAGCCAGCTAGCTTTGGGAGGCCGTATGCGCGCCCTGCTCGTCATCGACATGCTCAACGACTTCGTGACGGGAGTGATCGCCAACCCCCGCTCGGAGCGCCTGGTCGCACCCCTGCAGGTCGCCCTCGAACGCGCCCGGGCGCAGCGGAATGACTGGCTTGTCGTGTATGCCAACGATGCGCACCTGCCCCGGGACTTCGAGCTCGCGGTATGGGGCGAGCACGCCATGGCCGGCACCAGCGGCGCGCAGATCATCCCGGCGCTTGCCGCCGTGCCCGGTGACATCCTGCTGCCCAAGCGGGCCTACTCCTGCTTCTACGAGACAGGACTGGAGCCCTTGCTGCGCCAGTACGGGGTGGACACCCTCGTGCTCACCGGCCAGCACAGCAACATGTGCGTGCGCCACACCGCCGCCGATGCCTTCTTCCGGGGCTACCGCATCGTGGTTCCTACCGATGGCGTCGAGGCCTTCAGCGACGAGGACCAGGCCTCCGGCTTGGCGTACCTGCGCCAGGTGTACAAGGCCGAGACGCCGCTCTTGGGCGATCTGCTCTGACACGGGCGGAGCGCCCCGACGCCTCGTCGCGACGGAGGCGCGCACCGGGGCCGAGCGCCGGCGGCTCCCACGGCGTTGACCGCCGCATCCGGCGGGCCATCGTCGCGACGTCGAACCGGGGCCCGAGTCGACCGCTGGTCTGGCTCGGGCGTCTCGCCCTAGCGTTCCTGTTCGTGGCCGGCGGATGCCTGCTCGGGCCGCCACCTGGTCAGGACCGGCCATCTTCCCGGCCGAGGTCGCCGCTTACGCCGCCTTGCTTGGCCCGGCCTTCCTGGCTGGGGCCCTCGCTGCCGCCGCGGAACCCTCCCTGTCAGGCATGCTCGCGGGATGGGCCGGGGTGGCGGCGTGGACGATGCGGGCCAATTCGGCGCCGCTCCGTACGGTCGCGACGGAGGTCCCGTACACCGTCGACCATGCCACGGCCGCCGTCTGGCTCGCGCTCCTCGCGACTATGGGCTTCGCCTTGGTCGCGCTCGCCCTGCCGCGCCTGCCGCAGACGCGCCAACGCCTGCGGTTCTCCGTCGGCGTCCTTGCTATTGGCGGCGCGATCCTGCTCGTGTCGCTGCTGCTGCAGCAGTTCGCCTGCCCGTCAGAAGCTGGGCCTGCTGCGGAGCTCGGCGTCTGGACGCGGGCATCGCGGGATGGCCGGCGCCGGTCTGGCGTCACTCGTCTGGACGGTCCTCGCAACGGTGTGGGGTCGCCTGTGGCTGTGGACGCTCTGAGCGACCAACAAAGCGGGACCGCACGCCATGCGCGGATGCTGGGAGGCCGTCGATCGCGCCAGACGGCGTTGGCCGGCAGTCGTCGCGTTGGCTTCTCATGCGCACCGACCGTAGTGGCACCATCTCGGCCCGCACGACCGCCAACCGCGGTGCACGTCCCCTGGGCCCGCCGCCCAGCACGCGCAAGGCCTTCTCCACACGACCCCACGGCGCCGGTGGCCCGCAGCGGGGAAGGCTCAAGGACCTATCGCAGCGCCTGGGGCCACTGCGTGGCACGATGGTGCTGTCGTGATCTACGGAATTGGGAGGAGTCGATCTTCGTGTCGCCCATGAAGGAGAGCCCGAGGTTCTCCGCGAGCCGCTGAGCCGCAGTCAGGTCGAGGCCGCCGGTCAGGTTGGCGTTGATGGCGGCCACTGACTGACCGTTCAGGGCGGCCCCTTCGAGATCCCCGAGGAGCAGGCCTTCGCGTGGCTGGATGCGCCGAACCCCGACGGCCGCTCGAACCGCGACGTGCTGCGCCCCTGGGTCAACGGGCTCGACTTGACGCAGCGTCTGCGCCGGATGTGGATCATCGACTTCGGCACGGACATGACGAGGGAGGAGGCCGCCCGCTACGAGGCGCCGTACCGCTACGTCGAGACGCACCTGCGGTTCCTGCGCGCCCGTTCGCGCTCGACCATTGAAGAGTGGTCGCTGCACCAGCGGCCGCGCGTGGACATGCGCCGCGCCCTTGTCGGCCTCGATCGATACATTGCCACCCCGATCCTCACCAAGCATCGCCTCTTCGTCTGGCTGCCGGCGGCCACGCTGCCCCGACCATCAGATCATCGTTGTTGCCCGAGACGACGACTACGCGTTCGGCGTCCTGCACTCGCGAGCCCGCGAGCTGTGGGCTCTGGCCATGGGCACGCAGCTGGAGACACGGCCGCGGTACACGCCGACCACCACCGTTGAGACCTTCCTCTTCCCGTCCCCACCGACACACAGACGGAGCGCATCGCCGAGGTCGCCCGTGAGCTGGACCATTTGCGGCGCGGCTGGCTCGACCCACCCGGGCTGATCGGCCCGGAGCTCGAACGGCGCACTCTCACCAACCTCTACAACGAGCGTCCGCAGTGGCTCCTCGACATCCACAACCAGCTCGACGAGGCCGAACTTGCCGCCTACGGCTGGCCCGTCGATCTCCCGGATGATCAGCTGCTCTCCCAGCTCTTGGCGCTGAACTTGTCGCGCGAGCCACCCTGAGCAACCCCCACGCGATGGGCGCGTCGTGTCGATGCGGTGCACTTGCGCCATCCTCGCGCCCGTGTCGACGTGCCAACCCGTGACGGCGGCACAGACCGGAGACCCAGCCTGCGGTTGCGGGGCACCACGCGCGGGGGTAGGGGGCGAGCGGCACTAGGCAGCGCCCGCGGCACTAGCCATGCTTACCGCAGCTTCGAAGGAGGCGCTGCCATGGACACCGGGTTCATGCTCCTGGTGAGCCTCGTCCTGGCCGTCGTGCTGCTGCAGGTCGTCGTCTCGATCCGGCGCGTCTGGCACCGGCGCTGAGGCTGCCGGCCGATGAGTGCCGCCGCTCCCGGGCGCCTCGAGACCGTCTTCGCCTGGTCGGGCGGACGGCGCCTCCACCTGCTCACCTGGGGTGAGCTCAGCGCACGGCGGCAGGCGGCGGTCGTTCACGCCACCGACCGCATCGCCGACGTCGACGACCTGGAGCAGGCGCTCGGGCGCATCTTCCGGCACCGCATCCAGCGGCGCCTGCCGGCACACGTTGGACCGGACCTCTGGTTTGAGGTCGGGCCGTAGCCGTCGCCCGCCCACGTCCGGCCCAGCCGGCCGTACCGCCCGGCCAGGACGACTCGGGCGGCCCGGCCCGCACCACCCCTGCCGAGGCTCAGGGGCTGGGGCGTCGTGCCATGCGCCTGACTTGCGTGGGCCACCACGGCCAACGGCTCGCGCTTCGCGCACTGGTGAAAGGAGCAACTTCCATGATGGATACCGAGACGCGCGGGCCGATGTCGCCCACGCGGCTGCCTCGCATGATCCTGGAGGATCGCTACAGTGGGCTCCTCGAAGGCGTCGTCAAGAGCGGGCGGCGTGCGGAACACGGTGCCGTCGGGCCCTCGAGGCTCCAGCGCGACCTTGACTGTGTCCTGCGGGGTCTGCTGGAGGGGCTGGTCCGGCAAGCGCTGAGCGAGGAGCACGGCGCCTTCGTCGAGGAGCTCGAGACGCTCCTCCATCAGGCTATCGTTGATCGGGTGGCGACCTGGGACCTCCCCGTCTGAGGTTCCCTAGGACGTGAGCGGGGGCTCGACGCCCGAGGCGATCCATACTCCAATCGGGGGAGTCCACCCGCTCACCGCGAGTGGTACTCCCCCGCGGGCGGTCGGTCAAGCGGCCGGTCGTCGCGGCCCGAGCATGAGGTGCATGGTCACGGGCAGTGGTCCCGGCGGCCGTACACTGGCTGCGGTTCACGGAACGTGGCTGAGCTGGTGTCCCCGACGCGCAGCAGACCTGCAGGATCTCAAGGGAGTGCGGGATGGCCAAGAAGAAGGCGAAGAAGGCGCAGGCAGCGACGGTCGCCCCGATCAGCGAGGCGCCGGCCGCGCAGCCTGCAACACCGCGCGGCAAGACGCGCTGACGCTCGGTCGGGGCACGCCGTGACCAGGGGCGCGACGAGCGATGCTTCGTCGGCACGTCCGCGCCGCTCACGGGCCCCGTGGCGGGTGGCTCGGGCGCCGCAGCCTGACCGTCCGGGGCTGCCGGCGTGCCAGTACCCTCTGGTATCAGCCCGTGGCCACGCGGTCTGCGCGTGGCCCGCGCGCCCGTATCGCGTGACGAGCATGGCGGCCGGGGTCCGCCCGAACCGGCTGATCGTGCTCTGCCGGCGCCACCTCGCCCTGGTGCTGGCTGCCGGCTACCAGGTCAGTCGTGCGGCGCCGGAGGAGCTCGCCTGCGAGCAGCGGGTGGCGGGCCGAGCCTGCGGTGAGCCAGCCCGGGAGGTCCGCGTGGAAGGCGCGCTGGCAGGAGTCCTACGGCTATGTCCCGAGCACGAGGAGGCACTCGCGAACGCCGGAGTACGCGTCATCGAGCTGCCGGCCATCGCCCGCGTCCCCGCCAGTCGGCGTGGCGGCTGAGGCGGGATGGCCGGGGTGGGCCCAGACCCTATCACCAGGGTCATCGGCGGCCGGAGACCAGCCCCTGCGTCCCTCGGGCAGGCGCCCCACGCCATGAGCAGGTAGCCGAGGAGCGTACCGTTCGGGCGTCCTCACGGATCGGTGCAGAAGTCGCTTGTGCTGATCATGCCCTCGGCCACGAGCGGATGGGTAAGCTGCAGCAGTGGCGGGCGTGGACCGGCCCCGAGCGGGATGAACGCCTCGTGGTTGAGCAGCCAGGCTGCTGGGACCGTCGAGGCCGGCATCGGCCGCGCCCGTGCGCCTCAGTCGCCGTCGTCGCGCTTGAAGATCACCGCGCCATTGTGCCCGCCGAGGCCCATGTTCTCGGACATGGCGTACCGGATGCGCCTGGGCCGCGCCACCGGCGAGATGTTGAGGCCGATCTCTGGGTCGGCGTCCCGGTAGTTGATCGTGGGCGGGATGACTTGATGGTGGACGCTGAGCACCGTGGCGAGCCCCTCGAACGCGCCGGCCGCACCCATCATGTGTCCTGTCATCGACTTCGTCGCACTGATCGGGATCTCCGCGGCGTGGTCTCCGAAGACCCGGTGAATGGCCTGCGCCTCGACGAGGTCGCCCAGCGGCGTAGACGCGCCGTGGGGGTTGAGCATGTCGATCTCGCCGGCCGGGACTCCGCGCCGGTCGAGCGCCATCTGCATGGCCCGCGCCACGCCGTCGCCGCCCTCGATGGGCTGGATGAGGTTCCAGGCGTCGTTGGTGGAACCGTAGCCCACGACTTCCGCGTAGATCCTCGCGCCGCGGGCCCGTGCGAGCTCCAGGTCCTCGAGCATGAGGGCGGCTGCGCCCTCGCCGGGGATGAAGCCGTTGCGGGTGAGGTCGAACGGCCGCGAGACCGTCTGCAGCGGCTCGCCAGGCCGCGGCGTCCCCATCAGGCGCATGCTCCCGAAGCCGACCCACATCATCTCGTAGATGGGCGACTCGGTCGATCCCGCGATGATGGCCGTGCAGTCGCCACGGCGGATGGCCTCGGCCGCCTCGCCGATCGCGTGGGTGCCGGTGGAGCAGGCGGTGACGACGGCCATGTTGTGTCCGCGGATGCCGGTCTCGATGGCGATCTGCCCCGACGCGGTGTCGACCAGCATGTTGGGGATGAAGAAGGGGCTCACCAGCCGCGCCCCTTTCTTGTCCCAGATCTCCTTGTTGTCCATCATCAGCTTGGGTTCACCGGCGCTCGATGCGAAGATGATGCCGATGTCGTCGCGGTTGTCGATGGTCACCGCGATGCCCGAGTCCGCGAGCGCCTGCTTGGCGGCGGCCACCCCGAACTGGACGTTGAGGCCCGTCCGGCGGGCGGCCTTGAAGTCCATCCAGTCGCGCGCCTCGAAATCCTTGACCTCGCCGGCCACGTTCGACTCGTACCCGGAGGCGTCGAAGCGTGTGATCGCCGCGATGCCGCTGTGCCCGGCGACCAGGTTGCTCCACACGGTGTCGATGTCGTTGCCGATCGGGCTCACGGTCCCCAGTCCGGTCACGACGATGCGGCGGTTGTCGTCAGGTCGACGTATGGCCCAGGGCTCTTCTCGGGATGCAGTGACGCGCAGCGCGCTCCCCGATCGCTGGCGGAGGCTTCGAACGCACCTGCCTGTATGTCACCCCGGATCTCCCAGTACACCGGAGCGTAGCGGGGCGGGGCAGCCCCCGCTCGGCCCAGGGCGCCGGTCCTCGGGCGGCGCTCGACGACGTCCGTCTCGGGCCGCGCCGCAACGCATGCCTCGCTCCGAAGCGGCTCCGCCAGACCCGGGATCCCCACGATCCACCTCTCTACGAAAGGGAGCCCCACCGCCAAGGGCAGGGACCCGATTGGTGGTCGAGCCTGAGTAGCCTACGGACCGGCGGATTGCTGAGGTGATCGTGTAGGCCAGCACCCAGCCCACGCCGGGCACCGTCATGCGCAGCGGGATGGCGGGGTGGTCGACTCCCAGGGCGCGCGCAGGTCCTGCTCGCAGGCGTCGATCTCGATGCTGAGCTCGTCGACGAAGCGCAGGCTGGTCAGGAGGCTGCTGGCCCAGGGCTCCGGAATGGCCAGCCGCTCCAAGAGTGCCCGACCGCCCACGCCGAAGAGGTCCGTCACCGAAATGACGGGCTGTGGGCACCCGAACGGACTGGCACCATGGCAACCTCGTGCCGGGTTTGCGCCGATGGGCTCGCGTCCGATCAGGCAGTGGCAGGGTTCGGGATGGCTCCGCAACTCGGGAGGCTCGTGCTCGGACCAAGCAGCGCCGGCTTCCCGCTGACGCAGCTGGCGATCCGGCAGCTCGGCCAGCCGGGCGCCATCCTTACCGAGGGGTCTGCATCGGGCTGGCCGTCCGCGACGCCGCCATGCTCGTGGCCGGCGCTCCGGCCCGCCTGCGGCGCGGCCCCGCGCTCTTGCTGTGGCTCGAACTCGTGGCTGCACCTGCCGCGACCGCCCTGGGGTTCCGGTCGGCCGTCGATGCAGAAGCCGCCGGGCGAGCCGCCACCACGCCGCCAGACCAGTTGGAGGCCGCCCGTCGCGCCGCCGTGGGCGCGCTCTTCGGCCTGCACACCACAGGTTCAGGGTCGCCAACGCCTATCTGGTGACGATCCCGGACGGCCTCATGCTCGTCGAAAGCGGCATGCCAGGGAGCGCCAAGCGCGTCCTTGCGTCCATCGAGCGCCTAGGCCGACAGCCACGCGAGCTTCGCTCGATCGTCCTCACTCACTGCGACATCGACCACGCCGGAAGCGCGGCCGAGCTGAAGCGGCTGACGGGCGTCCACGTGGCGATCCACGCGCTAGACGCTCCGGTGCTGTCGGGAAAGCAGCGGCCCCAAAAGGGCGGACGCGCCATGAGGCTCCTCTCCAGGCTGTTCCGGTTGCAGCCGGTCATGCCGGATGTGTTGCTCCAGGACGGCGACACGATCGGAGGGTTCCGGGTCCTGCACGTGCCGGGGCACACGGCAGGCAGCATCGCCCTGTATCGAGAGGACGGCGTGGTGTTCTCCGGCGATGCGCTGCTGAGTGACATGCACGGGCGCGTGCTGCCGCCGAACCCTCGTCTGTCGCTTGATCCTGCTCAGGCGTCGGCTTCCGCCGACAAGATCAGGGCGCTCGGCATCACGGTGCTGCTGCCGGGACACGGGGCGCCGGCTTCCCTGTAACTCGGAGGGAGTCGGGTCGCGTCGGCGGCTCACCACCAGGGCCGCAGCGGCCTCTCGGCCGGCAGGCGATCGGATGGTCGCGCGAGCAGGAGCTGGGCCACGTCGAGGGAGCCCTGCTCGAACCCCCGCCGGAAGGCGGCCATGTAGAGCCGCCAGGTCCGTCGTCCCTGTACCTCGTCGTGTCAAGGCGCTGGAGCTGACCGCTCCGCCTTGGCAGGAGAGGCCCACAATGGGGACGTCAGGATCCGACAGTGCCCGGGGGGCTCCACGCAGCCGGATGCAGGCAGTGGAACTCGCCCCATCTCGAGCTGCTCGATGCGTCGTCCTCCCTTCCGCCCCATCGCCGCCCGGCTCGCGGTGGCCGCCGCCGCCGCCCTCCTCCTGACTGTGGCCATGACTGGCACGGCGACGCGACTCCTTGACCCGGGACCTCCCGGCGGCGCGGTCACACCCCACGCGGCGAGCGGCTTGCTCGCATCCTCGGCACAGCCTGCCCTGAGTCCGGGCTTGGGGTCGCCTTCAAGTCCGCCATCGGCTTCACCCCTGCCGATCCCGAGCGGCGAGGGCGCCAGGGGTGGTGCGCCGCAGCAGGTGCTCTCCAACGTCCCCATCCCCGTACTCACACATGGGCCGCGCGACCAGCGAGTGGTCGCGCTGACGTTCGACGACGGGTACAGCCCCACCGCCACAGCGAACATCTTCGCCATCCTCGAGTCGGACCGCGTCCCGGCGACCTTCTTCCCCTATGCCGCGGCCGTGCGTCTGGCGCCGGCGCTGTGGCGCGCGATCGCCGCGGCCGGCTACCCGATCGCGAACCACACCACCAACCATCCGGATCTGACGACCCTGCCCGCCTGGCGCGTGCGGGCCGAGCTCGACGTGGCGCGCACGACGATCCAACAGATCACCGGCCGACCGATGCTCGGCGTGTTCCGGCCACCCTATGGAGCGTGGAACGCCCTGGTGCTGCGCGAGGCGGCCGCCGCCGGGTGCCGGGCGGCCGTGCTGTGGGACGTGGACAGCCGCGACTGGACGGGGATCGCTGCCACGGCCATCGCGGCGCGTGCGGAGGGGGGCACGGACGGTTCGATCATCCTCATGCACGCGGGGCCAGCCCAGACCCCCCTGGCCCTGCCGTTCATCATCGCGTGGTATCGAGCGCACGGCTACGGGTTTGTGACGGTGCCCGAGCTGCTCGCTGCCCAGCTGGCCATGCCGCTGCCATCGGCGCCGCCAGCACTCCCGTCACCCACGTCGGCGCCCCAGCCCTCGCCGTCACCGGCCGCGGCGCCATCGGCGCTCACACCGCCCGCCCCCTGATCGCGCCCCGAGCGGGATCGGTCGGCGGTGGGACGCAGATGTGCGCGTTGTCGCACGTGACCGGCGCTCGGCGATCCAGACCCCGGAAGCTCCGGCCGCGCTCGGAGTGGCTTCGATTGCTCGGCGGCTTCGTATCAGTCAGCTGATGCCGATCCCATCACCGATTGTGGTCGGCGTCGTGGGCCGATCATTCTCGTTAGTGGCTCCGGCCACCATTCTGCGGGCGCGTCGACCTGCTGGGGGCGACGCTATAGAGACTCCCTCGGCGTCCCGCCCGCTCCGTCAGCGTTCGGCGGACTCGTGCAGCGCCTCCGCCTCCAGCTCGCCGTCGCTCTCGAGGTGACGCTTCAGAACTGCCGCATGCGGGCGGCCAGCCTCGGCTCTCCCCACGCCTCCAGGAAGTCGGCGAGGGTGGCCCACTGGGCCACCGACACCTCCTCACGGATGGGCATGGCGGTGACGAGGAACCAGGCGAAACGACGAGCCGGCGGCTGCGGCACGAGGCGCCCCTGGATCTCGATGGCGTAGGCGGCCTGGCTATTGCGTTGACCGGTCTGCAGCGCGGCATCCTCGGACCGAGCCAGGTCGGGCTGGCCGGCGATGCCGACCTGCGGCAGCGGCACGAGATGCGCTCGCGCCGCTGCACCCAGCGTCTCGGCCACGCAGCGCGCGATCGCCTCCTCGATCGTCTCATCGGGCAGCACGTCCCCGCCGACGGTCGTCCAGCGCTCCTCGCCGTCGAGGCCGACCGTGCGGACGAGACCGACTGCCACCAGGCGACCGGACCCATCGCACCGCATCGCACCGCACCGCACCGCACCGCACCGCACCGCACCGCACCATCCAAATTCCGTCGCCGGACGACGGCTGTCGGCTGGTTGCCATCACATAGAGTCCACGGACGTGGTGTACGAGTGAGCTGAGGGCCCTCGAACGCGGGGACCACCGCTTCATCCTCAACCGAGAACCAAGCACAACGGACTCGGAGAGGAGGAACACGGTGGTCGACGCCACGATGGACCCAGCGGTCTGGCTCCGCAAGCACCTCGAGACGGCCGACGCCGACCTGCTGCGGGAGATGCTGGGGACGTTCATCCAGGCGCTCATGGGCGCGGAGGCCGACGCGCTGTGCGGCGCTCCCTATGGGACGCGCTCGCCCGAGCGGGTCAACACCCGCAACGGCTACCGATCGCGGCCCTTCAACACGCGGACCGGAACGCTCGAACTCGCCCTGCCCAAGCTGCGCAGCGGGAGCTACTTCCCCGACTGGCTCCTGGAGCGCCGCCGACGCGCCGAGCGGGCCCTGGTGGCGGTGATCGCGGAGTGCTACGTGCGGGGCGTCTCGACCCGGCGGGTGGAGGGCCTCATCGCGACCCTCGGCATCAGCGGCATCAGCAAGAGCCAGGTGTCCGAGCTCGCCCGCTCGCTCGATGAGGAGGTGGCGGCCTTCCGTTCTCGGCCCCTGGACGGCGCGCCCTACACCTACCTCTGGCTCGACGCGCTGGCCCTGCGGGTGCGGGAGGGCGGCCGGATTGCCCAGCCCGCGGCGGTGATTGCCACCGCGGTGAACGCCGACGGCTATCGGGAGATCCTGGGCCTCGACCTCGTGACCAGCGAGGACGGGGCAGGCTGGA
>CAWIHR010000035.1:0-40000 GCA_963835945.1 uncultured Chloroflexia bacterium
TCCACGGCGCGCTTGATCTGCAGCTTGTTGGCGTCCTCGTGCACACGGAACGTGTACTTGCTTCGCTGCGTCAGGTCCATCGACTTCTCGCTGATGACGGGGCGGAGGATCACCTCGGCGCTCTGCAGCGTCATGCGTACACCTCCGACAGCGTCGCGATGGCCGGCTGCTCGATCAGCAGCACATCCGCGTTGAGAACATCCACCACGTTCAGCGAGTCGGCCAAGATCACCTCGACGTCGGGCAGGTTCCGCGCCGACAGCGTGAGGCGCGGGTCCCGAGCCGGAGCGACGACCAGCACGCGCCCTGCGACGTTGAGCGCGCCCAGGTAACCCACGAGCTCGCGGGTCTTGATCGCTTCCATGGCCAGGTCTTCCACGACGCGCACCGCGCCGTCTCCGTACTTGGCGGTCAGCGCGCCGCGCAGCGCGAGTCGCTTCATCTTGCGGGGCAGCCGCTGCTCATAGTTCCGCGGGTGCGGGCCGAACACGGCGCCGCCGCCGGCGAAGTGGGGGGCACGTCTCGAACCCTGGCGGGCCCGTCCGGTGCCCTTCTGGCGGTAGGGCTTCTTGCCGCCGCCAGCGACCTCGCCGCGGGTCTTGGTGTCGTGCGTGCCGAGGCGCCGGCCGGCCAGCTGCGCGACGACGGCCTGGTGGAGGACGGCCGCGTTAACCGGCGCGGCGAAGAGCGCATCCGGCAGGTCGACCATCCCGGCTTCCTCGCCGGTCTTGCGGAACAGGGTGGTCTGGGCCATCGCGCTACGCCTTCCTGACCATGACCAGCGCGTTGGGCGCACCGGGTACCGAACCCTTGACGAGCAGCAGGTTGCGTTCCGGGTCCGTGCGCACGACGGTCAGCTTCTTGATGGTCACCCGCTCGGCGCCCATGTGGCCGGCCATCCCCAGGCCGCGGTACACGCGCCCCGGAGTGGTGCCAGCGCCCACGGAACCTGGCTGGCGGTGCAAATCGGAGCCGTGGGTCTCCGGACCGCGCTGGAAATGGTGCCGCTTGATCGTGCCTGAGAAGCCTTTGCCCTTGCTGCTGCCGGTGACGTCCACGACGTCGCCGGCAGCAAACATCTCGTCGACTCGGAGCTCCTGCCCGACACGGTAGTCGTGCACCGTGTCGACGCGAAACTCGCGGACGTGCCGGACGCGCGGCAAGTCGTGGAGCTGGCCCAGTCGGGGCTTGCTCAGGCGGCGGGCCGTCCCCGTTCCCATCTGCACGGCCGTGTATCCGTCACGCTCCGGGGTACGGAGGCGCGTCACCGTGTTCGGCTCGACGACGAGCACCGACACGGCGACCATGGTCCCGTCCTCCACGAAGACCTGAGTCATACCGGCCTTACGGCCGAGAAGTCCGATGCTCATCTACATCTTGATCTCGATGTCGACACCCGCGGCAAGCGAGAGTCGCATCAGGGCGTCGACGGTCTTCGACGACGGGTCCAGGATGTCGATGAGCCGCTTGTGGGTGCGGATCTCGAACTGTTCCCGGCTGTCCTTGTCGATGAAGGGCGATCGCAGGACGGTGAACTTCTCGATGCGGGTCGGCAGCGGCACGGGCCCGACGACGTCGGCGCCCGTCCGCTGCGCGGTCTCCACGATCTGGAGCGCCGACTGATCGAGCAGCCGATGGTCGTAGGCCTTAAGGCGGATCCGGATCCGCTGCTTCGCCATGCCCTACTCCGTGATGCTGGTGATCGCGCCGGCGCCCACGGTGTGGCCGCCCTCGCGGATGGCGAAGTGCTGCCCGGTCTCGAGCGCGATGGGGGTGATGAGCTCGACGCGCATGTCGACGTTGTCGCCCGGCATGACCATCTCCATGCCCTCGGGCAGTGTGATGTCGCCGGTCACGTCGGTGGTGCGCAGGTAGAACTGGGGGCGGTAGCCGTTGTAGAAGGGGGTGTGGCGGCCGCCCTCCTCGCGGGTCAGGACGTAGACGCGGGCCACGAACTTGGTGTGTGGTTTGATCGACCCAGGCTTGGCGATGACCTGGCCGCGCTCGATATCGTCGCGCTCGATGCCTCGCAGCAGGGTGCCGATGTTGTCGCCGGCGCGGCCCTCGTCGAGCAGCTTCTTGAACATCTCGACGCCAGTCACGACGACCTTGCGGGTGGGCCGGATGCCCACGATCTCCATCTCGTCGCCGACCTTGACGATGCCGCGCTCGACGCGCCCGGTGGCCACGGTGCCGCGGCCCTTGATGCCGAAGACGTCCTCGACCGGCATCAGGAAGGGCTTGTCGACGGCGCGCTCGGGAGTCGGGATATAGGAGTCGACGGCATCCAGGAGCTCCTGGATGCAGGCGTAGGCGGGATCGTGGACGTCGTTGGAAGCCTCCAGAGCCTGCAGCGCAGAGCCGCGCACGACGGGCAGATCGTCGCCCGGGAACTCGTACTTGCTGAGGAGCTCGCGGACCTCGAGCTCGACGAGTTCGAGGAGCTCGGGATCGTCGACCGCGTCGACCTTGTTGAGGAACACGATGATGTAGGGCACCTCCACCTGGCGGGCCAGGAGGATGTGCTCCCTCGTCTGGGGCATGGGCCCGTCGGTGGCGGCCACCACGAGGATCGCGCCATCCATCTGCGCCGCGCCGGTGATCATGTTCTTGATGTAGTCGGCGTGGCCAGGACAGTCGACGTGGGCATAGTGGCGGTGGTCGGTCTCGTACTCGACGTGGGCGATGGCGATGGTGATGCCCCGCGCGCGCTCCTCGGGCGCGTTGTCAATCGAGCCGAAGGAACGGTACTCCGCCTCGCCCTTCAGCGAGAGGTACTTCGTGATGGCCGCCGTCAGTGTCGTCTTGCCGTGGTCGATGTGACCAATCGTGCCGACGTTGACGTGGGGCTTGGTGCGCTCGAACTTCTTCTTGGCCATCTGGCGTAGCTCCTCGGTTTCCCCTCAGACCTTCGACTTCTGGACGAGCTCCTGGGCGACCTGCGCCGGAACCTCCGCGTAGTGCGCGAACTCCATGGAGTAGCTCGCGCGTCCCTGGGTCATGCTCCGCAAGTCGGTCGCGTAGCCGAACATGTTCGCGAGCGGCACGAAGGCGCGAACGACCTGCGTCGACCCGCGCGACTCCATGCCCTCGATGTGTCCCCGGCGGCTGTTCAGGTCACCGATGACGTCCCCCATGAACTCCTCCGGCATGGTCGCCTCGACCCGCATGATCGGCTCGAGAATCGCCGGATCGGCGCGCTCGAAGGCGTCCTTGACCGCCATTGAGCCGGCGATCTTGAACGCCATCTCGCTCGAGTCGACCTCGTGGTAGGAGCCGTCGCGCAGGGTGGCCTTGACATCCACCACCGGGTAGCCGGCGTAGATGCCCGTTGCCAGGGCCTCACGGATCCCGGCGTCGACGGCCTTGACGTATTCGCGCGGGATTACGCCTCCGACGATCTTGTCGACGAACTCATACCCGCCGCCCTGGCCGTTTGGCTCCAGGTGGATCACGGCGTGCCCATACTGCCCGTGGCCGCCGGTCTGCCGCACGAAACGGCCCGTGCCCTCAGCCGCCCGACGGACCGTCTCGCGGTACGACACCTGGGGCCTGCCGACGTTCGCCGCGACTTTGAACTCGCGGGTCATGCGGTCCACCAGCACGTCCAAGTGGAGCTCGCCCATGCCGGCGATCAGCGTCTGTCCCGACTCCTCGTCGGTCTTCACTCGGAACGTGGGATCCTCGTCGGCCAGCCGCTGCAGCGCCAGCGCCAGCTTGTCTTGGTCGGCCTTCGTCCGCGGCTCCACGGCGACCTCAATCACAGGTTCCGGGAAGCGGATCGACTCAAGGATAATCGGGTGGGCTGGGTCCGCCAGCGTGTCGCCGGTGTAGGACTCCTTGAGGCCGACGATCGCCCCGATGTCGCCCGCATAGACTTCGTCGATCTCCTCTCGATGGTTGGCGTGCATCTGAAGGATCCGGCCTATGCGCTCGCGCTTGCCTTTGGTGGAATTCAGCACGTACGAGCCCGCGTGCAGGGTGCCTGAGTAGACGCGGAAATAGGCCAGCTTGCCAACGTACGGGTCGGCCGCGATCTTGAAGACCAGCGCCGAGAACGCCTCCTGGTCGTTAGTCGTGCGAACCGACTCTTCGTGCGTATCGGGATCCTCGCCGATCGTGGGCGGGACGTCGAGCGGCGAGGGCAGGTAGTCGAGCACCGCGTCGAGCATGGGCTGGACGCCCTTGTTGCGAAGCGCCGAGCCGCACAGGACCGGGATCACCCTCATCTGCAACGTGCCGAGGCGGACCCCGTGGCGGATCTCCTCCTCCGTGAGCGGCGTGCCCTCGAGGTACTTATGGGTCAGCGCATCGTCCATCTCCGCAGCCACCGAAACGAGTGCCTCGCGGTGACGTTCGGCCTCCTCCCTCAGGTCCTCGGGGACCTCCGTCACGTCATAGGTGCTGCCCATCTCGTCGGATCCCCACACCAGCGCCTTCATCGTCACGAGGTCAACCACGCCTCGGAAGCGGTCCTCGGTCCCGAGCGGGATCTGGATGGGAACCGCGTTGGCCCCGAGGCGATCGCGGATCGATTCGACGCCGTGCCAGAAGTCGGCGCCGACGCGGTCGAGCTTGTTGATGAAGCAGATGCGCGGCACCCCGTAGCGATCCGCCTGCCGCCACACGGACTCCGACTGGGGCTCCACGCCGGCCACACCGTCGAAGACCACCACAGCGCCATCCAGCACGCGCAGGCTGCGCTCCACCTCGACGGTGAAGTCCACGTGCCCGGGCGTATCGATCAGGTTGATCCGCTGGTCACGCCAGAAAGCAGTCGTTGCCGCTGCGGTGATGGTGATGCCCCGCTCCTGTTCCTGGGGCATCCAATCCATCGTCGCGGCGCCCTCGTGGACCTCGCCGATCTTGTAGATCTTCTTCGTGTAGAAGAGGACCCGCTCGGAGACGGTGGTCTTCCCGGCGTCGATGTGCGCGATGATGCCAATGTTCCGCGTCTTCGCGAGCGGAACCTGTCGTGCCACGATTGCGGTCTACTTCCCTACTGCTGTCCGGCCTACCACTTGAAGTGGCTGAAGGCCTTGTTCGCTTCGGCCATCTTGTGAGTGTCCTCACGGCGCTTGACCGCCGCGCCCAGGCCGTTCATCGCGTCGACGAACTCGCCCGCGAGCTTCTCACTCATCGACTTGCCGCCGCGCTTGCGTGCCGACTGGACGAGCCACCGGACGCCGAGCGACATGCGCCGGTCGCCACGGATCTCAACGGGGACTTGGTACGTGGCGCCGCCGACGCGGCGAGGCTTCACCTCGATGATTGGTGTCGCATTGCGCAGCGCTGCCTCGAGTACCTCGAGTCCGGGCCGCCGCGCCGAGGCCTCGGCGCGGGCAAGCGCCTGGCGCAGGATGCGCTCCGCTAGTCCTTTCTTGCCGTCCGTCATGAGCTTGACCACGAAACGATCCGTGGTGCGCGTGAGGGGCGGCGCGTACTTGGCCTTGCGGGGAGTCTGGGCACGGCGCGGCATCCTACTTGACCTTCTGGTTCTGCGGCGCCTTGGCGCCGTACTTTGAGCGTCCCTGCTTCCGGTCGCGGACGCCAGCCGAGTCCAGCGTCCCCCGAATGATGTGGTACTTGACCGAGGGAAGGTCCTTCACCCGGCCGCCGCGCACCAGCACGACGGAGTGCTCCTGGAGGTTATGACCGATCCCGGGAATGTAGGCCGTGACCTCGATCATGTTCGAAAGCCGGACGCGCGCGATCTTACGGAGTGCCGAGTTCGGCTTCTTCGGAGTCATGGTGCGGACCTGCAGGCAGACGCCGCGCTTCTGGGGAGCCCCGGGGACCGATACCTGGCGCTGGCGAAGGCTGTTCCAGTTCCTGCGCATGGCCGGCGCTTTGATCTTCTCGATCTTCCTGGCCCGGCCCTTGCGGACGAGCTGGCTGATGGTCGGCACGGAGACGCGGACTCCTTCCTGGGACGTCGTCAGTTCTGGCGGCCGGTCCATCGCGCCACCATCGGGAACCCGGGAGGGCGCCCACGGTAACCGTTCCGGCCTGCGGTGCGCCCGCCCCAGCGGCGCGGCGACGCTCCTTCGGCAGCCGCCGCGATGGATGCGCCATCGGGGGTGCCGCCGGCGCCATCCGCAGTTTGGGCGGCGAGCACCGTCGCGGGCGTCACGCGGCCCGTCCGGATCCTCGATCCGTCGGGCTCGTGCGGTCCCGCGAGACCGCTTGCCGATTTGCCCGCCGGTGCACGGCAGAATGGACCGGCTTGCGGCCACGAACGGGCAGTGTATCAGCGGCCGCTGGGGGTGTCAACGAGCTCACGGACGGTCGTGGAGTGCAAACGGCCAGCGATTTCGTCATTCCATGAGCGGCCGGCGACATGTCACCCTCCCCCGCACGGAGAGGGAGCCGATCTCGCGGAATGCTCGGGCACGGCGCCGCGTGTACGTGACCAACCACGTCCTGACCCGCGAGCTCACGGCGCGACAGGCGGCGGCGTACTTGGAGCCTTCGGTGCGCCCGGTCCGCCGTGTGCTGGCGGCCTGTCGCTCCGAGGCAGGGGCAGTCGCCCTGCGCACGGCAACTGCGGCTGTCGGCCGGGGCACCACCTCGACGACCCAGTCCGCGCCCGACTGGTCCAGCCCCCCACCACCAACTACCGGGACGTCAATCGCGCCCATCTAGCCGATCTGCTGACCGAGCGGCCGGTGTTCTCGTCCAAATGGACGGCAGCCGCCGCGACTGGCTCGAGAAGCGCGGGCCGTGGCTGACTCTCATGGGCGGCATCGACGACGCGACCATGCGGCACCACCGACGATTGCAGCCCATCGAGCGCCTCCTCGTCCCGCGTCCCCCGGACCACCCCTGCCGGCGCTGGCGTGAGTTCCATTCGCGGTGACAAGGTCGCTGGCCGTCAAGGCGAACGGGTCGTGGGCGGAGCCACGGAACACCCGGCTACCCTGCTGTCCCTTGTCCTGACGTGGCCGGCCACAGTCACTGGGAGCCCGGTCGAGGCGACCGGGCTCCCAGTGACTGTGGGGCGCGGTGACGGTCCGCGCTGCACCGTTAGAAGACGCGGTAGGCAACCTCCGCCGGCGCGAGGAGCAGTTCCTTGAGCTCGGCGTCCACCTTGAGCAGCGAGAGGTGCGCGCCCGCCATCTCGAGCGAGGTGCAGTACTCGCCGACGTAGCTGCGGAAGACCGTGATGCCCTGGGCGGCCAGCTTCTTGTGGGCGACGCCGTAGAGCAGGTAGAGCTCGCTGATGGGCGTCCCGCCGAGGCCGTTGACCATGAGCGCGACCTCGTCGCCGGCCTTGAACGGCAGGTCGGGGACGATGGCGTTGAGGAGCAGGTCCACGATCTCGTTGGCCGTGCCCATCTTGACCCGCTGGCGGCCGGGCTCGCCGTGGATGCCGATGCCGATCTCCATCTCGCCGTCGGCGATCTCGAAGAGCGGCGTGCCGCGCACGGGGGGCGTGCAGGACGAGAGGGCGATGCCCATCGTGCGCACGTTGGCGATGACCTTCTCGCCGACGCGGACGCACTCCTCGAGCGAGCCGCCCTGGTCAGCCTTGGCCGCCGCGGCCTTGATGACGAAGAAGTTGCCGGCCACGCCGCGCCGGCCGATCGTCCAGGTCGAGTCCTTGACGGCCACGTCGTCGTTGACAAGCAGGTAGCCGATCTTCTGGCCCTCGGCCTCGCACAGCTCCTTGGCCATCTCCCAGGCGGTGCGGTCGCCGGTGTAGTTGTTGACGATGTAGAGCACGCCCGCCGGCGTGTCCATGAGCTTGGACGTCTCGGTGACGAACTCCACGGGCGGGCCCGCGAAGACGTCGCCCGGGCAGGCCGCGTCGAGCATGCCGGGGCCGACGATCATCGTGTGCGCCGGCTCGTGGCCCGAGCCGGAACCCTGGATGATCGACACCCGATCCTTCTTGGGCATGTCCGCCCGGTAGATCAGGTTGTACTTCGGCTCGTACTTGAGCGTGCCGCCCGATGCCAGCTGGATGCCCTCGAGGAACTCGGGCACGAACGTCTTCGGGTCGTTCAGGAACTTCCTCACGCTGATACTCCCTTGCCGTACTTCTCGCGCCACGCGGCGCTGATGGCCTGAAGGATCACGCCGATCGCGGTCGCGCCGGCGTCGACGGAGCCGATGCTCCGTTCGCCCGTGTACGCGGCCCGACCGCGCATCGCGAGCATGGACTTGGTGTCTTCCGCCGCCTTCGTCGCCACGTCGGCTGCTCGCTGGATCGCCGCGACACCGTGGTCGCTCTGCATCGCCGGGTCGCTGATGGCAGCCTCGAGGCTGTCGGTGGCCGGCACCAGCGCATCGAGCAGTGTCTTCTCACCGAGCGACGCGCCTCCGCGCGCCATGATCCCGGCGATCGCGGCGCGCAGCATCGCGATCACGTCCTCGGGTGCCAGCGCAGTCTTGTCACCGGCCGCGGTGCCGGCACGCAGGAACGCAGTCCCCCAGATCGGGCCGGACACGCCGCCGACCTTGCCCGAGAGGACAAGGCCGATCTTCTTGAGCACGGCTCCCACGCTCGACTTGTCGAACGTGTCGTAGTCGGCGAGGACGACCTCGAACCCGTTGCGAAGCGAGTAGCCGAAGTCGCCGTCCCCGACGATCGAGTCGAGCTGAGCGAAATACACCGCGTTGTCGACGATCGTCTTGGTCATCGTCTTCAGGACGAGGTCGACGTCGTCGAACGACGCCTGTGCCATCCGGACCTCCTTCTGTTCGCTGGCCGGGAACACCGGACGGAGCTACGGGGCGAGGCAGGCCTCAAGGTCGGCGAGGGTCACGTACGCGCCCGGCCTGGCGGTCGAACGGTTGGCCATGACCTTCGTCTGCTCTCCATCCGGGTCCCCGAGTGACGAAACGACGAGGATCGCCTCGCTGAAGTCCTCCTTCTCCGTGTAGCCGTTGACCGTGACGAAGCAGCGCAGCCCGGCGGCGATTGCCGCCTCGAGGCCGTTGCGCGAGTCCTCGATCACGAGCACGTCGGCGGGATCGACTCCGAGCTTCTCGAGCGCGAGGAGGTAGATGTCGGGCGCCGGCTTCTTGTGCGGCACCACGTCGCCTGCGAGGAACACGTCGAAGCGGGCGGCGCGCTCCGGGCCCGTCGCGTTCTCAAGGATCGCGTGGACGGAGGCTTCGGCCGAGGTGGAGGCCACCGCGAGCTTCCAGCCAGTGTCCTGTGCATCGGAAATGATCCGCCGGACGCCGGGCCGCGGAGGCAGCCTCCCCGCGGCCACCATCTCCGTGTAGATCTGAGTCTTGCGCTTGTGCCATTTCGCGACCTCGGCGGCGAGCGCCTCGGGGTCCTCGGGCAGCCTGTTTGCCTTGACGAACTCAGGGGTGAGCTCGCTGGCCATGCGCTCCTTGCCGCCCGCGATCTGCAACTTGCGGCCGTACTCGTCCTCAGACCACTCCAGCGGGAGCCTGAACTCCCGGAACGTCTGGTTGAACGCCGGCAGATGCCCGTACCGCTCGGTGTCGGCCAGGACGCCGTCGCAGTCGAAGATGAGAGCGCTCACGTCCAAGCCTTCCCTTCGCTGCCGAAGAGCCGGATGTGGTACTTCGCCATCTCCATGACAGCCGCCCGCTGCGCCGCGAAGATCTTGGGCGGGTCGTAGTCACCGGGGTGCTCGGTCATGAAGTCGTAGCCCGACTTCATGAACGCGATCTTCAACGCCGTGGAGATGTTGACCTTGGCGCACCCGCGGGCGATCAGGTCGCTGAACTGCTCCGGGGTCATGCCGGTGCCGCCGTGGAGCGCCACCGGCTTCCCGGTCGCCTCGACGATGTCGGTCACGCGCTGCGAGTCGAGGTGGGGCGTGGTCTTGTACATGCCGTGGGCGTTGCCGATGGCCGGCGCGAAGATGTCGACCCCGGTCTCCGTCACGAAGTCGATCACGGTGGCCAGCGACTGCTCCTCCGCGACCTCGTTGCCGGTCATCTCCTCGGTCCGCTTGAAGCCCTCAATCTCTCCCTCGACGTGGGCCCCATGGCGGCGGGCCTCGGCGACGACCTCGATGCACTGGCGCTTGTTCTCCTCCACTGACAGCTTGCTGGCATCGAAGAGGACGGAGTTCCAGCCCTTGGCGAGACACGCGGAGATCACGTCTCGCTCCGGGCAGTGGTCCAGGTGTAGAGCACAAGGGACCGACACGCGGCTGGCATATGCCGTCCACATCGCATACATCGCATCGATCCCGGTCATCTTCACGTGCTTGACGGAGGTCTGGATGATGACCGGCGCCTTCAGTTCCTCGGCAGCCGCGAGGACGGCCTCCATGCTGAGGTCGTTGACGACGTTGATCGCGGCCACCCCGTACCGCTCGGCGAAGGCGCGATCGAGAATGTCTTTGGTTGGCACGATTGGCATTGCTGCACCTCCGGGACCCGACTACTTGGCGACCAGCCCAAGCCGGCGGTCCGGCCTAGCCCGCCTCGTCTCATCCTTGTTCCGCCGTCAGTCACCTCCTCCGCGCGACGCGGTGTCGCGCGAGCGCCACCGGCGGTTCGTCCCGGGACGCCTCGGCAAGACCCAGGACGGTGCGAGCGTTGCCCTCGTCAACGATCAGGACGTCGATCACCCCTGCCCGGAGGATTCCTAGGATCGCCCGCGGCTTCTCCGCCTCGCTGACCACAGCGACCACGGAGTCGATGCGGCGCAGGTCATCCACGGACAGCGCAACTAGGCGGTCGCGATGGGGGGACGCGATTAGCCGTCCGGCGACGTCGACGTAGTTCCCGAGGACGTCTCCCACGGCGCCCTGGCTCCTCAGCCAGGCGATCTCGTCGAGCGAGAGGCAGCCGCTCCGGACCATCGTGCAGCCATCGTCCGTGCCGCCGATGCCGACGAGCGCGACGCTGGCCTGGGCGGCGACGCGCAACGTGTGGGCGACGGCCTCCTGCTCGAGCAGTCGGTCGCGCACCTCGCCGTTCTCGACGTAGGCCGGTGCGTACAGGCTCTCCGCGTGTCCGCCGCAGCGCTCCGCGAGGGCCCGGCAGATCTCGTTTGGGTTCGTCGGCGTGTCGACGCGGGGCGAGCCGCCCATCGCGCTGACGAACGTGCAGTCGAGCCGGTGCTCAGGTCGAAAGAAACGAGGAACCTCGCCTGTGTCACGGCCGTGACTCACCGCCACCACCGAACCGTTTCGAAGGCGCCGCTCGAGGTACGTTGCGGCGCTGCGTGCTACGGCCTCGCGTTGTGACTGGGCGTCCAGGCGCGACGGCGCGACGATCGCGTCTGTCAGGTCGAACGTATGCCGCAGCCGGGTCTCAAGGTCAAGGTTGAGCCCGGGCGGCGCTTCAATGTGGATATCGACGATCCCCGACCAGCGGGCGCGTTCAAGAAGCCGCTGCACCGTAGTACCGATGCGCGATCCGCGCGAGCAGCTCGTAGTCGTCCTGGCGTAAGTCCTCGGACAACGACGCACCCCAGGGAGTCGATCAATTGCTTAGCGGTGAACCATTGTTCAGTCTAGCAGGGCGCCATAGAACAGGCAAGTTCTGCCCGTGCCGGCGCGGGCAGAACTTGCCATGGGGGCGCGCCGGAAGCCGACGAGGGCCACAGCGCCAACGGCGTCAGAGCAGAAAGCTACGCCGTTGCGTCCCGATCGCCACCGTCGAGCGACGGCGCAGGCTCGGCGCCCGGACCAGCGGCGCCCTCAAGGAACGGGCTCGGCATCTCCGCACTGCCGTCCGTCGGGGCCTCGCGCTCCCAGCCGACCAGGCTGACGGGCTCCTCCGCGTGGTCCGGCGCCTCCTCTAGGAAGGGGTTGTACTCCTCCAGGCCGAACGTCTCCGGCAGCTCGCCGCCGGCCAGCGCCTCGGCCGCCGCACGCCGCTCGGCCTCGCGCCGCGCGGCCACGTTGGCCGGCGCGCCGCTCCCGGCAGGGATGAGCTTGCCGATGATCACGTTCTCCTTGAGCCCGATGCAGGCGATCCTTAGAGCCGTTGATCGCCGCCTCCGTCAGCACGCGCGTGGTCTCCTGGAAGGATGCCGCCGCAAGGAAGGAGCTGGTGTTGAGTGACGCCTTGGTGACGCCCAACAGGACCGTTTCCGCGGTCGCTGGCTCGCCGCCCTCCGCGAGTACCTGGTTGTTCATGTCCTCGAACTCGAAGCGGTCAATCAGCTCGAACGGCAGTTGCTCGCTGTCTCCCGGCTGGTCGATTCGGACCTTGCGGAGCATCTGCCGGACGATGATCTCGATGTGCTTGTCGTTGATCGTGACACCCTGGCTCCGGTAGACCTTCTGAACCTCTTTGACCAGGTAGCGCTGCACTGCCTCCCGGCCTCGTGTCTCTAGGTACTCCTGCGGGTTGATGGGCCCGTCCGTGATGGCGTCGCCCGCCCGGATCTCCTGGCCGTTCTCGACTAGCAGCTTGGCCGCGTGCGGGATCACGTACTCGCGCTCGACCACGTCCTCCGAGCGGACCAGCAGCTGGCCGTCGCGGTGGACGACAAATCCCTTGAGCGGGCTGGGAGCTCGTCGACCTGGCCGTCGCCGCGCTCGGAACGCGCCAGCGTCTGGCTAGCCTCGACCGCGTCCCCGTCGGCCACGAGCAGCTCCTGTCCGCGCCCGAGCTTGAGCGGGAGTGGCGAAGCTCTCCCTGCTCGTAACCCTGACTCTGCGGCCCCCGTTCTCGGGCTTGAAGACCTCGACAATCCCATCGATATGGCTGATCTCGGCCTTGCCCTTGGGCATGCGGGCCTCGAACAACTCCTCGACCCTCGGCAGGCCGGCGGTGATGTCGACGCCTGCGCCACGCCGCCGGTGTGGAACGTCCGCATGGTCAGCTGCGTGCCGGGCTCGCCGATCGACTGGGCTGCGATGATGCCGACGGCCTCGCCGATGCCCACCAGCCGTCCCGTCGCCAGGTTGCGCCCGTAGCACGCGCGGCAGACGCCGTAGCGTGACTGGCACGTCAGCGGCGACCGGACCTCGACGCCCTCGATGTTCAGATCTTCGATCTGCTCGGCGATCGCCTCGGTGATCTCCTCGTTGCGGTCCACCAGCGTCGTCCCGTCGTAGACCACCGGCGCGGCCGCCAGACGGCCCAGCAGACGCTTGTGGTACGCGCCCTTCTCTTCGCCGGCCACCTCGCGCGTCTCCTGGCGCGTGATCCAGGTGCCCTCGGCCGTGCCGCAGTCGTCGTCGCGGGTGATGACGTCCTGCGCCACGTCGACCAGGCGCCGGGTCAGGTAGCCCGAGTCGGCCGTCCTGAGCGCCGTGTCGGCCAGGCCCTTGCGGGCGCCGTGCGTAGAGATGAAGTACTCGAGTACGGTCATCCCCTCGCGGAAGTTGCTCCGCACCGGCACCTCGATGATGCGGCCCGAGGGATCGGCCATCAGACCGCGCATGCCGCCCAGCTGGCTGATCTGGCCCTTGTTGCCGCGGGCCCCCGAGATCGACATCATCTTGACAGCGCCGAACGGATCGAGCCCTTCCATCATCCGGTTGGAGATGGTCTGAGTAGTGTCCTGCCAGACGGCAACGACCTGGTCGTAGCGCTCCTCGTCGGTGATCAGTCCGCGCTGGAACTGGCGGTCGATCTTGAGCACGCCCTCGTCCGCCACAGCGAGAAGCTCCGGCTTGTCCGGCGGCACGACGATGTCGCCGACCGCGATGGTCATGCCGCCCCGGGTCGCTAGCTCGAAGCCGATGGCCTTAACGCCGTCGACGAGATGCGCAGTCTCGCCGGGACCTAGCACTCGGTAGCACTGCGCGACCAAGTCGCGGAGCGCCTGCCGGTTCATCGTGAGGTTCCGGAAGCGCAGCCGCTCGTGAAGGATCTGGTTGAAGACGACCCGGCCGACCGTGGTCCTGACCCTCTCGTCGACCGTCCGCTCTTCTTGCTCGCTCCATGTCCGCACGCTCACCTCGATGACGTCGTGCAGGGCTGGCGCATGGTCGATCGGGGGCAGCAGACCGCCTTCAGTCCCCATCCCGCGGAACGGGCGGTACTCCGGATGGATACGCCCGAACTCGTAGGCCTTGATCGCCTCCGTCTCGTCGCTGAACCGGTAGGCAGGCTCCGTTTCGCCGAGCGCGCGGTCATCAACTTCAGCGACGGTCAGGTGGTAGCACCCGAGCACCATGTCCTGCGTCGGCGACACGATCGGGCTCCCGTCCGACGGCGAGAGTAGGTTGGCCGTCGAGAGCATCATGCGCCGGGCCTCGTCCTGTGCGGCCGCGCTAAGCGGCACGTGGACGGCCATCTGGTCACCGTCGAAGTCGGCGTTGAAGGCAGTGCACACGAGCGGGATGGATCTGGATCGCCGAGCCCTCGACCAGCACCGGCATGAACGCCTGGATGCCGAGACGGTGGAGCGTCGGTGCGCGGTTCAGCAGGACGGGGTGATCCTTGATCACATCCTCAAGGACTTCCCAGACCTCGGGGCGCACGCGCTCGACGATGCGCTTGGCACTCTTGATGTTGTGCGCGAAGCCCTTCTCCACGAGCTGGCGCATGACGAACGGCTTGAACAGCTCGAGCGCCATCTTCTTGGGGAGCCCGCACTGGTGGAGCTTGAGGTCCGGGCCGACGACGATGACCGATCGGCCCGAGTAATCCACGCGCTTGCCGAGCAGGTTCTGCCGGAACCGCCCTTGCTTGCCCTTGAGCATGTCGGACAGGCTCTTCAGCCGGTGGTTGCCGGTACCCGCGATGGCGCGACCGCGCCGGCCGTTGTCGATCAGCGCGTCGCACGCCTCCTGCAGCATCCGCTTCTCGTTGCGGATGATGATCTCTGGCGCGCCGAGCTCCAGGAGCCGCTTGAGACGGTTGTTCCGGTTGATCACGCGTCGGTACAGGTCGTTCAGGTCGGACGTCGCGAAACGGCCGCCGTCGAGCTGCACCATAGGCCGCAGGTCCGGCGGGATCACCGGCAGGACCGAGAGGATCATCGACTCAGGCCGCGTGCCGCTGCGTCGGAACGCCTCGATCAGGCGGAGTCGCTTAATCGCCTTCTTGCGGCGCTGGCCGGACGTGGTCCGGACCTCGCTGTGCAAGTGACGCGACAACTCCTCGAGGTCCATCCGCTGGATGATGCTCGCGGACCGCCTCGGCGCCCATCCCCGCGCCGAAGATCCGGGGGCCGGTGCGCACGCCGCCACCGTACTTGCGGTCGAGGTCACGGAAGTTCCAGCCGTCCAGAGAGGTCTCCGGCACGAGCTGCATGGGCTGCAGTCGTTCGATCTCGTCACGGGCGCGGCGGATCTCCTCCTTGAGCCCTTCAGCCTCAGCGCGCAGCCGCTCGCGCTCCGCCTCCAAACGGGCGTCGACCTCGAGCCGCGCGTCCGCGATCCGCTGATGCATGGTCGCTTCCTCGCGCGCCTCGCGTTCCTGCAGCTCAGCGTTGACCCGCTCAATCTCGTCCGCGGCGAGCTTCTTGAGGCGAGTCTGGGCATCCTTGCCACCGGTCGATCCGTCGGCCACGACGACCTCACCGGTCGGCGCGAACACGACGGGATGGGACGCCTCTTTCGAGCCGAGTGCCGAGATCGCGGCCTCCGTCTCCTGACTGGCGACCACCAGGTCCTGGGTCCGCTGCGTGCGCTCATCCTCGAGGACGGTCCGCGTCTCAGTGAGCGCCGCCCCCAGCTCGTCCACGGAGCGGTTTAGGGTGGCGCGCAACTCGTCCTCGAGCTCGGACAGGGCCTTGCCGGCCTTCCCGCCCCGGCCTTCTGCCTCCTCCTCGAGCTGGCGCAGGGCGCGCTGTCGCGCGTCCTCGTCGACCCAAGTCACGATGTACAGCGCAAAGTAGAGCACCCGCTCCAGGTTGCGCGGGCTGATGTCGAGCAGGATCCCCAGCCGGCTCGGCGTGCCCTTGAAGTACCAGATGTGGCTCACCGGGCTGGCGAGCTGGATATGACCCATCCGCTCGCGGCGGACCTTGGCGCGCGTGACCTCGACGCCGCACTTGTCGCAGATGATGCCCTTGTACCGGATGCGTTTGTACTTCCCGCAGTAGCACTCCCAGTCCTTAGTAGGACCGAAGATGCGCTCGTCGAAGAGGCCGTCCTTTTCCGGCTTCAGCGTACGGTAGTTGATCGTCTCCGGCTTAGTGACTTCACCCTTCGACCAGTCGCGAATCTGGTCGGGCGATGCGAGCGAGATGCGGATCGCGTTGAAGTTGTTGACCTCGAGCATCGTTCTCCTCCGCGCCTCGGGGGATCCTCTGAGACGCGATCCGGGACCATCGGCGGGCGGCGCCGCCCCTGGCCGAAGGGCCGGCGCCGCGTGGTGCGCGTGTTGTGGCGATCAGTCCTCGAACCCGGCGAGGTTGATCCCGCCGAGATCAGGCATCGGATAGCCCGAGACGTCCTCGGCAAAGTGGATCTCCTCCTCGTTCTCGTTGAGGATCTCCACGTTCAAGCCGAGACTCTGGAGTTCCTTGATGAGCACCTTGAATGACTCGGGGACGCCGGGCGCCTGGATGTCCTCGCCCTTGACGATCGCCTCGTACGTCTGGACGCGGCCCACGACGTCGTCCGACTTGACCGTGAGCAGCTCCTGCAGGATGTTGGCGGCGCCGTACGCCTCCAGCGCCCAGACCTCCATCTCGCCGAAGCGCTGGCCGCCGAACTGCGCCTTGCCACCCAGCGGCTGCTGCGTGATCAGCGAGTACGGCCCCGTCGAGCGCGCGTGGATCTTGTCCTCCACCAGATGGTGGAGCTTCAGCATGTAGATGTAGCCCACGGTGATCTCGCGGTCAAACGCCTCGCCCGTTCGCCCATCGTGCAGCACGGTCTTGCCAGACTCCGGCAGGCCGGCCGCCACGAGCTCGTCGCGGATCTGAGACTCAGACGCCCCGTCGAACACCGCGGTGGCGGCCGTCTGGCCCTTCTCGTGCAGCGCCCACCCTAGGTGGGTCTCAAGGATCTGGCCGATGTTCATGCGGCTCGGCACGCCGAGGGGATTGAGGATGATGTCCACGGGCGTCCCGTCGGGGAGGAACGGCATGTCTTCCTGCGGCAGGATCTTGGCGATCACGCCTTTGTTGCCATGACGACCGGCCATCTTGTCGCCGACGCTCACCTTGCGCTTCTGCGCGACACTGACGCGGATCAGGCGGTTGACGCCCGGGAGCAGCTCGTCGCCGTTGTCCCGGCTGAACTCGCGGACGTCCACGACCTTGCCGCGCTCCCCGTGGGGCAGCCGCAGGCTAGAGTCCTTCACCTCGCGCGCCTTCTCGCCGAAGATCGCGCGCAGCAGGCGTTCCTCCGCGGTCAGCTCCGTCTCGCCCTTCGGCGTGATCTTGCCGACCAGGATGTCGCCCGGCTGGACCTCCGCGCCGATGTAGACAATGCCGTCCTCGTCAAGGTCCTTGAGCGACTCCTCACCCACGTTCGGGATGTCGCGCGTGATCTCCTCGGGGCCGAGCTTCGTGTCCCTGGACTCGACTTCATGCTTCTCGATGTGGATGCTCGTGAACAGGTCCTCACGCACCAGCCGGTCGCTGATCACGATTGCATCCTCGTAGTTGCAACCTTCCCAGCTCATGAACGCGACGAGGATGTTTCGGCCGAGCGCCAGCTCGCCGCGGTCAGTGGAGCTGCTGTCCGCGAGAACCTGCCCGGCTTCCACGCGCATTCCGACGTCCACGATGGGGCGCTGATTGATGCACGTGCCTTGGTTGGACCGCACGAACTTATCGACCCGGTATTCGTCGAGCGACACGCCATCGCCGTCCGGCTCGACCTTCACGAGGTCCGCCGTTACGCTGAGGACGGTACCCGGTCGGCGCGCCACGACCATCTGACCGGAGTCGCGCGCCGCGCGCTCCTCCATACCCGTACCCACGATGGGAGCCTCCGGCTCAAGGAGCGGGACCGCCTGGCGCTGCATGTTCGAGCCCATCAGGGCACGGTTTGCGTCGTCGTGCTCGAGGAACGGGATCAGCGCCGTCGCGACCGAGACGACCTGCTTGGGGCTGACGTCCATGTACTCGATCTGCTCGGGCCGTGCCTCGGGAAACTGGTCTCGGTATCGGCTCGGCACGCGCGGGCTGAGGAAGTGCCCCTCCTCGTCCAGGCTGGCGTTGGCCTGTGCGACGTAGTACTCCTCCTCCTCGTCCGCCGGCAGGTAAACGATCTCGTCGGTGACGAACGGGCGGATGGGAAAGGCCTGCGCCTTCTGGCGCTTGAGCTCGGCGATCGCGGCAGCCGTGAACCGCGCGCCGGCCTTGAGCACGACCTCACCACCCTTGCCGACGACGTCGGCGCCGGCCTCGAGCGTCGCCATCCCGGGCTCGTCCCAGGACACCGAGCGCTTGACGCGCCGGTACGGCGTCTCTATGAAACCGTACTGGTTGATGCGCCCGTAGGTGGCCAGCGACCCGATCAGGCCGATGTTCGGGCCTTCCGGGGTCTCGATGGGGCAGATCCGGCCGTAATGGCTATGGTGCACGTCGCGGACGTCGAACCCGGCCCGTTCGCGGGAGAGGCCACCGGGACCCAGCGCGGAGAGCCGGCGCTTGCTCGTCAGCTCGGCCAGCGGGTTGGTCTGGTCCATAAACTGCGAGAGCTGGCTGCCGCCGAAGAACTCCTTCATGGCGGCCACGACCGGCCGGATGTTAATGAGCGCGTTCGGGGTCGCCTTCTCGAGCTCCTGGATCGTCATGCGCTCCTTGACCACGCGCTCCATCCGCAACAGGCCGATGCGGAACGCGTTCTGGATCAGCTCGCCGTTAGCGCGGATGCGGCGGTTGCCGAGGTGGTCGATATCGTCCGGGCCGCCGAGCCCGTTGTTGAGCTCGATCAGGCGGCCCACGATGGCCGCAATGTCCTCGCGGGTGATCGTGCGGGTCTCGCGGAGCTCGAGCGCCATCCGGTCGGCGACGTCGCGGAGCTTTTTGTTGAACTTGTAGCGGCCCACGCGACCCAGGTCGTAGCGGCGGAAGTTGAAGAACAGGCTGTCGACTAGCTTCTCGGCGTTGTCGCCCGTTGGGGGATCGCCCGGGCGAAGCTTCTTGTAGACCTCGATGAGCGCCTCGTGACGCGTGGAAGTGGCGTCCTTCTCGAGCGTCGACGCGATGTACTGCGCCTCCGCGGTGTCGACGGCGCTGAAGAGCCCAACGATCCGCTCGCTCTGTTCCCAGTCGTCACGGCGATCCGCGTCCGTGTCCCGCCCGACCGCCCGAAGGAGCTTGGTCGCCTCGAGCTTCCGCTTGCGGTCGACCTTGACGTACAGCTGCTGCCGCGGTCCGGTTTCGAATTCAAGCCAGGCGCCCCGGTTCGGGATCACTTTGGCCGCGTACAGGTCGCGCCCAGTGGTGGGATCCTCCGTGCGCGTGTAATAGACACCGGGCGACCGGACGAGCTGGCTCACCACGACGCGCTCGGCGCCGTTGATGATGAACGTCCCCTGGTTGGTCATAAACGGGAAGTCGCCGAAGTAGACCTGCTGACGCAGCGTCTCGCCTGCACGTTCTGGATCCTTCAGCACGAGCTCCACGTCCACGTAGAGAGGCTTGGAGAAGGTCCTATCCTGCTGGCGACATTCGAGCTCTGAGTACTTGGGCTCGCCGAATCGGTAGTCCAGGAAGTGGAGTTCCATCACCTTGCCGGTGAAGTCCTGGATCGGGCTGATCTCGTCGAATAGCTCGCGCAGCCCTTGGTCGACAAACCAGCGGAACGAGTCGAGCTGCAGCTCGATCAAGTTCGGGATCGGCAGCACTTCGGGGATCCGAGCGTAGCGCTTGCGAGCAGGGGCGTACGACGAGCGCCGAGACGACTCAGCGACAGACAGCATGAAGCACTACTCCTTGGCGGAGGAGGAGAAAGGGGGGAGCCGCGCTCACAGACAGGCTAGAATACCACGCTGGTTTGTCCTGTCAAGCGCGCGACCGCCCGTCGGCGGCCAAGAGACGGGTAGGTGACAGGCGGACGGGGAGCGCAGTCGTGGCGGGCTCCGTCCCCGTCCGCGCTCGCGGCGAGCCGCGAGCGCATTCCCTACCGGATGTCCACGGTGGCGCCCTGCTCAGAGAGCGCCGCCTTGATCTTCTCGGCCTCCGCGCGCGAGACGGCCTCCTTCACCGGCTTGGGCGCGCCGTCGACGAGGTCCTTGGCCTCCTTGAGGCCAAGGCCGGTCAACTCGCGCACAACCTTGATGACGGGGATCTTGTTCGGCCCGATGGCGCTGAGCACGGCCGTGAACTCGGTCTGCTCCTCTTCGGGTGCTGCCTGCGCAGCGGCGGCCGCGACGGGGGCGGCCGCGGCCGCTGCGGGCGCCGCCGCTCTCACGCCGTAGCGCTCCTCGAATTTCCTGATGAAGTCGGATAGCTCGAGGACGGTCATACCGTCGATCGCCTCAAGGATCTGTTCCTGGGTAAGTGCCATTGGTGTGTGCTCTCCGTTCGTGTCCAGTGTGGGTCCGTGTTGATCTGTCGCGTCCGTCAGCCGCCCTCGCCCGCGGCCGCCCGCCGCTCGCGCACCTGCGCGAGCGCGTACCCCAGGTTCCGCAGCGGTGCTGCGAGCAGCCCCGCCACGGTGGTCATGGGCGATGCGACCGCGCCGGCCAGCTGGCCGAGCAGCTGATCGCGCCCGGGAAGCGCGGCAAGGCGGGAGACGTCGTCGGCCCCAATTCGCCGCTGCCGCAGCAGCGCCCCGCGCACCTTCAGGTTCCGGTAGGGGCGGATCGCATCGAGCAGCGCGCGGGCCACCGCCGCCTCGTCCCCACTGCCGAGGGCGATCGCCGTCGGGCCGTCGAGCAGCGGTCCGATCTCGGACCTCCCCGACTGGTCCGCGGCGATCTTCGCCAGCCGGTTCTTGACGACGCGGTAAGTCACCCCCTGCGGCCGGAGTGTTCTCCGGATGGCGGCGAGGTCGGCGACGGTGAGGCCACGGTAGTCGGTGACGATCGACGCCGACGCGGCCGAGAACTCCTCGGCGAGCGCTGCGACGGTCGCCCGCTTGGCCTCGGTGGGCATGAGCCCTCCTTTCCTGTCGGACGCCTGGCACCCAGGCGCCCCTGCGTCGTTCCGCGAGGGGCGCACGCGTGCGGGCAGAGGACCCGAACGATGAGCTCGCCTCGGCGTGCCCGCGGCACTTCTGGGTCGTGCCAAGAAGTGGCCGCGATTTCAGCCGTCCCTCTCGGAACGGACGCCCGCTGTCTCCGGCGGAACGGTGTTCGATTTGGCCGCGGCGCCCGGCATTGCCGGCGCCGCTCGTCTGGTGGGGCCGGTGGTCTGGCGGCCCGGGGATCAGCCCTGTGCGGCAGTCGCCAGCAGGGCCGGAACGTCGACACGAATGCCAGGGCCCATTGTCGATGCTACAGTGAGCCCCTTAAAGTACTGGCCCTTGGCGGCTGCTGGTTTCGCGCGGTTGACGGCATCGACAAGAGTGGCCAGGTTCTCGACCAGCTGCCCCTCGGCAAACGACGTCTTGCCGAACCGGGCATGGATGATGCCGCCCTTGTCGACCTTGAACTCAACACGGCCGGCCTTGACCTCGCGGATGGCGCGCGCAAGGTCGAACGTGATCGTGCCCGACTTGGGATTCGGCATGAGGCCGCGGCGGCCGAGGATCTTCCCCAGTCGGCCCACCATTCCCATCATGTCGGGCGTCGCCAAAGCCACGTCGAACTCGAGCCAGCCCGACTCGATCTTCTTGACCATGTCCTCGCCGCCGACGAGTTCGGCCCCGGCGTCGAGCGCCTCGCGCGCCTTCTCACCCTGGGCGAATACGAGCACGCGGACCTGCCGCCCGGTGCCGTGCGGCAGCACCACCGTGCCGCGCACCATCTGGTCGGCGTGCCGCGGATCGACGCCCAGCCGGATGTGCACCTCGGTGGTGGCGTCGAATGCGACTACCGAGGTCTGCCGCAGGAGGGCGGCGGCCTCGGCGGGCGGATATACGCGCTCGTGCTCGACAAGCTTCGAGGCCTCAAGATACTTCTTGCCGTGCTGGGTCATGTCGCTCCCTTCTCGGTCGCCGTGGTGACCTCCCCTCTCGACGCGAGGTGTACGGACCGGATGCGGTGCCTGCGCGCGGCGACTCCGGTCGGGGCGCCCGCGCTCCAGAAGGTGTGCTAGCCGACGACCTCGATACCCATGGAGCGCGCCGTCCCCTCGATCATGCGCGTTGCGGCGTCGAGGTCGGTCGCGTTTAGGTCCACCAGCTTGGTCTGCGCGATCTCGCGGACCTGGGCCCGGGTCACGGAGCCGGCCGAACCGCGGCCCGGAGTCGCCGATCCGAGCTCGACGCCAGCGGCCTTGCGGAGTAGGTCCGCGGCCGGGGGCGTCTTCAGAACGAACGTGAACGATCGGTCTTCGTAGACCGTGATCTGAGCTGGGATCACCTGTCCGACTTGCGCCGACGTCTTCTCGTTGTACGACTTGCAGAACTCGACGACGTTGATGTGCGGGCCCAGTGCAGTCCCGACCGGCGGCGCAGGGGTCGCCTTGCCGGCCGGCAGCTGCAGGGTCAGCACCACTCGGATCTTCTTGGACACGAACTCGCTGCCTCTCGGTTAGAGCTTCTCGACCTGGAGGAAGTCGAGCTCGACCGGCGTCTCGCGGCCGAAGATGCTGACCAGCACCTTGACCTTGTTCCGCTCGGGATTGACCTCGTCCACCGTTCCGATGAACTCGGCGAAGGGGCCATCGGTGACGCGCACGCTCTGGCCTTTGGTGAAGGCGACGCGGTACTTGGGCGCCTCCACGCCCATCTGCCGCAGAATCTGCTTGACCTCTTGTTCCGCCAGCGGCACGGGCTCGCTGCGGGTTCCTGGGATATTGCCGCCACCCACAAAACTCGTGACACCCGGGGTGTTACGGACGACGAACCAAGACTCGGCGTCGAGGATCATCTCCACCAGCACATAGCCGGGATACACCTTCTTCTGGACGGTGTGCCGCTGCCCTTGGCGAATTTCGATCTCGTCCTCCATGGGCACCAGGACCTGAAAGATGCGGTCATCCATGCCCATCGACTCGATGCGGTGCTCGAGGTTGGCCTTGACCTTGTTCTCGTAGCCCGAGTACGTGTGGATCACGTACCAGTGCTTCTCGGGGCGAATGGCAGCGTCGGGGACGGAGATGGTCATGTAGTGACGAACTGGACGACCTGCGTGAACAGGACGTCGAAGACAGTGATGTACAGGCCGATCGCGGCGCTGATTACCAGCACGAGCACGGTGAGGTTCCGCGTCTGCTCGCGCGTCGGCCAGGTCACCTTCTTCAGTTCCGACCACGCTTCGTCGATGAATCGCCGGATGCGGTCCACGGGTGGAAGTGTCCCTCTCGATCTCTGGGCGAAGATGGCAGGCGCGGCCGGACTCGAACCGACAACCACTGGTTTTGGAGACCAGAGCTCTACCAATTGAGCTACGCGCCTGTGGCAGTTCCCCCTACTTCGCCTCTCGATGCGCCGTGTGTCGGCGACATCTCGGGCAATACTTCCGGAGCTCGATCCGCCCCGGGTCGTTCTTCTTGTTCTTCTCGGTGGTGTACGTCCGCTCCTTGCACTCGGTGCACGCGAGCTGGATGATCGGCCGGTTCTCGACCTTCGCCATGCCCTACTCCGTGATGCTGGTGATCGCGCCGGCGCCCACGGTGTGGCCGCCCTCGCGGATGGCGAAGTGCTGCCCGGTCTCGAGCGCGATGGGGGTGATGAGCTCGACGCGCATGTCGACGTTGTCGCCCGGCATGACCATCTCCATGCCCTCGGGCAGTGTGATGTCGCCGGTCACGTCGGTGGTGCGCAGGTAGAACTGGGGGCGGTAGCCGTTGTAGAAGGGGGTGTGGCGGCCGCCCTCCTCGCGGGTCAGGACGTAGACGCGGGCCACGAACTTGGTGTGTGGTTTGATCGACCCAGGCTTGGCGATGACCTGGCCGCGCTCGATATCGTCGCGCTCGATGCCTCGCAGCAGGGTGCCGATGTTGTCGCCGGCGCGGCCCTCGTCGAGCAGCTTCTTGAACATCTCGACGCCAGTCACGACGACCTTGCGGGTGGGCCGGATGCCCACGATCTCCATCTCGTCGCCGACCTTGACGATGCCGCGCTCGACGCGCCCGGTGGCCACGGTGCCGCGGCCCTTGATGCCGAAGACGTCCTCGACCGGCATCAGGAAGGGCTTGTCGACGGCGCGCTCGGGAGTCGGGATATAGGAGTCGACGGCATCCAGGAGCTCCTGGATGCAGGCGTAGGCGGGATCGTGGACGTCGTTGGAAGCCTCCAGAGCCTGCAGCGCAGAGCCGCGCACGACGGGCAGATCGTCGCCCGGGAACTCGTACTTGCTGAGGAGCTCGCGGACCTCGAGCTCGACGAGTTCGAGGAGCTCGGGATCGTCGACCGCGTCGACCTTGTTGAGGAACACGATGATGTAGGGCACCTCCACCTGGCGGGCCAGGAGGATGTGCTCCCTCGTCTGGGGCATGGGCCCGTCGGTGGCGGCCACCACGAGGATCGCGCCATCCATCTGCGCCGCGCCGGTGATCATGTTCTTGATGTAGTCGGCGTGGCCAGGACAGTCGACGTGGGCATAGTGGCGGTGGTCGGTCTCGTACTCGACGTGGGCGATGGCGATGGTGATGCCCCGCGCGCGCTCCTCGGGCGCGTTGTCAATCGAGCCGAAGGAACGGTACTCCGCCTCGCCCTTCAGCGAGAGGTACTTCGTGATGGCCGCCGTCAGTGTCGTCTTGCCGTGGTCGATGTGACCAATCGTGCCGACGTTGACGTGGGGCTTGGTGCGCTCGAACTTCTTCTTGGCCATCGCGTGCGCTGTCGACTCCTCAGGTGGCGGAACGTTCCGCCCGGATGGGGACTGGAGCCCACAATCGGGTTCGAACCGATGACCTCTTCCTTACCAAGGAAGTGCTCTGCCGGCTGAGCTATGTGGGCTCGCAGGGATTTGCTGGTGGGCAGGAGAGGAATCGAACCTCTACAGCCGAAGGCGGCTGATTTACAGTCAGCTGAGCTCACCACCTGCTCAACCTACCCACGGTCGACTGCGTCCCCGGGATCACTCCCGGCTTAGTGAAGAGGCCTCGAACGCAGTTCCTCTTCTGATGGAGCCGACGACGGGACTCGAACCCGGAACCGGCGGTTTACAAAACCGCTGCTCTACCAATTGAGCTACGTCGGCACGCGAGGCAGGAATCTACCTCAGGGAAGTCCAGCCCGCAACGCATATGGTACTGGCCGCGCCGGAGGAGGGTCAAATCCCGAGGCGGCCGACGGAGCCACCGGTCGGTCGGACCGCGTGCACCGGCCGGCGCCAGCCCACCCTGCCCGCCGCAGGTCGGCAGTCGAGCAATAGGTCACCGCCCCGGCAGCAGGTCCTCTTCGGGGCCATCGTGTCCGCCGGCTGCACGGATCGTGCCGTCCGCCGGCACCGGCCCATCCCGCGACTCATCCGGTCCGCCCGTTTCCCGAGGGTGTCCGGACGTCTCGGCGGCGGCCTCAGGTCGGGTCCCCGCCGGGCGGGCAGCCGCGTCCGCTGCGTCCCCACGGCCTGCCTCGGCAAGCGCCTTGCCAGGCGACCCAACGACCGCCTCCCTCATGTCACCGGCTACGCGCGCCGTCGACCGCTGAGCGGCAGCCTCAAACAGCAAGATCGAACCGGCGACCGCAGCATTGAGCGAGCCCACGTGGCCGCGCATGGGGATACGCACCGACAGCTCAAGGCGGCGCCGGATCGGTCCGGCGATACCCTTTCCCTCGCTGCCGATGACTAGCGCGACTGGGCCGCGCAGGTCCGCGTCGCGGTACGAGAGCGGCGCCTCGGCGTCCGTGCCGATTAGGTGCAGCCCTTTCGTCCGAAGATCGACCAGGGTGCCAGGCAGGTCGTCGACCGGGACGAGCAACAGGTGTTCCACGGCGCCCGCGGACGCTTTCACCGCCGACGGCGTGAGCGGGGCGGCGTTGCGCGTCGGGAAGATGACACCGTGAACACCACAGGCGTCCGCGCTGCGAAGCAGCGTGCCCATGTTCTGAGGGTCCTCCAGCGAGTCGAGCACAAGCACGAACGGCGGCTCCGACATGGCCGCGGCCTGCGCCAGGACGTCGTCCGGGGACGCCCATCGCCGGGGGCCCACCACGAGCGCGACGCCCTGGTGGCCGTCGAAGCCCGCGACGGCCGTGAGCGTGCCGCCCTCGACCTCGACTACGGGGATGCGCAGCCGGGTGGCATGCAGCACGAGTGATTCGAGCGCTTCGCGACGCTGTGGCACCACGAGGAGCCGGCGCGCAGCCCGACGGGCGGCGAACGCCTCCTCGACGGGGCGACGTCCGGCCACGATCTCTTCCGCCGGCCCGATGAGGGTCCACAGCACGGTCTGAGCTCCTGTCGGCAGAGCCGCTTCGACGCTCTGGCTCTCGATCCCTCCGGGCGCCGCAGCGACCCCTGCCGTGCCCTCCGGCATCCATGCTGTAACCCGTGGCTTGTGCGGTCCCGGACGAGCGACCGAACCTCTAGCGTCCCGCCGGCCCGGCGGCCGCTCCCCAGCCCGGCTCCACGCGCCAGACCAGCGCTCCCCACCCTCGGGTTGCTGCCACGGCTCCGGAGGTTGCGGCCGCTCTGCGCCGCGCTGGTCGTGCGGATGACCGTCGTTCCATGTCCGCTCTGGCGGCCCGCCCGGACGTCGGTTGTCCCGGCCCGGGGCACCGCGCGACGGTCGCCCCGGCCGACCGCGGTCTTCCCAGGGCCGCGGGCGCGTGTTCCTGTCCTCCGACGGCCCCCGGCGCGCGTCGCGATCTTCCCAGGGCCGCGGGCGCGTGCCTCCCTTGGGTTCCGACGCGAAACCGTTGCTGGAACGCCATCCTGGGCCACCGAACCGATCCCGTCCAAACCCGGTGCCGTGATTTGGTCGCGCCCCCTCGGCTCCGTAGTCACGGATTGCGCCCGGGCCCGCCCCATGCTCATTGACCGCCGAGCCTCCCCCCGCACCTTCGCCGGGGCGCTGCCCGCCGCCGAACCCGCCAGGGCCGGACGGCCGGCCCGGTCCCCCCGGCCGTCGTCCGCCCCCCGGCTTGCCCGCTCGTCCGGGTCGGGCGAACCAGCCCGGCCGCCCGGGGCCTCCCTGTTGCGCGAACTCTCCCGGCCGTCCGAAGCCCCCCGGCCCGGGCCGTCCGAACCGGTTCCGTTGGGAGGATCCCATACCGTGGCCGCTGTCGGCCTCGTCGCGTCTGCGCGGGTCATCGCCGCGGCCGGGCCCACGGCCCCGCGGCCCGCCACCAGAGTGATGTCCGTGCCGGTCAGCCACGTCGCGTCTCGGCCGCGCGGCGCCACCGCTGTCCCGCCTTCGTGTCCTCGATAAGGATGCCCCGTTCCGCAAGCGCGTCCCGGAGTCGATCCGACGTCGCCCACTCGCGGCGGGATCGCGCCGCCTCTCTTTCGGCCAGCATCTGCGAGAGTTCCGGGTCCAGCTGCTCAACCTCCTCCTCCATCACGCCCAGCACGCGGTCGAGGTCGCGCAGGAACGCGGCCGCGGCAGATGCGTCCGCGGACGACAGCATCGCGGCGTCGACACGTCGGTTGAGCTCCCTGACCAAGTCGAAGACGGCCGCGAGCGCAGCTGAGATGTTGAGGTCGTCGTCGAGCCCCTCTGCGAACCGGTCCCGCGCCTCCCGAAGCAGCGCCGGCAGGCCCGAGTCGGACGGCCCCTCGACATCGTACGCGTCGAGCGCCGCGAGCACGTTGCCAAGGCGCTCGACCGCCGCGGACGCACCATGGAGGGAGTCATCGCTGAACTCGAGCGGCGCCCGGTAGTGCGCCGCAATGAGCGCGTAGCGAAGCGCCCGGGGAGAGAACCCGCGCGCGTACACGTCGCTCGGGCGCTCGATGTTCCCCGTCCGCTTCGCCATCTTCTGGCCGCCCATCTGCAGGTGCGCACAATGCAGCCACGTCCGCACGAACTCCACGCCCGTTGCCGCTTCAGACTGTGCGATCTCGTCCTCGTGGTGCGGGAAAATGAGATCGACTCCGCCGGTGTGGATGTCGAATGTCGGGCCCAGGTAGCGCATGCTCATGGCCGAGCACTCGATATGCCAACCCGGACGTCCCGCTCCGATCGCGGTCTCCCAGCGCGGCTCACCCTCCTTTGGTCCCTTCCAGACCGCGAAGTCACGCACGTCGTCCTTGTCATAGTCGTCAGACTCAACCCGCTCCCCCACCCGCTGCTGTGAGGGATCGAGGTGCGCGAGCCGCCCGTAGGCGGGCCAGCTGGAGATGCGGAAGTAGATAGAGCCGTCCTCGGTGCGATAGGCGTGGCCGTCGGAGACCAGCCGCTCGATCAGCGCGACCATGTCGGGAATGTGCTCCGTGGCTCGCGGCATCACGTCGGGCGGCGTCATGCGCAGACCAGCGGCGTCCTCGAGGAACGTGCGCGTGTACCGCGCCGTCAGGTCGGCGATGGGCACGCCGTCGCGGCGAGCGTCGCGGATGATCTTGTCGTCCACGTCGGTGATGTTCATCACCCAAGTCACTTCGAGGTCCAGCCACGCCAGGTACCGGCGGAGCAGGTCCGCGAACAGGAAGCTGCGGAAGTTGCCGATGTGCGCTGGCGCGTAGACGGTCGGACCGCAGCTATACATCCGGACCCGGCGCGGCACGATCGGGACGAACGTCTCCTGGCGACCAGTCAACGTGTTGGTCAACCGCAGGGTCATGGACCGCACCAGGTCATCGTTCCACCACGATCGCCACGGCCGTGGCCGCGATACCTCTTCCGGCGCCCTCGAACCCGACCAGATTGCCACTCGACGCCTTCACTTCGACGGCTTGCTCTGGCAGCCCGAGCAGGAGCGCGATTGCCGCGCGCATCGCGTCGAGCCGGGCGCTTCCGAGTCGTGGTCTGCCCGCGCGGATCGTCACGTCGGCACTCGCCGGGCGCCAGCCGGCATCAGCCAGTCGCTCCACGACCGCTATCAGCATCTCACGGCTCGCGATCCCGCGGGTCGCCGGATCCCCCGCCGGGAAGACGCGTCCGAGGTCGCCCAGCCCAACGGCTCCCAGCAAGGCGTCCGCGACCGCGTGCAGGGCGACGTCGCCGTCCGAGTGGCCACGCAGGCGGGGGGCGCCGCCGATCACGATGCCGCCGAGCGCCAGCCCGGTATCCTCACCGAACGGATGCTCGTCCGCTCCGTGGCCGACCCGCGTTAGAACGGCCGTCCAGCGGGTCCGACAGCGAGTCCCCGCGCGCCCGGGCGTCTCGAGGTCGCGGACCGACAGGTCGGAACCAAGGATGCCGGCTGAGGGCAGATCGGAAGCGAGCCGGGCGGTGAGGATCGCCTCCGCACGCGCTAGGTCCTCAGGCACCGTCACCTTGATGTTGGCCGCGTCGCCCGGCACGGAGGCGACCGGAATCCCGGCTGCCTCCAGCAGCGCTGCCTCGTCAGTGAACTCGCGCAGGCCCAACGGAGGGAAGATCGACCAGGCCCGCTCGAGCAGCCCGCGACGCACTGCCTGCGGCGTTTGCGCGGCCGCCAACCCGCACCGATCGACCGTCTCGCTGACCAACCCGTCGGCCACACGCTTCAGCGTCTCGGCCACGGCGACGGTCGGGATAGCTGCGCCGGTCACGATGGTCGCCGTCGCCACAGCATCCACCAGACCGGGGGTTACGAGCGGGCGCGCACCGTCGTGGACCAGCACGATGGGGGCGTCCGTCGCAGCCACGCCGGCCGCCACCGACTCCTGACGGCGCGCGCCCCCGGCAACCACGCGTGCACCCCTATCCCGCACCCAAGCCTGTCCTGCGAGCCCAGCAACGTGGGCGGGTGCGGCCACTATGACCACCCGGCGCACGCAGGACGCCGACGCGATCGCGTCGAGCGTCCACGCCAGCAGCGGACGCCCAAGGATCGTCGCCCGCAGCTTGTCAACGCCCGCCATCCGTGTGCTCGAGCCCGCGGCCACGATCACCGCGTCGACGGACCCAGGGTCCAACTCAGTCATCCAGCGGCTGCGCGAAGACCATGCGGCCCGCGACGGTCTGCAGGACGCGGGTCACGTGAACGTCCAGTTCGCGGTCCATGCGACGCGCACCGCCCTCCACCACGACCATCGTGCCGTCATCCAGGAACGCCACGCCCTGCCCGGGCTCCTTGCCCTCCTGGATCACGTGGACCCGGATCTGATCGCCGGGGAGGAAGGCTGGCTTCACCGCGTTAGCTAGCGAGTTCATGTTCAGCACGCGGAGACCTTCGAGCTCGGCCACCTTGTTGAGGTTCAGATCGTTGGTGAGAATGAACGCTCCCTTCGCTTTCGCGACCGCCACGAGCTTAGCGTCCACCTCCGGGATACCCGGTGCATCTTCCTCGGTGATTTCGACCTTGATCTTCTCGGTGCGGCGGAGCTCGTTCAGGATGTCGAGCCCACGCCGGCCGCGAGCCCTCTTGCGCGCATCCGACTGGTCGGCGATGTACTGCAGCTCGGCCAGCACGAAGCGCGGGACCAACAGCGTGCCGAAAAGGAAGCCGCTGGCCACGACGTCGGCGATGCGTCCGTCGATGATCGCGCTCGTGTCGACGACGATGAAGGGAGCCCCCCGCGGCGGTGGCGGTTCGCGACGGACGGGAAAGAGCCCCAGGGCCTCCATCGCCTCTGCAAGATCGTGGCGTTTGGCCACCGTGAGGCCCAGCATGCCCAAGCCAAGTACGAGCGACACCCCGATAGGCAGGTACCGACCGTACGGGTCGGGGAACCGGGCGAGCGGCAGGCCGAGCAGCAGCCCCATTAGCAATCCGATGAGCAACCCTCCGACGGCTGTCACGAACTCGCCGGTGGAAAGCGTGCGCACGCCGCGAATTAGCCACCCGGCGGGTTCGATCGTGATGTAGGGCAAGATCATGAACCCCAGCACCAGCCACGCAATGACCCACACGGCGCCCAAGAAGTTGCCGCCGGGCGTATCGCCGAACAGCCCCCGGCCTCCCGCGCCCACGAATGTGAACTGGAGTCCGACAAGCATGCCGAGGATCGCGCCCAGCACTCGCACAAATCTGGACATCGGCTGGCGAGCGTACCACACGACCCCTCGCCATCGGACGCCCAACGCTTACCTGCGGACGACGCCCGACAACAGCCGCATCAGAATGGAACGGGTTCAGGTGTCTCCGAGGCAAGCGCTTGCCAAATAGCCTCGCGCAAGGATCGACATGCGAGCACGCGGAGCCCCCCGACACGCTCCGGCACCGGTTCCGACGGCCGCCCGGCGAGCGGTACGATGGCGCGCTCGAAGCCGAGCCGCTCGGCTTCGCGGAGCCGCCAACCGATCCCCGACACTGGCCGCAGCTCGCCGAGCAACCCGATCTCGCCGGCAGCCACCATGCCAGAGAGAACCGGTCGGTCGCGCAGCGACGAAGCGAGCGCCAGCGCAAGGGGCAAGTCGAGCGCTGGCTCTTCGATCGCCAGCCCGCCGGCTACGCTGGCGTACACGTCGTGCGCGGCGAGCACGACGCCGGCCCGCCGGGCCAGCACGGCAAGGAGCAGCGCCAGGCGGTTTTGGTCGAGTCCGCTGGCCGTCCTGCGCGGTGTCCCATACGCGGCCGGGGCAACCAGCGCCTGCACCTCGACGAGGAGCGGACGGCTTCCCTCGAGCGTCGCCGCGATCGCCGACCCGGGGGCGGTGGCCCCGGACTCGGCCAGGAACGCGCGGGCCGGATCGGCCACCTCGCGCAGCCCGTCCTCGCCCATCGCGAACACGCCCACCTCCTCCGTGGACCCGAACCGGTTCTTGGTCGCGCGGAGGAGCCGCATCCCGCCGCCGCGTTCGCCCTCCAGTGTCAGGACCGCGTCGACTAGGTGCTCGAGCGTCTTCGGTCCGGCGAGGCTCCCGTCCTTGGTGACGTGCCCCACGAGGATCACCGGCGTACCGTCGCCCTTGGCGAACTGCAGCAGCCGGAGCGCCGACTCGCGGACCTGCCCAACTGACCCCGGCGGTCCGTCAAGCTCGTCGAGCGAGACCGTCTGGACCGAGTCGACCACGAGTACGGAGGGTTGGACCGACCGTGCGCGCTCCACGATGCGCTCGACGTCGGTCTCGGCGAGCACGAGGATCGCGTCGCCGGCGGGCCCACCGGTGATCCCAAGGCGTCTCGCCCGCAGGCGAAGTTGCCCGGTCGACTCCTCGCCGCTGGCGTAGAGAACCGTCGGGCTGGCGCGACGCGCGTCTCTTCGGGCCTCGCCGGCGTGGGGCAATTCCGCACTGGCCCGCCAGGTGCCGGACGGTCCCGGACGTGCCGTCGCCCGGGTTCCCGCCCTCTCCGCCACGAACGGACTGACGGTCAGACCGGCGGCGGCCGCCAGCACGAGCGTGGACTTGCCCACGCCGGGCTCTCCCCCGAGCAGCACCAGACTGCCGGGGACCAGTCCGCCGCCGAGAACGCGATCGAGCTCGCCGATCCCCGTCGGCAGGCGCGCGAGTTCGGGCTCGGCGAGGTCGCGGATCGGAGTGGGCAGGTTACCTTCACGTAGCGGGGCAGATGCCTTCGCGCGCGGGCGGGATGGCTCGCGCACGAGCGTCTCGACTAGGGTGTTCCAAGCGCCGCACGTGCGGCACTGACCCTCCCAACGGAGGAAGGAGTCGCCGCAGGCCTGGCAGACGTAGCGGCTTGTAGGCCGCGCCACGTCAGGCTCCGGCCGTGGCGGGTGTCTTCTCGGCCAGCGCTTCGATGGTCAGCCCGGCGTCGGCGGCCTTGTCGACCACGACGGTCTGGCCCGCCTGGAAGCGGCCAACCAAAAGTGCCTCGGCGAGCGGGTCCTCGATCATGTTCTGGATCACGCGACGGAGCGGCCGCGCGCCGTAGTCCGAGTCGTAGCCCAACTTGATCAAGTGATCCTTCGCGTCAGACGTGACGTCGAGCGTCATCTCCTGCGTGCGCAGCTGGTCACGGACCCGCTTCAAAAGAAGGTCCACAATCTGCCGGATCTCGTCGACCGTCAACGAACGGAACACCACGACAGAGTCGACCCGGTTGAGGAACTCGGGGCGGAACTGGTTCTTGAGTTGGTCCAGAACCTTCCCCTTCATCCGCTCATACTGCTGGTCGGCCCGCGCCGAGTCGGACAGCCGGATCGGCTGGAACCCCAAGCTCGTGTCCTTCAGCAGCGACGTCGCGCCGACGTTGCTGGTCATGATGATCACAGTGTTGCGGAAGTCGACGCGGCGTCCTTTCGCGTCAGTTAGCTGACCGTCCTCGAGGATCTGCAGGAGGATATTGAAGACCTCCGGATGAGCCTTCTCGATCTCGTCGAGCAGCACCACGGCGTAGCTCTTGCGGCGCACCGCTTCGGTGAGCTGGCCGCCCTCCTCGAACCCGACGTACCCGGGTGGTGCACCGACCAGGCGACTCACGTTGTGGCGCTCCATGAACTCGCTCATGTCGATCTTTATCAGCGAGTCCTCCGAACCGAACATGAACTCCGCCAGGCTCTTGGCGAGTTCGGTCTTGCCGACGCCGGTGGGGCCCAGGAAGATGAACGAACCGATCGGACGCTTGGGATCCTTGAGCCCGGCCCGCGCGCGGCGCACAGCCTTCGAGATGGTCTCAATCGCCTCCTGCTGCCCGATGACCCGGGAATGGAGTGCCTCCTCCATGTGGAGCAGCCGCTCCGACTCCTCCTGAGCGATGCGCGTAACGGGGATGCCCGTCCACATCGCGACGACCTCGGCGATCTCCTCGTCGCCGACGTCGGGGATCTCGGCATCCTGCCGGGTGCGCCATTCCGCGCGGCGGCGGTCGAGCTCCTCGCGGGCGACGGCTTCGGCGTCGCGCAGGCTCGCGGCCACTTCGTAGTCCTGTCGGTTGATCGCCTCGTCCTTCTCCTTGGTGACCTGCTCGAGGCGCTTGCCGGCATCCTTGAGCTCGGGCGGGGAGGAGCTGTGGCGAAGGCGGACACGGCTGGCCGCCTCGTCGATCAGATCGATCGCCTTGTCTGGCAGGTGGCGGTCTGTGATGTAGCGGATGGACAAGTCGGCCGCCGCCTTGACGGCGCCGTCCGTGATGCGGACCTTGTGATGCTGTTCGTACCGCTCGCGGATGCCGAAGAGGATGTCCACGGTCTGCTCGAGCGTGGGCTCGTCGACCATCACCGGCTGGAAGCGGCGCTCCAGAGCTGCATCTCTCTCAATGTACTTTCGGTACTCGTCGAGCGTCGTGGCGCCGATGCACTGGAGCTCACCGCGCGCGAGCGGCGGCTTGAGGATGTTTGCCGCGTCGATAGCGCCTTCGGCCGCGCCAGCTCCCACGAGCGTGTGCAGTTCGTCGATGAACAGCACGACGTCGTTCGTGTTGCGAAGCTCCTCGATGATCTTCTTGAGGCGCTCCTCGAACTCCCCGCGGTACTTCGTGCCCGCCACGAGCGACCCGATGTCGAGGGTGAGGACGCGCTTGTTGGCGAGAGTCTCGGGGATGTCGCCTGAAACTATCCGGTGAGCCAGCCCTTCGGCGATTGCAGTCTTGCCTACGCCCGGCTCGCCGATCAGCGCCGGGTTGTTCTTGGTCCGTCTCGAGAGGATCTGGATGACCCGCTCGATCTCCTTCTCGCGGCCGATGACGGGATCCAGCTTGCCGGCCCGCGCGGCCTCGGTGAGATTGACGCCCAGCTGGTCGAGAGTCGGGGTCTTGGTAGCCCGCTTCGTTTCCGTGGCCGGGCCGACCGAACTCGACTGTGAGAGCACCCGAATGACCTCGTGGCGCACCTTGTCGAGGTTGACGCCGAGCAATTCGAGCACGCCTGCCGCGATCCCTTCGCCCTCGCGCACAAGACCCAGGAGCAGGTGCTCCGTGCCGATGTAGTTGTGGCCCAGGCGGCGCGCTTCGTCGATCGCGAGTTCGATGACCCGCTTCGCCCGCGGAGTGAGGCCGACCTCGCCGACGACGGGCCGGTCGCCCCGGCCAATGATGAACTCGACGGCCGTTCGGACCTTGGGCAGCTCGACGTTCATGTTCTCGAGCACGCGCGCAGCCACGCCTTCGCCCTCGCGCACAAGACCCAGGAGCAGGTGCTCCGTGCCGATGTAGTTGTGGTTGAAGCGCTGGGCTTCATCCTGCGCCAGGGTCAGGACTTTTCGCGCGCGGTCGGTGAACTTGTCGAAACGATCAACCATGGAGTCGACGATGCCCTTCCAGCGGGAGTATCTCGGGTGCCCGTCTGCAGCCCATCCTAGCACGGGGCTTCGGGACGGCCCGCACGGGGCGCGGCAGAAAGCGCCAGTGGGATCTGGAAACCTAACGGCCCGCCGATCGACCGGCGGGCCGTCAAATCAGGAACGGTTAGGAGTCAGCCTTGGTCTCGCTCGCCCGCGTCGACCTCTTCGTCAGACGGCGTCGCTGCCTCCGCCGCGGCAACCTGCTCGCGCACCTGTGCAAACGCGGCCGCCAGCGTGTTGTCGATCCCGCCCTCCGGCTCCTGAACCGCCTGCGACCTGTCGTAACCGCGTTCCGGGCGCGCTCGACGCTCAGTCACCGGGCGGGGCTCGGGCGCCGGCCGGGCCGGGGGTTCCTCGGCCTGCTTGAGGCTGAGCCCCAAGCGATGCCGCTCGGAGTCGAGCGAAATGATCTTGAGTTTGAGCGTCTGCCCTTCGTGCACCACGTCGCTCGGATGGGCAACACGCTGATGGGACAGCTCGCTGATGTGGATGAGGCCCTCGAGACCATCGCGGACGCGGACGAAGGAGCCGAAATTGACGATCTTCGTAACCGTGCCGTCGATGACATCTCCGACCTTGAAGTCAGCCACGGTGGAATGCCAAGGATCGGGCTGCAGCCGGCGGATCGAGAGGCTGATGCGCCCTCGCTCGTGGTTGATGTCGATGACCTCGGCCTCGACCTGTTCGCCGACCCGGTAGCCCGCCTCCGGGTTGTTGACCTTGTTCCAGGACAGCTCGCTCTTGTGGACGAGCCCGTCGATCCCACCCAGGTCAATGAAAACGCCGAACGGGGCGATCGATCGGACGGTCCCGGTCACCTTCTGGCCGACATTGAGGCTGCTAAAGAGCTCGTCCCGCTTTTCGCGCCGTTCCTCGTACAATGCCACCTTCTCCGAGAGGATCAGGCGGTTCGCCTTCCGATTGACCTCGAGGATCTTGAGGCGGAGCCGGCGGCCAATATATGGCTGAAGCTTCTCGGCGATCTCCTGCGCCGCGTCGCGCGGTTGCTCGTTCTGCGGGCGCCGCGGGAAATCTACGATCTGACTGATCGGGACGAAGCCGCGGATTCCGCAGTCCACGATGAGCCCGCCCTTGTTATGGTCGATGACGGGTGCCTCGATGATCGCACCCGCCTCGAGCTGCTCCTGCATGGAGCGCCACTTGCGCTCCAAGCCGGCTCGGCGTAGCGAAAGGACGGCGTGACCCTCGTTCGACTCGGGCTGCAGGACGTAGACGAGCACGAGATCGCCGACAGCCGGTTGCGGCTGGTTCTCGGCGTGACGGCCGAACAGCTCACGGTTGCTGACGACGCCTTCGCTCTTCGCGCCGATGTCGACGAGGATCTCGTCCCGATCGACCCGAACGACGGTCCCTTCGACCACGTCGCCGTGCTTGAACGACCGAATGTCGCCCTCCTGCTGCTGCAGGAGTTCTTCCATCGTCGTCGGCTCGGGGCGCGTGTCGATCGCTGGGACAGCAGCCGGGGCCATGGATTCCACATCCGAGGCGAGAGCGGCTGCGGCCGGCATCTTTTGCGCGACCACAATGACCGCTTCCGGAGTCGCTGGCTGGGGCTCGGCGTGGACCGTCGCCTCGTCCAGCGCGGGAGCCTCGATCCACATGCCTACCTCTTCGGGGGCCGCGGCCATCCCGGGCGTTTCGCCGGCCGCAGCCTCGACAGCCTCAGCTGGGACGCCGTCGTCATGGGCGACTTCCGCGTCCTCGATCGAAGCAGCTGCGGCGCCCTCGTTGGGGGCCGGGTCACCGCGCACGTCCGCCTCGGCCGCTGCCGTCGCGGGCTCCTCATCTGCCTCACCCGCCGGGCCTAGCCCGACGGATTCCGGGAACACGACATCCGCGACCGTGGTCTCCGGGGCGCCAACAGATGCCTCCGGCTGCCGCTTGTCCTCCCGCGTGCGAGCAGCATCGATCGCGGGTTCGACGTTCATCCCGAGCTCGTCATTCGCAGCGGGCTCGTCGGCAGCACTTGCGCCGACGCGCTCCTCGTCCGACGCCGTCGTGGGCGTTGTCGCCTCAACCGGCGCGGTCGTCCCGCCCGTCTCGTCCTGGCTCAATCTCTTCTCCTCGTCAACGCCTGCCCTGGCGTGAAACAGGAAAGCCCGAGCCGACGCTCGGGCTTCGGGATCCGCAGCCGTTCGGTCCGCGTCCTAGTGACTCGTCCGCCCTCCGTCTCCCCGACGTCGCTCTCTTCTACTGTCCCCTCACAGGGCGCGGGCATGGTACCACACGGCACAAGGCGGATGGCCCGGCCCCCGCGCTTTGACGGCGGGATGGTTTAGAGAGCGCGCCGGCGACGCACGCCGCTCACGGGATGCGCAGCACCTGGCCTACCTGCAGAAGCCTCGGATCCTTAATGCCATTGAGTTGCTGGATCGCGGCGACGCTGACGCCGAATCGGGCTGCGATCGCGCTCAGCGTGTCCCCCGAGCTGACGCGATAGGTTCGCGCGCCGACCGACGGCTGCAACGCTGCAGCCGTCGGTGTCGGTGCGGAGGGAAGCGGCGTGGTCGCCGGTGTCGCGACGGGCGTGGCTGCGGGGGTCGCGGTCGGCGTCGTCGGCGCCGACCGGCTCGGCGCCGACGACGGGGCCGCTGGGGAAGCAAGCGCCGACTTGGCGAGCGCCGAGAAAGCCGACAGCTGGGACGCGCCGGCGCCTTCGGGGCGGGCGGGCCCGGGAAAGCGAGCGGCGACAACGGCCAGCGCGGCGATCACCACGATCAGCGCCAAGCCAGGACCAGCCATAGCGTGCCACCCGCGGTCAGTCGTCCCCCGGCGTCCTGCCATTCCGGCGATGCGACGGCTCTCGCGCGCGCCGGCCTTGGAGCTGACGTCGGGGCGGTCCGGACCGGACACGTCCGAAGCCGACGCTGTCGCGCGCGAGCGCCCGAACGGTGCGTGCCCAGCCTCCAGAACGAGAGGTGCAGTTCGCCCGAGGGGCCGGGACCGACCAGTCTCCACTGCCGCCAACGGGATGCCCGACTCAGCCAGTATGGCAAGTCGCCGCTCCCTGGCGGCCTGGAAGACCGGGCAGGTCCCGTGGTCGGCAGTCAGGCATAAGCGCCGCTGCTTGTCCTGTGCGATCGAGTCGAGCGGGCGGACAGCGAGGCACCGGTGCGCCCGGTCGGGATGGCCGTACCTGACGCCGGCCTCAGGCACGAGCAGGTACCGACACACGTCGGTCGCAGGCAAGCTGGACGCATCGTCTACCGCCGTCGGTGCGGCGCGGGGCACCTCGTCACGAGCGTCACCGCCCGATGGCAACACCATTCGGCCATGATACCCACCGGCCTGACGACACACGGCTCCGGGCTCGTATCACACGCGATGCGGGGTGCCGATCAGGAGCGGTCTGGCCCCATTCCGTGAAGATGCAGTGGCGCGAGCCACTGAGCTGCACACATACTCTCGCGGGTCCAAAGTCTGGGCCAACCGACAGGTGCATGCGTTGGTCGACTGCGTGGCGGCGGACCGGGTGTCGGTCTCGGCGTCGATCAGCCACGGCAACCTGCGCGGGACGCTAGGTCAAGTCCCACGATGTGGTGTAACAGCGCGTCGTCCTCACGCCCTCTCTGATCAGCTCGCCATCAGCAGCGCTGGCACCTCCTCGTGAGGGAGCGCGTCGATCAAGGCCATCGACTCGGGGCTGAAGTAACGCCGCCCGTCCTGCCACTCGTCGTCCTGCTCGGCGAGGACCATGCCGACCAGACGCAGGACGCTGGCCCGGGAGGGGAAGATCCCCACCACCGCGGTGCGGCGCTTGAGCTCCTTGTTGAGGCGCTCGAGCGGGTTTGTCGAGCGGATCTGCCGGCGGTGGGCCTCGGGGAAGGTGAAGTGGACGAGGAGGTCCGCTTCGGCATCAGTGAGCAACTCGGCGACGGCAGGGAAGCGAGCAGACAGGCCGTCCGACACCCGGCGCAGCTGCTCGGATGCCGAGGTCTCGTCAGGCTGCTCGAAGACGCTGCGGATGGCGGCTGCCACCATATCCTGGGAGCCGCGGGGTACGAGATCGAGGGCGTTCCGTGTGGCATGCACGCGACACCGTTGCCATGCGGCGCCCAGGAGCTGGCTGCGCACGGCCTCCACGATGCCCCGGTGGGCGTCGCTGATGACGAGCCGGGTGCCGGCGAGGCCGCGCTCGAGGAGCCCCCGCACAAAGGCGGACCAGGCGTTGCCCTCGTCGTTGCCGGCCGCCAGATCGAGCCCCAGCACACGCCGCTCGCCCGAGGCCGCCACCCCGATCGCCACGAGACACGCCATGCTCACCACCCGCCCCGCGTCACGAACCTTCACGTAGGTGGCGTCGAGGAACAGGTAGGGGTAGCGCTCGCCCAACAGCGAGCGATGGCGGAACGCCTCGACCTCCGCATCGAGCGCTGTGCAGATGCGGCTGACCTCGCTCTTCGAGAGCGAGGCAATCCCGAGCGCCTCGACCAGATCCTCGACGCGGCGGGTCGAGACACCCAGCACATACGCCTCCTGGACGACGGCGAGGAGGGCCCGCTCGGCGCGCCGACGTGGTTCGAGGAGGCTCGGGAAGTAGCTGCCGTCGCGGACGCGGGGGATTGACAGATCGATCGTGCCGACGCGGGTATCCCAGCGCCGCTCCCGATAGCCGTTGCGGTGGGTGAGGCGCTGGTCTGGTGCCCGCTCACCGCGAGGCACCCCCGTCAGCTCGCTGACCTCGGCCTCCATGAGCGCCTCAGCGAGGACCCGCACCCCCTCGCGCAGCACGTCGACGTTGCCGTCGGCACCGGCCTTGCGGAGCAGCTCGAGCAGGCCCATTCTCTCGTCGGCCATCGTGGTCTCCCCTCCGTGTCGTCGGTTGCTACTCCAACGACGCGAGGATGACGCGGTGGCCATTCTTCATCTCGGCCACCCGCGCTGTTACACCACGCTACG
>CAWIHR010000036.1:0-63992 GCA_963835945.1 uncultured Chloroflexia bacterium
GCCAGAGGCCCAATCGTGCCGATATCGCCAGCAGCTGGGCCATTGCGGTGCCGACGCCGCAGGGAGTTGCGTCGCGGATTTTCTGAGCGCGGTGACTTGATGGACGCGGCGGCTGTGCTGCCGACCGCTCTCCTCGAAGCCCGTTGGGAGAGGGCCTGACTGTCGCGTTGCCAGCGACTTGTCCGCTACCGCCAGTGGATCTGTGCCGCCGGTGCGCGGGCCCGGGTGAGGTGGGTAGCGCCGAGGCCGGAGCATACATCGCGTCACCGACGAAGTTGACTCCGATGAGGTAGGTATCGACGTCAGCCACCCTGAAGGTCCACCGTCGTCTTCACTGGTGACAGCACAACCGCCGCGATACCAATCTGTGTGGCTCAAGGTCGGCTTGACGAGTCATCAGTCGTCGCTTGGTCGGTGACCTGCCGGTAGGCCGACAATACGCACCCAGTTGAAGCAAGAGGAGCCCCGACCGGACGGTCGGGGCTCCTCTTCGCCGGTCTTCGGAGGAGGGGGTCGCGGTGCGGCACCCCGGTCAGCTCGGTCACCTCGGCCTCCATGACCGCCTGGGCGAGGACGCGGAGCCCTTCGCGCAGGAAGTCGACGTCCCCATGGCCAATCGCCTTGCGGACCGTGTCGAGCACGGCCATCCTGTCCTCGGCCATCGCGGCCTCCCTTCGTGTCGTCGGTTTCTCACTCCAACGACGCGAGGATGACGTGGTGGCCGCTCTCGTTCACGGCCTGCCTCGCTGTGACACCACGCTACGGGACACGACCAACTTTGCGAGGCCCTAGCTACCACCCCGTCAACGGACTGTAGGGGCAAAGGGGTAAGGGGTGCGTTGACCGCTCCGACACCCCTAGTGGTTGGGTGGACTTGGCAGCCTCACGCACATCCGATGGTGCTCCGCTGCACCCCAGTCTGTCGAGACTGCCCTTCCCTTCCGTCGATGTTGCGCGCACCATGTCACCTTCGGGGTCGGAGACTACCGAAGACAGTGTCCCTAGCAGCGCGTCCCCGCCGGTCGATGTGACCGCACTGCCGCACAGGCGCGAGGCACCGCGTGATCCACACTGCACCGTGGGTAGCTCCGCGGATTGGCGCTGGACGACTCGACAACCTGCGCAGAGCCACGCAAGACGACATCGTCGGGGTGCACATGACGGCGAAAGAGCGGCTGGTTTCGGTGCTCCGTACCGCAGGGCGGTCGCGATTGCGCCCAAGGACACACCCACGCGAGGAAGCGGCTCGACACTGGGCCGGCCGGACCAGCTCCGCGCTCGCGCTGGCGGTGCTGCTCGTGTTGTTTGCCTACACGGCGGCACCGGGGGCAGCGGCCGGCTCGAACCCCACCACCCCGGGCGCACCGGTGGCTGTGCATCCAACCGCGGCGGTCTGCGGTCCAGTCGCACCAGGCATGCGCGCTGCCTGTCACTGCGCCGAACCGACATCGCGGCGCGGGCCCGATCACAAATCACCCCGCTGACGTCGCCGTCAGGGTATGGCCCGACCGACCTGCAGTCCGCCTACGCCCTGCCAAGCTCGACCGCGGGTCGCAGTGAGACCGTGGCCGTCGTGGATGCGTACGACCAGCCCACCGCCGAAGCAGACCTCGGGGTGTATCGGTCGCAGTACGGTCTCTCGGCGTGCACGACCGCCAACGGGTGCTTCCGCAAGGTGAACGAGACAGGCGGCACCAGCTATCCGGCGGCGAACTCCGGCTGGGGCGTGGAGATCAACCTCGACATCGAGATGGTATCGGCCATCTGCCCGAACTGCCACATCCTCCTCGTCGAGGCCAGTTCCAACGCTTGGACCGACCTTGGCGCCGCGGAGGACGAGGCGGTGACGCTCGGGGCGGTCGCCGTCTCCAACAGCTACGGCGGGACGGAAGGGTCGGGTGAGACCTCCACCGACGCCTACTACAACCACCAAGGCGTCGCGATCACCGCCAGCAGCGGCGACAGCGGGTACGGCGTCGAGTATCCGGCGGCCTCACAGTACGTGGTCGCAGTGGGCGGGACCACCCTAACCAAGGGTGGAGGGTCCCGCGGCTGGACCGAGACGGCCTGGTCTGGGGCTGGGAGCGGCTGCTCAGCCGACGAGCTGCAGCCGTCGTGGCAGACAAGTCTCGACCTCAGTGGCTGCACGAAGCGGATTGTCGCGGACGTCTCGGCGGTGGCCGACCCTGACACAGGAGTTGCCGTCTACGACACGGGCATCGGCGGCTGGGCCGTCTACGGTGGCACGAGCGTCGCCTCCCCGATCATCGCCTCGACCTTTGCTCTGGCGGGAAAGCCCGCGGGCAGCACATATCCGGCGAGTTACCTCTATGCCGATCCGGGCGCCGTCAACGACCTGACGAGCGGCAGCAACGGAACCTGCAGTCCGTCGTATCTCTGCACCGCTGGTCCGGGCTACGACGGGCCCACCGGGCTCGGCACGCCCGAGGGCACAGGAGCCTTCACCAGCGGCGGCGGGCCAGCGCCGACGCCCACGCCCACGCCGACCCCCACCCCGACGCCCACGCCGACCCCCACGCCGACCCCCACCCCGACGCCGACCTTCACGATGACACTGAGCCCGACCACACAGTCGGTCCGCGGTGGGGGTTCGGTGAGCTTTACGGTCACCGTCACGTCGGTAAATGGATTCACGGGAATCGTCTCGTTGTCCGTGAGTGGACTGCCATCAGGATCGTCGGCCTCGTTCAATCCAACGTCGGTGACACCGACGGCCACGGCCGTCCTGACGATCAAGACAGCTACAACCCCGCGCGGCACATTCACGCTTACCGTGAAGGGGACAAGCGGCAGCCTGTCGCTGACGACGACGGGTACCCTGCAGGTGACGAGGCGGTAGCCGTACCCGCGGCAGGTTCGCGCGTGTCGATCTGGCGCAACCTGGACGGGGCTCACACAAGCCCCGTCCAGGCACGCTGATGCTCGGGTCTCATGGCTGCGACCACCTCTGGGGCCACGTGATCGAGTTGAGGCCGGCTAGGCCCGTTGACCTAGGTGTGACTTGAGGGTCACCGGGCGCTGACGATCTACACTTCCCTTCGCGCGCCCCGCGCCCCTATCGAGAGCGCCTCAGAGACCTGGCTCGATGACAGCGCATCAAACGGCCTGCTCCCCTCGGCAGACACGGTGCTCCTGCCAGGCACGATAGGAGACCGAGGGATGGATCCCAGTGAACATCGAGTGGGTGAGGAGTCCTTCAGCCACGCAATCCTCACGCCGTGGCTCAAGGTCCGGCTGAGTCTGACCAGCGATCGACTCATCGCGGCAGAGCCACGGATTGTGTTTGGCTTCATCTAGACCGGCACACGGCAGGCGAGTCACTCGCTCGCGCTGGTGACGTCCGTTCACGCCTCGACGAACGTCTCCATCATCCGCCTATCCGAGGCCGCAATGAGGCGACCAATGACGCACGTGAGAGTCGGACGGATCGCGGCGCTGGTCCTCGTCCGTAGTCTCGCGATGGGTGCGGGCACGGCCCCACCCGTCGCCGCGCAGGCTACCCCGGGTCCGGTCACGCCACCGTATATCATCCTCGCCCACCTTACGTCGGGGTCCTCCCTGGGGCTGACCACGGTCGGCCCATTCAGTGCGGTGACCAAGATCGCACAAGCGGGCACGTACGTTACCGTCCGCTGGACCCTGAGCCCGGCGACGGCAGGGCAGCGCATCGAGGTCTACGTCACCACTCGGGCCTCCGGCGGCATCTGGGGTCCCTGGACGCTGCTTACCGTGCGGCTGACGGATGCGCACGGGGTGGGGTACTTCCACTGGCGCATGGAACAGCCGGGCTGGTTCTCCGTGCAGGGCCGGTTCGCGGGCGCCGCCCACCTCACAACAGCCCGCGCGCCGGCGGTCCAGATTCGCTGGCGGTAGCGGAGCGGTAGCAGTCAACGCAAGGCTGGGGCCGCTCTCTGGCGCGCTTCGAGTAGAGCGGTCGGCAGCCGAGTCGGCCGGCGCGTCCGTCGGGTACTGCGCCCAGGATCCGGGCGGCAACTTCGGAGGCCCCCGACTTCTACCCCCCGCCGTCCACTGACGGCGTAGTAGGTAGGGACTCACGAAGTTGCCGCTCCGCGGCTGCCCACGGGACACGAGGCCGCAAGCGGTTGCAGTAGGCTGTTGAGGATGACGCGGTATCCACCGCGACGAGGCCGCCGAGCGGGCAGGAGTCGAGCCCGACTACTTCGATCGGCTCAGCTCACTGTCTCGAGCCCTCACCTGCTCGCGCCATTCGCCGCCGCCAACCGGGGCCTGCCGCACGCCGAGCAGGTCAAGCCCTTCAGCTTCATGAGCGTCGGGCACGTAGATCCCCTCGCCCCGCTCCCCGCTGGCATCGAACGGCGGGGGCTCGTCCCCGTCGCGCCATTCACGAAGGATGCCCAGACCGCCTTGTCTGCAACTTGGCGGAACCGGCGGGATGGCACCGTGCTCGCGGTGACGACTGCCACGGGCTAGGTCCTGCCGGCGGGCACCTCCCGACAGCGGTGGCTGAACCCGCAGTAGGCGGCGACGTAGTAGACGGAGTCGTCGTGCTCGTCGTAGTAGTAGGCGCTCAGGCGGTGATCATCGAGTGCGTCGCCGCAGCGGGCACAGCAGTTGTGGTTCTCGCAGCGGCAGTGGACCCGGATGACCCGCGGCCTCCGGTCACCATTCCCCTCACCGTGCGTGGCGAGGTAGTCGCCCGCCAACTCCCCGCAGGTCCGACAGCGCGCCAGCCCCGGGTGGGGGTCGCCGCCTTGACCAGCGAGTGCGCTGCGGTCGTCTCGCGTCGCTGGACGGCCGGCTTCGAGGCCGTCGCCGACGATGTAGCCGCCATGGTTCTGGGCGTCGGCCCAGGCGCGCAGTCCAGCCTGGCGCGCCACGATCTCGGGCGTCCGGGGAAGGTCCTCGGCCAGCGCCAGCCGCTCGACGACGGGTAGCCCTGCCGGAACATGCGAAGCCGCTTCTTCGGCTCCATCCGCGCTGACGTAGACGGCGTGCCCAGGACCCAGGACGAGGCAGGTGTCGAGCCGGTTCGCCATCACCTGCCGACGGGTCAGGCTCAAGAGCCGCTCCGGTGGCCAGGCGGTCGGCAGGACGGCCAAGTGGCGCAGCGCACTATGGCCGATCCGGGTCACGAGATACGGGTAGCCGTCGAAGGGCTCGGTCAGGAGCGCGCCGCGGGGTCTGGGCGCGCGCTCACGCCGGGCCAATGTGGAACGGGGCATCCTCGGTCTCCATCCGGTGCGCCGATTGGGGCACCGTGCCCGCCTGAGGACAGCGGGTCGGTTGTCGCGCCGGTCACGGAGTCGGACGAGCTCTACCGGCGCTCTTGATGGGTGCGCGTCGTGCGCAAGCTGAAGCATATGACTGGCATGGCGGGGCGACCAGCAGCGAAAGAGCCCCGGTCAGCTCAGGCTAGGGAAGCCGTGGCTTCAACTTGAGCCTGTCCACGGCAGAGGCCGGCCGCCGCCGAAGCCGGGCACCGCCGCTAGCGCACATGGGCACAGCTGTCGGATCATGCCTCCGCACCACGGCCTGCGGCCTGGCCTGATCGAAATGTCTCAGCCGGCGACTTCCGCCCTGGCCGATCCACCCGGCGTGGCCCCCTCCACAAGCAGCACCAGCCCATCCTGTCCGAGCACGCGGACTGGCGCGCCGCGTTCGTACGGGCGACCGTCGGCGCTCCGCGCGCTCCACTCCTCGCCATTCGCATAGATCGTGCCGGCCGGCCCGAGGGGCTGGCGGACGCTGCCCATGCTCCCGACAGGCACGGCCAGCGTCCCATCGGCCTGGCTGCCCCCTATGCCGATGGGGAGCCGGGCTCGGTGCCGAATTCGCCAGGCGGTCGCCACCACCACGAGCATGAACAGCGCCGTCATCCCAGACATGGCGGCGATGATCGGCCATGCCACCCCCACCCCCGTGCCGGCGGGTCCGGGTTGGGTGTAGAGCGCCCCTGCCCCCAGGACGAAGCAGCCCAGCCCAACGAGGGTGACGGCCCCGTGGCTGGTCACGGTCAGGTCGAGCACGAACAGTGCAAGCGCGAGCACGATGAGCAGCAGTCCCCCGAAGTTGAGCGGCAGGCTGCCGAAGCCGATGAACGCGAGGACCAGGGCGACCCCGCCAAGGGGGCCCGTCACCAAGTTGGGATGCGCGAACTCGAGGATCAGGCCGTAGACGCCGAGCACGAATAGCACGAAGGCGAGGTTGGGGTCGCTCAACAGGTGGAGCAGCTCTTGCAGCGGGTTCATCGCCAGCTGCTCGGTCTGGGCGCCGGCCAGATCCAGGGTGACGAGTGCGGTGCCAGCCTGCACCTGGCGGCCTGAGGCGAAGGCCAGCACGTCGGGAAGGGTGGCCGCGATGCCGTCCACGGCACCCGCCTGCACGGCCTGGCTGGCGGAGGAGGACGTCGCGTTGCGGACGGCCGAGACGGCCCAGGCGACGTTCCGGTGGCGCGCTTCCGCAATCGCGGTGATGCTCGCGACGGCGTCGTTGAGGACCTTGAGCCCCTCGGTCCCCGTGATGTCTTGGCCGTTCGACCACACCGGCGTCGCCGCCCCGATGTTGGTCCCGGGCGCCATGAGCGCCAGGCCACCGGCGAGCGTGATGTCGGTGCCCGCACTGGCCGCCCGCGCCCCCTCCGGCGCGACCCAGGTGATCACCGGCACCAGCGATGCGAGGATGTCCACAGTGATCGAGCGCATGGCGTCGAGGTCGCCACCCGGAGTGTCGATCTCCAGCACCACCGCCGCCGCGCCCTCGCTGGCAGCCCGCGCGAGGCCGTCGTGGACGTAGCCCGCCATCGCCTGGTCGACGACGCCGGTCAGCGGCAAGACGATGACCTGCGGGGTGGCGGCGCGCGCCGCTCCTGTCCCGACCAGAAGCAGTCCGAGCGAGACGACCAGCAGCGCCGCCAGACGACCCGACCTGCGGATCACGGGTTCGTCCTCTCGTTTCCCCGTGGCAGGGCGATCCAGACGGCTCAGCTTGGAGTCCTTCGACATGTCCGACTCCCTGCCTGATGAGGTCAGCCATTATGCGGCGGGTGGCCTGGACCCTCCCCCGAAGGGGCATGGTCGGGGGTCGGCTCCGGTCGCGCCGCGACAACGGTCGCGCGCCTATTGGCTCCCGCGGCGACTCCCGCGTCCGGAGGCGCCGGCGCGCGGTACGGCACGGCCAGAGCTGGCGCCGGCGGGTGGACTGCATACCCCGCGGTTGCCCGGCGCTCTTCGTCGCTCCACGGCGGCAGGGCGCCGTCTATGCTTACGAGAGCAGATGAGCGCCCGGAGCTTTATTCTCCTGGGCCGCATCCCGTCGGAGAGCTTGGCGCTCCCATTGGGTTGCGGTGAGGCATGTAGAACGTCGAAGCGATGAGGTTCCCTCACGCGGTTGTGGCCCTCACCGGTCTCGTCGTCGTCGTGAGCGGCTGTAGGAGCGTCCCGGGCTCCGCAACCCGAACCAACGCGCCTGGTGCCTGCGCCCCCGACCAGCGGTACGTTGCCGGCATGGTCGACCCCTTCGGGACCTGCTACCCCAAGGTCGTTTCCATGCCGCTCGTCAGCTGCGCCCCCGACCAGCGGTACGTTGCCGGCATGGTCGACCCCTTCGGGACCTGCTACCCCAAGGTCGTTTCCATGCCGCTCGTCAGCTGCGCCCCCGACCAGCGGTACGTTGCCGGCATGGTCGACCCCTTCGGGACCTGCTACCCCAAGGTCGTTTCCATGCCGCTCGTCAGCTGCGCCCCCGACCAGCGGTACGTTGCCGGCATGGTCGACCCCTTCGGGACCTGCTACCCGCCACGGTGATCGCACCGGTGGCGCGGGCTTCCGGCCCACGGAGGGCCGAGGTGTCCTTTGGGGCTCTTGCCTCCCCGTCATCCAGACCCTGGGCCTCGCGTCATTGTGCCTGCACCGACCGGCAACTTTGGGCGCCCTTACCTACTACCCCCTGCCGTTCGTTGACGGGGTAGTAGTTAGGGGTGTATGAAGTTGCCGCCCCGACTATCCCTGGCACCTGGCCCTTGAACCCACGGCGACCCCTTCCTACCGTCTAAGTCGCGTCCCTTCGCGGCAGCTCGGGAGGGTTGGCGATGGGAGCGGGTCGTGGGCGGGCACGATGGCCGACGGTCTGCGCGATGGCCGCTGGAGTGATCCTTCTGCTGGGCACGTCGGTGACGCCGGCCTCCGTCGAGGCGGCATCGGCCCCGTCGCTCACACTCTCGCCCACCTCGATCGCCGCCTCGTCGACGGGCGTCACCGTCGCGCTCCGGTACGCTACGCCCACCCGGGCCGCAACCACGGTCACCCTGACCGTGCCCGCCGCCTGGGCCACGCTGGTCCTGCCCCAGACCCGCCGGAGCGGCGCGGCCGGGTATGCCTCGCTCGCCCGGAGCGGCTGCGACGCCAAGACCCGCATCGTCTCGGTGGCCCGGGCAACCACCCGCGCGGCGACGATCACCGTCGCCTCCTCCTGCGCCGCGCATGGCACTTGGACGCTCAGCCTCCGGGGCCTCACCACCCCCCATGCTGTCGGGGTCACGACTTGGACGGCGAAGGTCAAGTCGACCTCGGGATCGTGGCGGGCGACGGCATATCACGTCGCAGTGGTGCCGGGCACGCTCGATCTGCTCCTCCCGCGGACCGTGCTCCCCACCGACGGGACGCCGGTGCCGCTCGACGCGCTGGTGCGCGATGCTGCTGGTCATCCGCTCGCGGGGGTCCGCGTCAGCTTCAGCGCCGACGATGGCGTCACGCTCACGCCGAGCGTCGCGACGAGCGACGCCCGCGGGATCGCCGCCACTGAGGCCGTCGCACCCGGTGCCCCGGTCTCACCGACGGTCACCGTCGCCGCGACCACCCGACCGCTCACCGCGACCGCCACGCTCACCGCCGCGAGCGAGGGCACCCTCACCGTGGCCACCGCCCAGGGTGGCACGGTCTCGCCATCAGGGACCAGCAGCTACCCGCTCGGCTCGAGCGTCGATGTCGCCATCACCCCGACCGATCGGGCGAGCGCCCCGGGGGTCATGGTCGACGGCGTGCCGGTCGCCCCCACGCCGCCCGTGGCGCCCTCGAGCGCCTGGCACGTCACGGTCACCATCACAGGGACCAACCGCGTCGACGTCTCGTACGCGCACCTGGCCCAAGCGACCCGGGCGGCCGACGCGGCGAGCGGGAGCGCGTTCGTTAACGTCGCCCCCGGGGGGACGTCGATCACGTTCTCCTCGGTGACCCCGTTCCTCGACGCTCTGGCTCCCGGCGACATTCTCGCCACGAGCCCAGCGGCTGCGGCAGCCGGGATGACGCCGGTGCTGCTCAAGATCGCCGCGGTCGAGCACAGCGGCGCAGGCGTCGTCTTCACCACGACCCCCGCCGAGCTGACCGACGCCGTGCAGACCGCCTCGCTCGACGCGTACCTCACCTCCCGCTTGTGGAGCAGATACCAGCCGCGGCGGCGCCCAAGATCCCGGCGGTCATGGACCCCCCAGCGGTCTCGCTCAGCGGGTCGGTCAGCGTGGGCGGCTTCGGCGACGATCTCTCGACCGACCTGGGTCCGGTGACCACGACTGGGTCGTACACGTTTAGCGGGCCGACCCTCAACGTCGCGACGACGATTGACACTGACGGCGTCGAAACATTCCGCGCCACGGTCTCGGAGACGGCAACCGCGTCGCTCTCGCTCGACGGGAACAGCACCTCCGGCTCGAGCGAGAAGACGCTCATCGACCACGCGTTCAACGCCGACATCGTCTTGGGTGGGATCGTCGTTCCGGTCGTCACGAAGGTCGAGGCCGGGGTCGGGGTCGACGCCGAACTTGGGCTCGCGTTCCATGGCAGCGTCGGTGTCAATGGTGGGCTGGAGACGGGGACCTCATGGGACCGGACGAGCGGCTGGAGCCTCGTGAAGAGCCAGTCCGTCCAATTCTCCTGGGAGCCGCCGACAGTCCCGGCGGTCAGCGGGCACGTCCGCGGCTACCCGTTCGTGACCCTCACGCCGGCGATCGGGTTCTCCTACGGCGTCGGACCGGCAACGGTCGCGCTCTGGTGCGGGCCGTACGTGAAGGTCGAACCCCTGTTCCTCGAGCTCGGCCTCGACACCTCCGCGGACCCGTGGGCATGGCTCGACGCGGGTGTCTCGGTGAGCGGCGGCGCGAACTGCTCGTTCGCCAAAGAGCCGGTCGAGCTCGCAAGCGTGGAGCTCATCCGCCACCGCCTGTGGAGCGCGCGCAGCCCGCTCGTGTCACCCACGCCTGCGCCGACGGCGACGCCGCAACCAAGTCCGAGCCCCAATCCGTCCGGTGTCGCCGATAGTGTGTCCCACCTGATGGGCCAGATGACGGCTCCCAACGTGCTCACCATCTCGTTCGATTACGTGACCAGCGGGAAGTTCGGTAGCCCCACGTCGGTGTTGCCGTATCCCGGAGCATGCAATGTGCCGGCTGGATCGAAGTACGGGTGGTGGGTCCACTTCCTGGATCCGACTGCACTCGAGCCGGGTGCAGGGCACATCACCGTACGTGTCGTGTACATGCCGATGGATGTGTTCACGACCACGCCGCTCGACTGCACGACGATTTCCATCCGTTTCTGCACCGCGACCGTTTGCTTCGATCCGGTGAACCCGAGCACACAGGCAAGTTCCGTGTGGACGCCCTCGGGAAGGGATTGGTTGAACTACACCATTGAGGCAGGGGACACGTTTAACGGCATCGCAGCCAAGTTTGGGGTAATCCCCGACGAGCTTGCATGGGGGAACCCCGCGGTCACGGACCGCAACGCGATCTACATCGGGGAGGTGCTGAGGATCCCGCCCGAATAGCCGGTTGGGGCGGATGCAACGCCTTCAACCCTGGTTCGCCGGAAACGGCCTTCGTGCTCGTTGCCGCAGCCGCGCCCGCCACGAGCGGGCGGCTCCCTCCATGTGCGGCTCGCCTAACCCGACCCGGCTGGAACCGTCGCAGGATCGACGAGGTAGGCGTTGATTAGGACGTCAAGGCCGACCGCCATGCCGAGCTGCTCGAAGGCCACGGGCGGCAGGCGCGCGATCGAGCCCTGCTCCGCGTCCGTCATCAAGAGCGCCGGACCCACCACGTTCCAGTCGCCGATCCAGAGCTCTCATTCGCGACGGCGAGCAGGATGCCGCGCGGCCTGTCGAGAAGCGGCTGCGTCGAATTGGACGGGATGGTGCCGAACTCCTTGAAGGCAGCCGCGGGATCCGTGCGCAGGATGGCCATCTGGCTCCGTGTGACGTCGACGTACCGGAGAGCGCGCCAGGCGTACACCCGCGGGAGAAGGGTAGGAGTCCGCGGCTGCGATGACGTCGCTCCCGCTGGGCGTGCCGTTGCCGGCGAGCGAACGCGGCGGTGTCCGACCTCGGGCAATGGCGGGTCACTGATGGGCACGCCTCCGGGTTCGAGAACGGGCAGATCATCGAGCTGGAGACGTCGGACGAGGGCGTCGCGATCGTGTCGGCGACGGACCGGGTCGTTGTCCTGTTGCTGCGCGTCGCAGCGCGCATCGCCGGGGACGCGCTCGAGGTCCTCGAGGCAACACGGCTGGTGGTGAAGCTCACCCCGCTCGCGGGGCAGGACCAGCTCTCGGCGGCCACGAAGATCAACGAGTCGGCGCAGCGCGCGAACGCCGCGAACGAGAGCACTCAAGCCTGAAGGGTGGTCCGAAGGGCGGCTGACCCTCGCGCCTATGTGTCCTCCAGTCTCTCCCACTACATCGGGTGCGGTACCACCAGCCCTTTCTTGATCCGTCGGCAGTGGGTCACTGATAGCCCGTCCGCCGCGCAAGCTCCTCCGTTAACGCTTCGGCCGCCAGCGGGCGTACCTAACGGATGAGTCCGCTGGACCGACGGGCGAGGGAGCGGCTCGGCGCGTTCCCCCCCGGCCAGACTTCCCCAGCTTCCCGCCACTTTCGGGGTCCAGACGTAGCGGTAGGCCGAAACAGTAGAGGCGCCGTCACGGCGGCTTGACCCGCGGCGTACGGTGACGGTGCGTCCCGCGGCGGAGCGGCGGAGGGCGTCAAGATGGCCGTGGCGCGAGGCGCAGCGGTCCTGCTCGCATGGGCGTTGCTCCTTGTCGCAGCGTGCGGTTCGGCGGCGACCACGAACGCACCCGCTGGCGCGACCGTGACCCCGAGAGGAGCGGGCGTGACAGGCGCCGCTGGCCTCCCGTCCGCCATCCCAGGGGGCGTGGTCTTAAGTGGGAGGGCACCGAGCTCTCCCCCGCCGGTGAGGAACTCCGGTACGGGGACGGCCCCCGCCAGCGCGCCCACGCCGACGCTGCGCCCGTCCACGCCGACCCCGGGTCTGGTCTCATCGCCAATCGTGACCCGTCGCACCTACCGCGTCGGCCACCTTCCGGTGGCGCTGGCATTCGACGGCACGGATATCTGGGTCGCCAACGAGTACTCGAACACCGTGACGAGACTTGCAGCAGGCTCGGGCACTGTGCTGGGTACCTACGCCGTTGGGGCTCGTCCATTCGGGCTAGCCTTCGACGGGACGAACATCTGGGTCGCCAACGTTCATCCGAAGACGGTCACGAAGCTCACTGCCGCGACCGGCGCCCTCCTGGGCACGTACGGGGTCGGCGGGTATCCACAAGGCGTGGCCTTCGACGGGACGAGCATCTGGGTCGCCAATGAGGGCTCGGGCTCGGTCACCAAGCTCGCGGCAGCGACAGGAGCCGTAGTGGGCACGTACGGCGTCGGCAAGAGTCCATGTGCGTTGGCGTTCGACGGGAAGGGCATCTGGGTCGCCAACTATGACTCGGGCACGGTCACCAAGCTCGGGGCCGCCACCGGGGCCGTAGTGGGCACCTATGGTGGCTTCGCCGTTCCAGATGCGTTGGTGTTCGACGGGACGAACATCTGGGTCGCCAACGACGTGGACTCGGGCACGGTCACCAAGCTCGCGGCCGCCACTGGGGCCGTGGTGGGCACGTACCGGGCAGGCGCCTTTCCAGATGCGTTGGCGTTCGATGGGACGAACATCTGGATCGCTAACCGCGACTCGGGCACCTTGACCAAGCTTGCGGCCGCCACCGGGGCGGTGATGGGCACCTACGGTGGCTTCGACGTTCCAGATGCGCTGGCGTTCGACGGGACGAACATCTGGGTCGCCAACGAATACTCGAACACCGTGACCAAGCTCAAGGCCGCCGCCCCTTGAGCTCAAAGGAGGCCGGAGGGTCCGGCCAGCCTCTCCCACCACATCGGGTGCGGCACCACCAGCCCCTTCTTTATCCGCCGACAGTAGCCCACCGACAGACCGGTCCGCCGCGCTAGCTCCCCGGCTGACACGTCGGCCAGAGCGGGCAAGATCTCCCGCTCAAACACCGTCATGTCGGCCGGCCAGCGGGCCTCCTGCTGCCACTCTTTCGCCTGACGGATCTTGGCGACCTCTGCCACGCCGAGCTGCTCCCGGGCAGGTCACGTCCGTCAAGGTGGTGTATGAGCGCCGCTTCATCCGCCGCGTGAGTGACTATCCGGCGGCGGCCAGCACCGGCATCACCTCCTCGGTCAACTCGTCGCCGAGGCGGACGAGGCGCGCCTTGGTGAGCGACTCCGCGCTCATGTAGCGGCGCGCCACCGCCCACTCCTCATGCTGCTCGGCGAGCACGGCGCCGACGAGGCGGATCACGGCCTCGCGGGTGGGGAAGATGCCCACCACGTCGGTGCGCCGCCGGATCTCCCGGTTGAGACGCTCCTGGGGGTTGTTGGACCAGATCTGGCGCCAGTGCTCCGCCGGCAGCAGGCGGAAGGCCAGGAGGTCCTCGCGACCCTCCGCCAGCAGCTCTGCGGCCTGCGGGAAGCGAGCTGCGAGCTGCTCGACCACGCGGGCATGCTGGGCCTCCACCTTGTCGCGCGAGGGCTGGGCGAAGATCGAGCGCACCAGGGTAGCCACCAACGGCTGGGCGCTCTTGGGAACGCGGGTGAGCAGGTTGCGGACGAAATGGGTGCGACAGCGCTGCCAGCTGGCGCCGGGCAGCACCGCCGCGACCGCGGCCACCAGCCCCGCGTGGTCATCGCTGATCACGAGCCGCACGCCCGAGAGGCCCCGGGCCACGAGGTCCCGCAGGAAGGCGGTCCAGCCTGCCCCGTCCTCGCTGGTCACGAGGTCGAGGCCCAGGATCTCCCGATAGCCGTCGGCGTTCACCGCGGTGGCAATCACCGCCGCGGGCTGGGCAATCCGGCCGCCCTCCCGCACCCGCAGGGCCAGCGCGTCGAGCCAGAGGTAGGTGTAGGGCGCGCCGTCCAGGGGCCGAGAACGGAAGGCCGCCACCTCCTCATCGAGCGAGCGGGCGAGCTCGGACACCTGGCTCTTGCTGATGCCGCTGATGCCGAGGGTCGCGATGAGGCCCTCCACCCGCCGGGTCGAGACGCCCCGCACGTAGCACTCCGCGATCACCGCCACCAGGGCCCGCTCGGCGCGTCGGCGGCGCTCCAGGAGCCAGTCGGGGAAGTAGCTCCCGCTGCGCAGCTTGGGCAGGGCGAGTTCGAGCGTTCCGGTCCGCGTGTCGAAGGGCCGCGATCGGTAGCCGTTGCGGGTGTTGACCCGCTCGGGCGAGCGCGTCCCATAGGGAGCGCCGCACAGCGCGTCGGCCTCCGCGCCCATGAGCGCCTGGATGAACGTCCCCAGCATCTCCCGCAGCAGGTCGGCGTCGGCCGTCTCGAGGTGCTTGCGGAGCCAGACCGCTGGGTCCATCGTGGCGTCGACCACCGTGTTCCTCCTCTCCGAGTCCGTTGTGCTTGGTTCTCGGTTGAGGATGAAGCGGTGGTCCCCGCGTTCGAGGGCCCTCAGCTCACTCGTACACCACGTCCGTGGACTCTATGTCCCGGGCATCTTGCGTCCACATGGTCGGTTGACGCGACTGCCGGAATGCCTCGAGCGCCCGCGCACCTGCTTCGGCGAACCTTGCGGTGTTCTCGGCCTGCACGGCCCGCTCGCATTCCCCGCGACACGTCTGCCGCTCGCCGCGCAGCTGCTTCCCGCACCAGAGGCAGGAGTGCGCCGGCTTCGCCGGTAGAGCGCGCAGCGGTGTCCGTTTCGATCCGGCTGGCCGTCCCGCACTCCGCCGCCGGCCGCTGATCGGCGTGGGCAGGCTCGATGGCGCACGAGACGAGTCGTCGAGCACCCGTGCCACGTCCTCGGCCGCCCGCCCGACGAGCTTCCCCCACTCGGTCGCGGTCTCGCCGAGCTCGTGTGTCAGGGGCGCGACCACCCGGCACACCCCCTGGCGCGTCTCGAAGAAGTCGCGAGCAGCGAACGTGCGTGACGTCAGCAGGTCGAGCACGTACCGGTCCACCAGCGGCCGGATCGGCTCCATCAGGTCCGCGGCGAGCGAGTCCCGCCGGTCTTGATCTGCGTGGAGCACCCCGAGCCCTGGGTCAAGCCCGACGATCCGGGCGGCGATGCTTGCTTCGCCCTCGAGGATCGCGTACAGGTAGTTCAGGAGGGGATTGGCCGGGTTTGCTGCCAGGCGCGGGCCGCCTGTCAGCGGCGACGAACGGGACCCGAACGTGCGCCAATGCAGCGGAACACGCTCGGCATCCCGACGCGCGTACTGCACCGGAATCCCCGACCACGCCTGCCAGTACGCGGCGGCCCCCTGTGCCTCGGCCAGCCTGACACCATCGATGTCACGTGCGTACTTGAGCCGGACGAGTGCGCCCTCAAGGTCGCCTGCCGCTCCGATGGTCGACACATGTCGCTCGACGAGCTGCAGCGTGGCGATCTGGCCACGCAGTTTCTCGGCGATCAGGTCGCGGGCGATCGTTAGGCCCACCGGTCGATGAATTGCTAGCGCCTGTGCTCTTCGGAGGGCCGGTCGATCTGTCCCCTGCCGCCCGAACGCTGCGAGCACCCGTCCGTCGGCGTCGATCTGCAGGTACGCTGCCCCGACGTCGGCCAGCCAGCGGATCGCTTCGAGGGAGACCGACCCGGTGTGCCCGAGGACAACGAGCCGGGCAGGCGCACCGGTCGCGCGGTGGACGAGCACGGTGCGCCGCTGGCGTCCGAAGCCGTCATCGCATCTCAGGCGACCCCGCCATACCCGGACGGGCGCTGCTGAGAACAGCCGGGGGCGTGGCACCGGAGGATTGGTCCGATGCGCGCAGAGAGTACCGATTCCCGCACCGCGTGGCCAGAGGAAATCGTTCCGCCGCGCGGCGTTCTCGTTTCTTCGGGATACGGCCTGAGTATCCGCGTCTGGCGAGGCCGCCTGAGAATTGACGACGGCGTTGGCCAGCAGCGTCGGTCGTTTCTCCTCAACCGGGCAACCGCCGGCCTCGAGCGCCTCGTTGTTCTCGGCCACACTGGGTCCATTTCCCTCGACGCTATCCGCTGGCTTGCCGATATCGGGGCGGCGTACCTCCAGATCGACGCCGATGGGCGTGTGCTCGCCGCGTTCGGCCGGCAGGGCACGGACCGCCCGGCCCTCCGCAGAGCACAGGCGCTAGCAACCGTCCGACCCGCTGGGCTCGCCATCGCCCGGGACCTGATCGCCGAGAAGCTGCGCGGCCAGCTGGAGACGTTGCGGCTCGTGGGTCACCAGGTGCCTAGGGACGGTGCGCGGGCCGAGGTCGAGGGCGCATTGGCCCGACTCGGAGACGCGCGCGACATCGACGCCGTCCGCCTTGCCGAGGCGCAGGGCGCCGCGGCCTACTGGCAGGCGTGGTCGGGGGTACCGGTGCGGTACGCAGGGCGGGACGCCGAGCAGGTGCCGCTTCATTGGCGAACCTTCGGGTCTCGTTCGTCACCGCTGACGGGCGGCCCCCGACTCGCCGCCAACCCCGCCAACGCGCTCCTGAACTACCTGTACGCCATCCTCGAAGGGGAGGCGACGATCGCCGCCCGCATCGTCGGGCTCGATCCGGGATTGGGGGTGCTGCATGCCGACCAGCAGAACCGCGATTCCCTCGCGGCGGACCTGATGGAGCCCACCCGGCCGTTGGTGGACAAGTACGCGCTCGATCTCCTTACCGGTCGGACGTTCGCCGCCCGCGGCTTTTTCGAGACGCGCCAAGGCATTTGTCGGGTGGTCGCGCCCCTGACGCACGAGCTCGGGGAGACCGCGACCGACTGGGGGAGACTTGTCGGGCGAGTCGCGGAGGACGTCGCGCGGACGCTCGACGCACCACGACCAGAGTCGACCGTTCTGCCGACGCCGATCACCGGTCGGCGACGGAGCGCGGCACGACCGGTCGGAGCGAGGGCTGCAGCGGCGCCCCAGGTGACCCGGCCGGCACATGCCTGTCTCTGGTGCGGGAGGTCGCTTCGCGGACAGCGGCAGACGTGCCGGGGGGAATGCGAGCGGGCCGTGCTGGCAGACAACGTCGCCCGGTTCGCGGAGGCAGGGGCGAGCGCCCTCGAGGCATTCCGGGCTTCGGGTGGGTCCGCGGAATTGTCCGCGGAGACCCGGGCACAGCTGGGCAGGTCGAGACAGAGCGGATCAGGCAGGCGCGGGCGTGGCAGCGAGAGGGTCGCTGGCCGACGGACCTAGGCGTGTTCACGAGGGAGATCCTGCCCTCGCTCGCGGACACGTCAGCCGGGCAACTCGCACGGCGGACGGGGCTGTCCCTGGGCTACTGCCGGCGGATCAAGAAGGGGCGCGTGGTGCCGCATCCGATGTGGTGGGAGAAGCTCAGGGAGACTGGGCGAGAAGCGTCCAAGGGCCCGCGGTCGCCTGCCTCCGCATGCTCAAACTGCGTTGGGGAATCCCAAGACTGATCGCCATTGCGCGTGGGCAACCCGCCCTCACGCACGGCCCACGGCGCGCCATCATAAGGGCGTGCCCGTCACGCTCCGCGGCCTCGTGGGAAACCTCCGGCTGGCGCCACCGTCGAAGGACGAGTTGTTCGATCGCTGGCTCAGGCTGTCACCCGAGGCGCGGGCGGCCGACTGCTTCAGGCGCGCGCTCGACATCCTTGAGTTGCGTGCCGTGCGCCTAGTGGCAGAAAAGCGGGTGGAGGGCGAGTGGCATGCCTGGCTCCTCGACACGGCCGAGGGGCTTGCCGAGTTCTCGTCCTTCCTCGCGTATCCGGTGGCGACCCCGTTCTATCGGTTCCGCTTCTTGATCGTCAGCCCCGAGCTCCGCGCGGCCATGGGCCGGCTCTGGCTGCGCCCCGTCGACTCGCCGATCGCCGATGCGGAGGAGGCTGCCGCGATTGCCGAAGCGATCGCGCAGCAGCGGCGCGGGCTGACCGAGGACAGCTTCGGCTATGGGGTGACCCTGCCCGGCATGTCCGAGCGCAGCTGTCGCGAGCTCGGCCTGGACACCCGTCGCGTCACGGTCATCGGACCCCTCGAAGGAGACCTGGCGTCGGAGCTGCTCTGGCGGCGCGGCCGACGGCACGAACCGGTGTGGGCGACCGAGATTCGTGCTTGGACAGACAGTCGGACGCGCTGGCCAGAGGCTTGGGCGAACCAGCGCGAGAGGGTGCAAGGCAACGTCATGCGCCTCGAGAGGCTCTTGGGCACCTGGGAGCGTGAGCAAGCCCCTGCCCACTGAACTCCGGCGCCTTGTCGCAGCAGAGGGAGCGCCGACGCCAGGTCTTGGAAACGGGGCGCTCGGGTCGGGGGACCTCACTCCGCGGATGGGCCTGCCGGTCGGCTACTGCCGGCGGATCAAGAAGGGGCTGGTCGTGCCGCAGCCGATGTGGTGGGAGAGGCTGAAGCTCGGGTGACCCGATCTCCCTGGACTTGTCATCCTGGTCCTCCGCGCCCACGACCACCGTGGCAACGCGGCAGTCCGCGAACCAGTGCGGGGCGCCTCCGCGACCGAGTCCGCCTCGGGAAGACTCAACTGGGGTGACTTAGTAGCGCGCGAGGTAGAGCGCCGTTTGGTTACTCGTGGTCATCAGATCAGACGCTGTCCAGAAGAGAACGAGCGTCCGGCTGCCGAGGGCAACGGCGTCCGGCACCGCGTCTGACTGCGGGTCCGACAACCGTGTGGCCGTGCCCCATGATAGGCCGTAGGCCGCCGTGGGCACCACGTCCACCTGGTCAACGAGGTGGCTAACGGCCCGCATCGTGACGAGCTCGAGACGGCCTGAGCCGGGCAACACGACGCCCGTAACGCCTTCCCCCTGGCTGGTTGCTGGGGCGAGGCGCCGCGTGCTCCATTGCAGCCCCTTGTTGGTTGAGACCCGAACCACTGCGCGCCACTTGCCGCTGATCGTCACGGTGTACGCCACAACTATGACGGAGCCGCGAGCTGCCACGACGGCGGGGAAGCCTCCAACCTCTGTGTCGAGGCTTACTGGCGCCGTCCACGCTCCGCTCCCCGCCGCACTGTTCCGTCGCACCATGATCGCGTGGGTGGGTGCCTGCCAGGCAGCCAGAAGGGAACCGGCGCTGAAGACGAACGACGCACCATAGCCTTTGAGCGCCGTTCCGAGCCTCACGGGCGCGCCGAACGTGGCGCCGCCGTTCAGGCTGAGGCGGAGGGTGACACGCCCGGACGCATCGACCCAGCTGACGACAACGCGCTGCGACCCATCGCTCGTCACGGCCACGCTGCTGTCCGTGCGCACGTCGCCCGAGGAAACCAGGGTCGGCGAGGACCACGTCAATCCGTAGTCGGTGCTGCGCACAACCATCACTCCGTGGACACCGGCCCCGGTGGGTGCGGCCCAGGCCGCGACCACGAGCCCGTCGGCGCCAGACGCGAGCGCCGGCGTGTAGCCGCTCGCTCCCGGGAGGGTCAGGGCTAGCGGCGGCGCGAACGTGAGGCCGCCGTCGAGCGAGCGGTAGTAGTCCACCGGGCCGACGCCCGTCGTCGCTGCAACGTGCACGATCGCGCCGCCGACGCTCGTCCCCACTGCCGGTCCCGCAGACCAGTCCGTGCTGCTGAGCTGCGTCAATCCCCGAGGCGGCACGGCCGCGCTAACGGGAGGGATCCCGGAGCCCGACGGCGAGGGACTGCTTCCGGAGCCTGGCGTCGGGGTAGGTGACGGTTGGACCACGATAGTCTCCATCACCTGGCCGTACTGGCCCGTGCTGGGAACGTAGATGCGGTAGTAGGCGGTCTGCGTCGGCGCGAACGTGTAGCTCGAGTTACCCGACGCGTCGAGCGTGACGGTGGTCAGCACACTCCAGGTGACCTCGTCCGGCGACACTTGCCATCGCTCCTGCAGGTACGGCGTGCCTCCCGTGACGGACAGGGTGTCCTGCTGACCCAGCGTGATCGTGAGTACCTGCACGCCCGGCGTTGGCGTGGGCGTTGGGGTGGCCGTGGGCGTTGGCGTGGCCGTGGGCGTTGGCGTGGCCGTGGGCGTTGGGGTGGCCGTGGGCATTGTCGACGGTTGCAGCACGATGACTTCGATCATCCACGAGCTGTACTGCGCGGAACCGGGGACAAAGATGCGATAGTAGGCGGTCTGCGGCGGCGCGAACGTGTAGGTCGAGGCACCCGACGCGTCGAGCGTCACGCTCGTCAGCACACTCCAAGTGACCTTGTCCGGCGACACTTGCCATTGTTCCTGCAGGTACGGGGTACCGCCCGTCAGACCAAGGTTGAACTGCTGACCCAGGGCGATCGTGTACACCTGCATGCTCGGCGTTGGCGTAGGAGTGGGTGTCGGGGCTGGGGCAGAGGACCCGACGTAGGTCACGGTGAAGCCGGAGGAAGTCAGGGCCGACGGAACGGAAACGCTGACGGCTCCCTGGGCCATCGTGTCCGCCTCCAAGGTTGTCTCCGGTCCTGTCATTCGCAGGCCGCTGAACGTCACGGGTGGGCTGTACTCCCCGAGCGTGTACTCGATCCCGGTCGTGCCGTCGGTGGGAGCTTCGACGATCCACTCCGCGGACGCTTGCGGTCCGCTGTAGGTCTGATCGGTGGTGAAGGTTGCTCCAGTAGTGTCATCGGTCAGCGTGATCGCCCAGAGCGTTCCACCGACCTGCCCGATCGTCACCGTGACGCTGTCACCAGGCACGATCCTCATGGCAATCAGCGTGTTCGGGGCCGGCAGGACCTCCCACCACGCGCCTGTAAGGACCTGGCTTGTGGTTGGGTCATAGGCTTCCGTGACCCCGGCCTGGATGAGGGATGTCGCGCCGGAGCCGTCGATCCCGACCCACTCGGAGGTGGCGGTCGTAGTCGGCGTGGCGGCGAGATTGGGCACGTTGAACGTCCCGGTGACAGCGGTGTAGGGGCCGGTGCCCACGATGTAGCCCGACCAGTTGTCAGATGTAACGGTCGTCGCGGACGAGGCGTTGTAGGTGCTGCTTGTGGTCGAGCCGCTGGCCCTCCCGAATGCGATGGGGCCCAGCTGCCCGGCGTGAGCCACCGCTGGCCGCGTTTGCGTACCGGTTCGAAGCAGCGCGGTAATGTCCACGCGACTTGCGGCACCGACCAATCGGGGAGCTTCACGACTAACCCCAGGCGCGAGAGAACCAACCCGGTCGCTCAGCGTCGAAGACGACGTCACCGTAGTCGACGGTTGCACTGTGGGCTCGGGACTCCGGGCGCGCACTGAACCCGTTGGTGTGATCAGGAAGTAGCCGAGCAGGGCAACCGCCGAGACGAGCGCCACTCGAGTAGGCAGGGGACTTCGCAGCATGGACCTACCTCCCATAGCGAGGCTATGAGGTGTGCGTCTTGGGGCAAGAACCTAACCGTACGAGCCAGCGAGGCAGAGGTACCTGGGCCTGGCGACTTCCGACGCCTCTATCTACTGACGGGCCACTCGCGGTCGCTCACGGTCCACCGGGGAGGGGTGCAACTCAGCGTCGTCCCAACAACTACCCCCTGCCGTTCGTTGACGATGCCGGTCCGACCCACTAGACTTAAATCCGACGATTTCCGTCGGAATTGACGCGCGATCGGTGAGGGCCGGCGACCGGCTCGATCCCGACCCGAGCCGGACGGGGAACGCCACCAGCGAGAGCCACTATCCGGGGGCAGGGACTCGACCGTGCGGACCAGCTTCATGAGCAGCGGCGCCGTGCACTTCTCGACGAAGGGCGAGTATGGCGTTCGGCTGATGGTCGATCTGGCCCGCCACTACGGCGAAGGCCCCATGAGCCTGGCAGACGTAGCAGAACACGAGGACCTCCCGCGCCCCTACCTTGAGCAGCTCGTCGTCAGCCTCCGCGCGGCCGATCTCGTCGTCAGCCATCGCGGCGCTCGCGGTGGCTACACGCTCGCGCGTGCGCCCGGCCAGATCGGCATGGGCGACGTCCTCCGGGCTTTGGAGGGCCCAATCGTTCCTATGATCTGCGCGGCGCACGATCTGGAGACGGCGGGTCAGTGCGGCCGCACGACGTTCTGTACCGTCAACATGCTGTGGGTCAAGGTCCGCGACGCGATCACCGACGCGGTCGACTCGTTGACCCTCGCCGACCTCGCGCTTCCCCCGGTCCCCGCGCCCGACGCCCGCCCCGCGCACGCCGTCGTCTGAATCTCCTGGCCACGCCCGGCAGGCGGGCGCCGGCCGACCATCGAGGAGTCGAATTCCCGCCGTGACCAACACGCAGCAATCGGACGCGAACCAGCCCGCAGCCGGGCCCGCCCCTGCGAGCGACAACGCCCTGGTGATCCGCGACCTGCACGTGGTGCCGATCGCGAGCCCCGACCGCGAGATCCTGGCCGGTGTGGACTTGACGGTCCCGAAAGGCGAGGTCCACGCGATCATGGGCCCCAACGGCTCCGGCAAGACGACGCTGGCCTACGCCCTCATGGGGCATCCCGCCTACAAGGTCACGCAGGGCCAGGCTACGTGGAAGGGGCAGGATATCCTGGCCCTCTCGCCCGACAAGCGTGCGCGCCTGGGCATCTTCCTGGCGTTCCAGTACCCCACGGCCATCTCTGGTCTGTCGGTCGCGAGCTTCCTGCGTACGGCGCGTAACGCGCGGATGCGCGGCCTCGACGGCAGCGCCGATTTTGACCCCTCCGACCCGGCACGCGGCGGGATCACGATGGGTGCCTTCCGGAAGCTGATGCGCGAGAAGATGGGGCTCCTCAAGCTCGGACGATTCGTTCGCCGGACGCTACGTTAACGAGGGATTTCTCGGCGGCGAGAAGAAGCGCCTCGAAATGCTCCAGATGGCCATCCTGCAGCCGGAGCTCGCAATCCTTGACGAGACCGATTCTGGTCTGGACATCGATGCGCTCCGGATCGTGGCCGAGGGCGTGAACGCGCAGCTCAGCCCCGACATGGGCGTCTTGCTCATCACGCACTACCAGCGGCTGCTGAACTACATCACGCCCGACTACGTGCACGTCCTGGCACGCGGCCGGATCCTGGAGTCAGGCGGCCGCGACCTCGCGCTCCGGCTGGAGGAGGAGGGCTACGCCCCCGTGCTGCGCGAGGCGGGCTACGAGGATTTCGTGAGCGACGAGGCGCCCGAGCCCGAGCCCGCAGCTCACTGACGGCGGACGGCGAAGGAAGGACCTGACGATGACGATCAGCGAGCGCCGGACCGAGCCCGCCGCTCCCCGAGCGGGTTCCGGGACCACGCTCCAGGCGGCCCCGTCGCCGGCCTCGTCCTCCGCCGGCGCGGCGGACCGACTGTTGCGCGACCCCCTCGACCCGGACGCGCTCCGCGCCGACTTCCCCCTCTTTGAACGGGACTTCGGCGGTCGTCGGATCGCGTACCTCGACAGCGCCGCGACGAGCCTCAAGCCGCGCGCGGTCGTCGAGGCGGTGGACCGCTATAACACGCGGTTCACCGCCAACGTCCATCGCGGCATCTACCAGCTGGGCGAGGAAGCCACAGCGGCCTACGAGGGCGCCCGCGAGAGGGTCTCGCGGTTCATCGGCGCTCGGGACCGCCACGAGGTCGTCTTCGTGCGCAATGCGACCGAGGCGATCAACCTGGTCGCGGCCACGTGGGGGCGCCGGCACGTCGGGCCGGGCGACACGATCGTCCTCACCGAGCTCGAACATCACTCGAACTTGGTGCCCTGGCAGATGCTTGTCCAAGAGAAGGATGCGGACCTGGAGTTCGTCCCGATCGACGACGAGGGCCACCTCGTCCAGGATAGCTTCGACGCGCTCCTGCGCACGAAGCCCCGGCTGGTCTCGTTCACGCACGTGTCGAACGGCATTGGCACCATTAACCCGGTCCGCACGATGGTCGACCGCGCCCACGCTGCCGGAGCCCTCGTGCTGGTCGACGGCGCGCAGGCCGTCCCGCACATGCCAGTGGATGTGGCGCAGCTCGGCTGCGACTTTTACGCGTTCAGCGGCCACAAGGCCCTCGGACCCACCGGCAGCGGCGTGCTGTGGGCGCGGCGCGAACTGCTTGAGGCGATGCCGCCGTACATGGGCGGCGGCGAGATGATCCGCGAGGTACACCTCCGCTCGACGGTCTACAACGACGTCCCGTGGAAGTTCGAGGCCGGCACGCCGGACATCTCGGCTGCGATCGGGCTGGGCGCGGCGGTGGATTACTTGTCGGAGCTCGGCATGGACCGCGTGCGGGTGCACGAGCGCCTGCTAACGGGCTACGCGCTCGACGCGCTGGCTCATGGTGTGCCGGGCATCACCCTGTACGGCCCGCGGTCGGCTGACGAGCGGGCTGGCGTGATCACGTTCAACTTGCCCGCGATACATCCGCACGACGTCGCGACGATCCTGGACCGGGAGGCGGTCGCGGTCCGGGCCGGGCACCACTGCACCCAGCCGTTGCACGAGCGCCTCGGGGAGGCCGCCACGGCGCGCGCCAGTTTCGGCGTCTACAGCACCACCGACGACATCGACCGCCTGGTCGCCGGCCTGCGCAAGGTGCAGGAGTTGTTCGCGTGATCGGTGAGACGGCCACAGGCCTCGCGCCGAGCGTGGGGCCGACGACGGGAGTGGCGGTGATCGCTGGCGCGCATACCGGCCTCGCGCAGGCACCCGAGTGCCCTGGTGCGCGATACTGACTCCGATGGACGACCTCTACCGGGCTGAGATACTCGAGCACTACCGCCACCCACACAACTTCGGGACGCTGGATCATCCGGACGTCGTGCAGGAGGGCTCGAATCCGCTGTGCGGTGACCGGCTCACCCTGATGCTGGGGATCGACAAGCAGGGCCAAGTCGACGAAGTCGCCTTCACCGGACGCGGGTGTGCCATCAGCCAGGCGTCGGCGTCCATGCTTACCGATCGGATCCGCGGGCTTCCGCTCGCCGAGGTCGCGAAGATCGGGCGCCAGGACGTGATGGACGACCTAGGGATCGAGATCAGTCCGGCGCGATTGAAGTGCGCGCTGCTGTCCGTAGAGACGCTCCGACGTGCCCTCGAGGACCGGGTGGCTTGGCAGGCCGAGACGGAGGAGGAGCCCGCGTGATGCGCATGCCATCGCCGGCAGCTCGCCCGGGCCGCTGCAGGTGTCAGCGGCCGGCCTGACCCGCCGGCGTCCCGCCGCTTGGTTCCGCGATCCCGCCCGTTCTCTCGGGCGGTGCCACCCCGGATTTCTTGGAGCCCATGTCCGATGAACAAGACCTTCAACGAACTCATGCGCGAGGCCCGCGCCGTCGCACGTGAGGTGTGGCCCGACGAAGCCGCCCGCCTCGCGTCGTCGGGCGTGAGGCTCCTCGACGTCCGTGAGCAGCACGAGTGGGAGGAGGGGCACATCCCCGGCGCCCTCCACGTCGCGCGCGGGTACCTCGAGATGGAGATCGAGAGCGTTCTGCCTGACCGCAACGCGCCCGTGATCATCTACTGCGCGGGCGGCGTCCGCTCGCTTCTCGCGGCGCGCGAGCTCAAGGAGATGGGCTACGCAGCCCCGATGTCCATGGCGGGCGGCTTCCAGCTCTGGAAGTCGGAAGGGCGACCCTGGACGCAGCCCCGTGTCCTGACGCCGGAGCAGAAGCGCCGGTACAGCCGGCACCTGCTGATCCCGGAGGTCGGCTCGGAGGGTCAGGCCAAGCTGCTCGAGTCGCGCGCCCTGTTCATCGGCGCCGGCGGGCTGGGATCGTCCGGCCTGCTGTATCTCGCCGCCGCGGGTGTCGGGACGATCGGGGTGGTCGACTTCGACACGGTGGACCTCAGCAACCTTCAGCGGCAGGTCATCCACGCTACCGATCGGGTCGGACAGAAGAAGACCGACTCGGCTGCGCAGTCCGTCCACGCGCTGAACCCCGAGATCGACGTGATCGCCTACGACGAGATGCTGACCGAGGAGAATGTCGGCCGGATCATCGAGGGGTACGACGTGATCCTCGACGGCACGGACACGTTCGAGACGCGCTACACGCTGAACGACGCGGCGGTGCGGGCCGGTATCCCCGTGATCCACGCGAGCGTGTTCCGCTTCGAGGGCCAGCTGACGGTCTTCCAGCCGTACGCTGGCCCGTGCTACCGCTGCCTGTATCCCGCCCCGCCTCCCCCTGAGCTGGCACCCGGCTGCTCGGTGGCCGGGGTGCTGGGAGTCGTGCCCGGGACGCTTGGCCTGCTGCAGGCCACCGAAGCGATTAAGGTGCTGCTCGGCATCGGCGAGCCGCTGGTGGGCCGGCTGCTGATATACGACGCGCTCGACATGTCGTTTCAGGAGTTGCAGCTGCGGCGGGATCCGAGCTGCCCGGCCTGCGGCGCCGGGGCGCGTGAAGCCGCCGCCGGCGAGGCGGCGACTCCGAAGGCCACCGTGTCCGAGGCGGTGGGCGTGCAGGCCACGCCGCTGGTGGCCCGCCCGCTCGGCCGCATCGGCTGAACCGCCGTGTCCCCGACCGCAGACGCAGTACCTATCGCTGGCTGGTCCACGATTGCAGGGGGTATCGAATCCACGTGAGTAAGGTGCGGATCCCGCCCGTGCTGCGGGCGCAGGCCGAAGGGAACAAGCAGGTCGAAGTCGACGGATCGACCGTGGGCGACGTCATGCACGGGCTGGTCGAGCGCTTCCCGGGGCTCGGCGAGCAGTTGCTGGCGGCCGACGGCTCGCTGAACCGGTTCGTCAACGTCTACCTGAACGACCAGGACATCCGGTACCTGCAGGAGCTCAGCACGCCGGCCTCCGCGACCGACACGGTGGTGATCCTGCCGGCGATGGCCGGGGGCGCGTAGGGCGATGGCGGTCGCGCGCCCGGGTGCCGTTGCGCCGCGGTCGGACCACGCGGTCCAGTCGCAGGCCGCGAGCCCGTCGCAGCCGCGGGCCGATCGGCTTCGCCCGCACGCTCATGAGGGCGCAGGGCCGCACGGAGGCCGGTTTCCGTCGATCGTCGACGCCATCGGGAACACCCCGCTCGTTGAAATCCCCCGGATGTCGCCCAACGAGAACGTGCGGCTCTACGCCAAGCTTGAGTTCATGAACCCCACAGGGTCCGTCAAGGATCGTGTGGCGAAGTACCTGATGGAGGACCTGGAGCGACGCGGCGTCCTTCGCCCGGACTCCATCATCATCGAGCCAACTAGCGGCAACACCGGCATCGCGCTCGCGATGATCGCCCGGCGCAAGGGCTACCGCGTTGCCGTCGTGATGCCGGACAACGTCACGAACGAGCGACGACAGCTGCTTGCACTCTTCGGCGCGGAAATCATCGACTCGCCCGGCGAGAAAGGCTCGAACGGGGCGGTCGCGCTGGCGAAGTACCTGGTGTCGCGCGACGAGCGGTTCGTGATGCCGTACCAGTACGGCAACCCCGCGAACCCGCTGGCGCACTACGAGGGGACGGCTGAGGAGATCATCGCCGACTGCCCCGAAGTGGACGTCTTCATCGCCGGCCTGGGCACCGGAGGGACCCTCACTGGCGTGGGCCGCCGTCTGCGCGAGCACAACCCGGAGGTCCGCATCGTGGCGGCCGAGCCGATGCCCGGAGAGAACGTTCAGGGGCTCCGTTCGCTCGAGGAAGGGTTCGTGCCAGAAGTGTTCGACCCCTCGATCCTCGACGCCAAGTTCCTCGTGTCGAACGCCGACGCGATCGACGCGCTGCGCGCGCTCACCGAGCGGGAGGGGATCTTCGCGGGCGTGTCGTCCGGGGCGGCGCTCGTGGCGGCCGCTCGGGTCGCCGCCGAGATGCCGCACGGCACGATCGTTGTGCTGCTGGCGGACGGTGGCTGGAAGTACCTCTCCGGCGGGATCTGGACGCGCGAAATGGACGAGATGGAGCGCGACCTGGAATCGCGGAGCTGGTGGTGAGCGCCGGGCCACGGACCGAGTCGCCGGCCCGGCTCCCGCGCGCGCTTCGGGATGAGCTGGTCGACTGGGCGCGTCGTGGGTACCCCAACGAGGCGTGCGGGATCGTGTCGGCTGACCGATCGCACGACGAGGGCGGTGCCGCCTCCCAGTTCCACGGGCTGACGAACGCCGCAGCGTCGCCGTACCGCTACCTGATCGACCCGGCCGAACAGCTTCGGCTGATGCTGGAGCTCGACGACGCCGGCCGCGTCGTGTGGGGTGTCTTCCACTCCCACGTGCGCTCGCCCGCGGAGCCGTCCCCGACCGACGTCGGGCTCGCGTTCTATCCCGACTCGCTCTACCTTCTCTGCTCGCTCGCCGACATGGACTCGCCCGTGGTACGTGCGTGGCGGATCCGGGACGGCGCGGTGACTGAGGTGCCGCTGCTCAGCGAGGTGTAGCCGGTCCAACGCGCTCGTGTACGGCGGAAGCCGTGGCCGTCCGTTCCGCCGTCCATCGCACCCCGGAGACCGCCCAGTAGTCGGCCAGCACCCCAAGCCGTGCCGCGTACGTCGCGCGCGCCTGCTCGAACGCGCTCCACGCGTCGCCAGCGTCCTCGAGCTCGTACCCGGCGTCGGCCAGGCGTTCGTACGCTTCGTCGAACGCGGCGCGGTCCACGCCCGAGCTCTCGACCGGCCCGAAGCCAAGGTAGTTGGCGATGTCCTCAACGAAGTGGCCACCCACGCGCTTTGCCAGCTCGGCCTGCCCGCGCGGCACGCCACGGATCGTGGTGAGGACGAAGCACGCTGAATCGAGCACCGCACCCAGCGCGCTGACCCACGACGAGTTGTCGTGGCTCGACCGGAAGTAGCCCAGGATGGGGTACGCGACGTGAGAGTCCAGGACCTCGGCGGACCAGCGCTCCCAGTCGGCGAACAGGACGGGCAGTTCGCCCGTGAGGCCGAGGCGGGCGTATGTCTCGAGGAGCGTCACGGCCGACGGCGGAGCGCCCGCCCGAGCGGCGAGCGTGACGACTAGGATCTCACGACGCTGGAACGAGCCGAACAGCGAGAACAGGTACGTGATCCCGAGCGCGACAACTCCCAGTCCGGTGGCCGCTGCAGTGATGGTCACGATCCGCGCCGCGCCACCGACTGCCAGCACGTCGCCGAAGCCAAGAGTCAGGATCGAGGAGCCGGCGAAGTAGACCGCGACGCCGAGATCCGGCGCGGGCGGCGACAGTTGCGCGCGCAGCGCGAAGAACACCAGCCCGTACCCGAGGACGAGCAGGACCATCCACACGAGCACGAGAAGCACGACCAGCGCGGGCGCGTAGATGCCCAGCAGGAGCTCGCGCTGGAGGCCGGTGCTCACGCGCAGGCAGGCGGCCCGCCAGGTCTGGATCGTCAGGTGCTTCGCGAGGCGCCACCGGCCCGGCGTCGGCCGCGGCACCACGATCGTCTCGAACACGTCCCACAGAACCAGCCCGACCAGGGCAAGCCCGACGGCGAAGATGATGACGTCCATGCGCGGGCGATCATCCCATGGCGCTCGCCCGGGCGCCATCGACGGCGGGACGGCCCCGCTCGCGCGGCCACCGGCGGGTGGCGAGCGGGATCGGGGTGGCACGGAGGACCGCGGCGGCGCCGGGACCCCCGGATCCGTGGGGCAGCGCGGACGGTGGCCGCGCGCCTGAGCAGCTCGAGCCTCAGCTCGAACTCGTCCGATGGGATCTCACCGGGTGCCAAACGGACCCGGAGGATCTCCTCCGGGTCGTCCGGACGCGCCTGCATCGGCCAAGAAGGTCGTGGCGAGGCCAGGAGACCAAGCGCATGCCCAGCAGTGCGAACGGGCCGATGATGGCAAGCCAGATCAGCCTGCCGATGGGCCTAACAACCCAGCCGCCGTGCCCGAGGTGCTAGCCTCAGTACATCAACGCGGCGCCAGCACCGATCGCGACTTGCGCCCAGGCCGGGTTACGCGGCCGACAGCTACGAGCGCATGACCAGGGTTACGAACCGCGAGCGCTCACGCGCGCTGTCGCCGCGTCTCCGCCAAGTGCGCCTTCCAGCCGGCCGGGTCGCTGTCGACGCTGCTCCCCTTCCAGCCGCAAGTGCACGTTACCTCCCGAAGCCGGTGCCGGTACTCCTCGATGACATGCTTGACCGGCTCGGGTCCGTCGGCGTCGCGGCCTTCCCGATGCGTCAGCCCGGAACGCTGCCAATGCATGGTGCCGGCTCTCCGGATCAGTCTTCGACGGCGCGCACGTTGATGGCGCGCGGGCCGCGCGGACTCGCTTCGACCTCGAACGCCACGCGCTCGCCGCCGAGCAGCCGGTCGAAATCGAGCGATGGGCTGACGGAGCTCCGATGGAAGAAGTAGTCCTTGCCGTCCTCGGCGGTGATAAACCCGAACCCGCGGTCTGCCACGACCTTCTTGACAGTGCCGGACATGTCGCCCCCTGTGTCTCCGCTTCCCGATGGTGAGAACGCAGGCGCGAGGTCCGAGAAGGCAAGACCAGGCGTTCGCTCGCCGACGGTCGACGAAGCCCTAGTTTAGTCCGAAGGCGAGGAGGGCGCCTCGCCAACCAAGTCGGAATACTCGGGGTGCCGGCTAACGTAGGCCGCGATGTAGGGGCATTGCGGCGTCATCGTCATCCTCCGGGCCCGCACGTCGTCCAGAGCGCCGGCCGCGAGCCGTCGCCCCACGCCGCGACCCTCGAACTCCGGGAGCACCACCGTGTGCGTGAATACCAGGTGGCCGGGCGAGGCGCGGTACTCGGCGAAGCCCGCCAGCCGCTCACCCACGTGCACTTCGTACCGCAGGGCCTCGCCGTTGTCGGTCACACGTATCTGTTCATCCATGGTCTGTCCCTCCGTGCGCGTCCAACGGTTGCGGGCTGGCGTCTCGCCGGGCTAAGAGCGCGTCGACCAGGCTCGCCTCCGTGGCCGTTCCTGGGAGGCCGAGTCGAGCTCCAACCTGGGCTGCCAGTGTCGGCTCGAGGTACGTTGAGGCTAGGGCGGGCCAGCTCGGCTCCGAGAACACGTCGGCCGGGGTCCCGTCGAGCACGATGCGCCCCGCCCGCATCACTACCACACGGCGCGCCGTCTCCGCCACGAACCGCATGTCGTGGCTGATGGTGATCACCGTTCGTCCCTCCGCCGACAGCCCCTCGATGATGGCCCGCACCCGGCCCGCGCCTCGCGCGTCCTGTCCCGTGGTCGGTTCGTCGAGGATGACGACCGGCGTGCGCATGGCGAGGATCGACGCAATGGCCAGCAACTTGCGACGCGAGTACCCCAAGTCGTAGGGGTTCGCGTCGGCAGTGCCGGCCAGTCCTACTGCCTCCAGCGCCTCGTCGACGTCACGGTCCAGTTCCGCGCCGCTGCGCCCCAAGTTCCGTGGCCCGAAGGCGACCTCGGCGCGCACCCGCCCCGCGAAGATCTGACGGTCCGGGTTCTGAAATGCGAGCCCGACTCTGGCGGCGAGCTGCGCGACGTGCAGGCGAGCCGTGTCGGCGCCGTCAACCAACACCCGGCCTTCGGTGGGGCGTAGCAGCCCGTCGAAATGCCGCACGAGTGTGGACTTGCCGGATCCGTTCTGCCCAACGATCGCGACCCGTTCGCCGGGCGCGATCTTCAGGTCCACGCCGTTGAGCGCGCGCGTCCCGTCGGGATAGACGAAGACGACCAATTCGACAGCGATCGGGATGCTCACGATCGGTTCACCAAACCGCCCAGGCGGCCGGATGTGCGGGTGCGATCCGCCGCTGTGCGGGCGCGATCCGCCCCCTCGAGCACCGTCGGGTCGACCTCGAGTCCGGCCGCGTCCAGTGCGCGCCGCAGTCTGACGGTGGCCGGCGGCTCGACACCGCGCTCGGCGGTGCGAAGGTCGGCCAGCACGTCTGCCGCCGGTCCCGACGCGACGACCCGCCCGCCGTCGATCACCACCACGTCATCGGCGAGCGCCGCGAGCAGCTCGGTCTTGTGCTCGACGATCAGGATTCCGGTTCCTGTGTCCGCGGCGAGACGCGCCAGTGCCTCGCCCACAAGCCGCGTGCCATGCGGGTCGAGCTGACTCGTGGGCTCGTCCAACACCAGGTACGCCGGCCGCAGCGCCAGCACAGAGCCGAGCGCGACGAGCTGGGCCTGCCCGCCGGACAGGCGGGCAGGGTCCTTCGGCGCGAGCGCCGCGATGCCGAGCGTATCGAGCGCCCACTCAACCCGATCCACGATCTCGCCGACGTTGAGGCCCAGGTTACGCGGCCCGAAGGCTAACTCCTCGTAAACGGTCACGGCCGTGCCGGAGAGCTGCGTTGTAGGGTTCTGGAACAGGACGCCACAGCGCTGCGCGAGCTCGTGCGGCTTCAGCGAGCGCGTCTCGACGCCGTCCATGGTCACCGACCCATCGAGCCGGCCCCCGATCGCGGCGGGTGCCAGCCCGGACGCCACGAGGCACACGGTGCTCTTGCCCGACTCGTTGGCGCCAACGAGCCCCACCACACCCGCCGCCGGCACCTCGAGGTCGATGGCGTCAAGCACGGCGCGAGCCGTGCCGGCGTAGCGGTACTGCGCTGCCGAAAGGGTGAGCGTCACGGCAGATGCAGCACTCCGGTGATCTCCGCCGCGATCGCCGCGAGCGCGCCCAGCAACAGGACCCAACGGACTGCGCGCTGCAGCCCCGAGTCGGGGAGGCTGCGGAGCCCGGTGCGGCGGGTCGGCGCGGAGAAGGCCCGCGCTTCGAGGGCCATCGTCTGCTCCTCGACCTCAGTCAGCGCGCCGAAGATCATCGGCCCGGCCAGCGGGATCACGCCGCGGACACGGCGCGCCACGCTGCCCTGCGTGTCCATCCCCCGGGCCCGCTGCGAGTCGGTAATCTCCCTCGCGCGCTCGCCGATGCGAGGCACCATCCGGATGGCGGAGCCGATCACGAAACTCCCACGTCGGCCGAGTCCGCGCCGCTCAAGGTCGGAGAGGAGGTCGTCCGTGGGTGTCGTCAGCCCGAGAATGGCGGCGGACAGGGCGAACGCGATCACGCGGAAGGTGGCCTGCAGGGCGGCGGTCAGCCCGCTCCAGGTCGGCGCGAGCGGACCGATCCGCACGATCACGTCAGTGGCACCTGGGTACAGGAGCGTGTTCACCAGCAGGATCGAGATGACCAGCGGGATCGTGGCAATCGCAAACGGGACCATGCGCCGCGCCACGCCCGACGCGAACGCGGTCAGCGTCAGCACGGCGAGCACGGCCAGGGGACCCGTCCAGCCGCGGACGCCGAAGGCCATCGCCGCTTCGGCGAACGCGATGACGAGCTTCGTCGTCGGGTTCAGCGCGTGGTAAGTGCCGTGGGGCGGCCGCAGCACATAGCCGGGCAGCCGCCCCGGGCCGGCCTCGATGCCGCTCAGCGCGATCGCCTCGCCACGACCGGCGGATGGGCCCGCCTGGCGTGGCGCGCCCGAGGGCCGACGGCGTTCGTGCGGGTCACGCGACGTCGCGGACGCGGTCCCCCACGGTGCGCTCGCCAAGCGGGAACCGTGCAATGACGCGCGGCGAGATGCTCATGAGCACGATGAACACCACGAAGCTCGTAATCGTCTTGTCGATGGGATCCGAGAACAGGCCCTGGCCGAGCGAGGCGTTGAAGACATCCGCGCCGCCTCGCCGCAGCGCCGCCACGATCAGGTCCGTCCCGGAGCCGGTCACGCCCTCGAACAAGTAGGCCGCGATGGGCGCCGACACGATCGCGGCGACGATCCCAGTCAGGGCGCCAGCGGCGGCCACGTAGGCGCCGGCCGCGTCCCGTCGCGAGAGGATGAAGCCCGCGACCACGATCGCTGCGATGCCGCCGATTGCCGCGATGACGACGTAGACGCCAGCACCATAGCCGCCTTGGGAGGGCGACGAGCCGTAGACGGGGCTCGTGTAGATGCGCCACGCGAGGATCAGGACCACGGCTGCACCGATGATCGCCGCGCCATAGAGGCGTCCGCCGCTCGCCGGCCGCGGCCGGTAGACGCCCAGGTATCCCCAGCAGCCCGCCAGGAGGCCGATCACGCCGGCCGTCACGGCAAAGGGGCCGATGCTGCTGCCGCCAATCCCGGGCGCGTACTGCCAGATGACGTTGGCGAGGATGCCAGTAAGCGCGCCCGGGATCGGTCCGGCGAGCACGCCGACCAGGATCGTCCCGATCGAATCGAGGTAGATGGGCAGCTTGAGGACCGACTGAACCGTGTACCCCAGCACGATGTTGATCGCGATCGCGACCGGCATGAGCACGATGACCCGCGTCGGAAACTGGCGCGAGATCCAGTTCATGCAGCCTCCTGCTTCATCCGACCTCGGATGGTTCCCCGGCGGTTGGTCCGTGCACCCCTTGGCACGTCAGCTTGCCACTCGGACGCGGTGGGAACAAGGAGGCCGCGTGGCCCCAGCGCCGGATCATCCCCGCGCCGCAGCCAGCCCGCCGACGCGCTCGATCCACCGCTCGATGAACGCGGCTGCGTCCACGTCGATCGCGACCTCGGCGTTCGGTGGACGTCGCCACAGGTGACGCCAGTCGGCCACGGTTTGCCCGGCCGTGATCTCGCCGGAGGTCTCGACGTCCACCGTGAGGGGCACGAAGCGCGCCAGGGCCCCGTCGAGCGCGACCGCGACCACGAACGGGTCGTGGACGAACGCGCCGTAGAACCCGTCGTACCGCGCGTGGAACTCCATGTAAAAGCGCAGTGCGTCCGCGAGGTACCGCAGGACCGCGTTGTCTGGGGGCGCGGCGCTGGCCGAGCGCACCCGGGCCTCGACGGCTGACCCGTCTGCGCCGGCACGCGAGGCGAGCCTCGCGAGATGGCCAGGACGCAGCCGCGCTCGCTCTGTGACGTCGAGCCCGAGCGTGAGCGGCAGGGCGACGTTGGCATTCCGTCGGGCCGCGTCGGCCCACGCACGGAACACGATCCGCGCGGCCTCCGGGTCGACGTGCACGTTCCACTCGCTGGTCGGCGTGGTGTTGCCCGGCACGCGGTAGGCGCCACCCATGATGACGAGGCGCTTGAGCAGGCAGGGCAGGTCGGGCTCGCGCTGTACGGCGATTGCGACGTTGGTCAGCGGTGCGAGCGCCACCAGCACCAGCTCCCCGCGCCGCCGCCGGGCCTCCTCGACGATGAGGTCGGCCGAATGCCGCGACGACAGCGAGGCCTCCGCGTCCGGCAGCTCCGCCCAACCGATCCCCCGCGGGCCGTGCGTCTCGGGCGAGGTGACCAATTCGCGCACCAGTGGAACCTCGCGGCCTAGCGCGACCTCCACGTCCGAGCGCCCGGCCAGCTCGAGGACCGCCAGCGTGTTGCGGGCAACCTGCCGGGCGTCTGTGTTGCCTGCCGTGCATGTGACGGCGACGACCTCGGCCTCCGGTGACGCGCACCCGTACAGCAGAGCCAGGCTGTCGTCGATGCCAGTGTCGACGTCGAGGAGGAGGGGAATGGAGGCAGACGTCATGTCGCGATCCTACCTGCCAATCGCAGCGGCGCGCGTCGGTCCGACGCCCGGCTTCCGCGCCTGCGCGATTGCGGAGAACAACCCGTGCGCCACGTGGCGCGTCGCCATGAGTTCGGCCGCGTCGGTGCCGGCCACGCGGAGCCCCCTTCGAATTCAGCATAGGAACGGGCGCCGGCCACGCATTCGGCGCAGCCGCCCCGGAGCGCTCGGATCCCGGGCGTCGGCTCGTTGACCGCCACGATGTCGGTGACGCCCACCCGTCCGCCCGGCCGAAGCACCCTTGCGATCGCGCGGGGGACGGCTGGCTTGTGGACGGCGAGGTGATCACGCAGGCCAAAGCAGGAGACCTGACGGGCGCCGGGTGCCTGGCGGCATGCCGGCGCGATGACCTACGCGCGGCGGTACGATTCGCGGCCGGCGTGGGCGAGCGGATCGCGGGGCAATCCCGACAGATCGGACGTCGAGCAGCTGGCGTCGCGAGGCCGAGCGTATGCCGGCCGACATGTCCCGACGAGGAGAGCAGGCCGCATGAATCAAGAGACCTCGCACAACGTCGCCGGCCAGGGCCGTGCGATCCCGGTGACCGTGATCCTCGGTGACGGTGTTGGGCCGGAGATCGTGCGCTCGGCGCAACGGATTATCGAGGCCGCGGGCGTCCCGATCGTGTGGGAGGAGGCGGTGGCCGGCGCAGAAGTCTTCCGCCGTGGCGACAGCTCCGGGGTCCCGCAGGCGACGCGCGACTCGATCGAACGGACCCGCGTGGTCCTGAAGGGCCCCCTCGAGACGCCTGTCGGGTTCGGCGAGAAGAGCGCGAACGTCACGCTGAGGAAGCTGTTCGAGACCTACGCCAACGTCCGGCCGGCGCGCGAACTGCCAGGGGTTCCCACCCGCTATGCGGGCGAGGGCGTGGACATGGTCATCGTCCGCGAGAACATCGAGGACCTGTACGCCGGGATCGAGCATATGCAGACGCCCGACGTGGCGCAGTGCCTCAAGATCATCAGCCGCAAGGGTTCTGAGAAGATCATCCGCTACGCTTTCGAGCTCGCGCGGCGCGAGGGCCGCACGAAAGTGACCTGCGCCACCAAGGCGAACATCATGAAGCTCACCGAGGGGCTGTTCAAACGCGTCTTCGAGGAGATGGCGCCCGAGTACCCGGAGATCCGCGCCGAACACCTGATCATCGACAACGTCGCGCACCAGATGGCGAAGGATCCGGCCCAGTTCGACGTCGTGGTGACGACTAACCTCAATGGCGACATCATCAGCGACCTCGCATCGGGGCTTGTCGGCGGGCTGGGCTTCGCGTCGTCTGGCAACTACGGAGACGGCGTGGCGATCTTCGAGGCTGTGCACGGGTCCGCGCCAAAGTACGCGGGCAAAGACGTCATCAACCCGACCGCTCTGGTTCTGTCCTCGGTGTTAATGCTGCGCCACATCGGGCACGAGGCGGCCGCGGCGAGCATCGAGGACGCGGTCCTCTGTACGCTCGAGGAGGGGCACGCGGTCACGCAGGACCTCGCACGGCAGGTCGGCGGCGACGTCGAGCACGCCGCCTCGACGACGGGCTTCACGGACGCGATTATCGCCAATCTTGGACGGCGGCCGACCACGGTGCCCCGGCGGGCTCGCTCGGAGCGGCCGTCCGGCGAGGTCGCGGCCCGTCCGCGCTGGTCGTACGCGCCCGAGCGATACGCGGCGATCGACGAGGTCCTTGTCGGCGCCGACATCTTCATCGAGTCGGACGACGTCCCGAGCGTGATGGGCCCCCGGCTCGCTTCGGTGCTGGGCGATCGTTTCCGCCTCCTGTTCATCTCGAGTCGAGGCACCGTCGCGTACCCCGGCGCTGCGCCGGTGACCGACCACGTCCGGCATTTCCGCTGTCGATTCGTCGCCGCGGGCGCAGACGGGGAGGTCACCGACGAGGATCTCCGCTCGCTTCTGGGGCGGGTCGCCGGGATGTACCCAAGCTGGAACCACGTCGAAAAGCTGCGCCGCTTCGACGGCGAGGATGGCTTCACGAAGGCACAGGGGCAGTAGGACCAGCGCACGCCGGAGCGCGGGTCCGGCGGACGCTGCGGCCACCACAGGCACGTTGGCGGAAATCGGCTCGCGGCCATATGGCGGGCTCGCCTCCAGAGCTGGGTGGCACTCGTGCGCGGTCGTACACTCGGATGGTGCAGGACGAGCGCTGGGCACTTGGCATGCTGGAATTGCACCGCCAGCCGGTGCAGCCGCCGCCCCGCGACCGAGAAGCACCCAGCCGTGTGCCGGAGACCCGGCCGACCCCGCGCTGCGCATCTGGCCATCGGCCTGGGCGTGGATGCCGGTCGACCGTGGGACGGGCGTATTCCGGCTCAGTGGGTCCTCGCGGTCGCGATTCCGTACGTGCTGCTCGCCGTCGGCACGTCTCTGGTCCTGACGGCATGATCGCCCACAGCAGAGCCTCCGCTAAGGCGGAGGCACCGGGCGGGAGACGAGGGCCATGAGCGACGACGAGAGTGGCATTCCTGCCTGGCTTGCGGCCACGCTCAACTACTGCTCGCGCTGCGGCGCGCCGTTGCGCTTCGGGAAGGTCGAGGGGGAGGAGCGAGAGCGACTCGCGTGCGAGGCGTGCGGGTACGTCGCCTACGTCAACCCGCGCATGGTCGTGACGACATTGCCCCTGACCGACGCTGGTGAGCTAGTCCTGCTGCGGCGGGGAATCGAGCCCGGGTACGGACTCTGGGCACAACCGGGCGGGTTCCTCGAGATCGACGAGACCGTCAACGAGGGTGCCGTGCGCGAGACGCTCGAGGAGATCGGCCTGGTCGTGGAGCCCCGAGAGATCGTGGGACTCTACTCGCGGATCGAGGCTGCTGTCGTCGTGCTCGCGTTCGAGGCGCACGTCGTCGGCGGCGAGGCGCGCACCAGTCCGGAGGCGCTCGAGGTTCGCGCGTTCCGACCAGAGGCGATCCCCTGGCACGAGATCGCCTTCCGAACGACCACGTGGGCACTGCGCGACTGGATCGGCATGCGCCACCCGGAGCTGCATCCCGACATGCTGGGCGACGCCGAAGGCTAACCTCGTCGCCGGCTCGCTCGGTCGCCACCGCCAGCGGGGGCACCTATACACGGCCCGAGCCGCTGACAATGCGGAAGATCGTGCATCCCAGCACTTGGGTGTCGGCATCCGGCACGGTACTAGACTCGACCCCGTCAGTCCCACGTCCGCGGCACCTGGCGGCGCCGCACAGTCGCGTCCCGGAGGTTCGGTCCACATGTCCGACGCCGCTCCCACCCCTCGCCCCGGGTACCGGATGGAACGCGATCCGCTCGGCTGGCTGGAGGTCCCCGAGGATGCGTACTGGGGCGTGCAGGCCCAGCGCGCCATTTTGAACTTCCCCATCAGTGGCATGCGGCCGAACCCGGCTCTGGTCCGCGCCGCGGTGCAAGTCAAGAAAGCCGCCGCTCGCGCTAACCACTCGACTGGCCGGCTCCCCGACCACCTGTACGAGGCCATCGTCCGGGCCGCCGACGAGCTCCTTCTTCTGGCGCCCGACCACGACACACCCGCGGCGCAGGCGCTCTCCGAGAAGCTCGTCGACAGCTTCAGGGTGGATCCGTTCCAGGCCGGAGCCGGCGTCAGCCACAACATGAACACAAACGAGGTGCTCGCCAACCGTGCGATCGAGATCCTGTTCGCGCGCGGCATCGGCAGCGGGAAGCGTGGCGATTACAAGGTCGTCAACCCCAACGACCACGTGAACATGGCGCAGTCGACCAACGACGTCTTCCCGACGACCATGCGCGTGGCCACCCTGGACCTCGTCCGGGAGTTCCTGCCTGCCTTGCAGGAGCTAGGGGACGCGTTCGCCGAGAAAGGGCGCGAGTTCGACCATGTGCTGAAGTCGGGCCGCACGCACATGCAGGACGCCGTCCCGATCCGCCTCGGTCAGGAATTCGCCGCCTATGAGCTCACACTGCGGCGCGCGAAGGAGCGCATTGAGCGCGCTGCCGACGCGATCCGCGAGCAGAACATCGGCGCCACCGCGGTCGGCACCGGGCTCAACGCCGAGCCCGAGTACATCGAACGCGTGATCGGGTTCCTGTCCGAGCAGACCGGCCATGATCTCCGCGGCGCCGAGCACTTGGTCCAGGCCACCCAATCGATGGGGCCCATGACGGAAGTGTCGGCCGCCATCCGCGGGCTCGCGGTAGACCTTCTGAAGATCATGGAGGACCTGTTGCTGATGTCGTCTGGCCCGCGCACCGGCTTTGGCGAGATCCGCCTGCCGGCACGCCAGCCGGGCTCGTCGATCATGCCGGGCAAGGTGAACCCGGTGATGGTCGAGAACCTCTCGATGATCTGCTTCCACGTAATCGGCAACGACACGTGCGTGGCCTGGGCAGCCTCGCGCGGGCAGCTCGAGCTGAATGTGATGGTGCCGATCATCGCGCACGACACGCTGGAGTCGCTGACGATCCTCACGACTGGCTGCCGGCAGTTCGCGAGGCAGTGTGTGCGTGGCATCGAGGCCGACGACGCGCACTGCGCCGACCTGCTCGAGCAGTCGAGCGCGATGGCCACCCCGCTGGCGCCGTACATCGGCTATCGGCTGGCAGCGGACATCGCCAAGGAGGCGGTGCGGACGGGCAAGACGATCCGCCAGCTGGTACTCGAGCGGGGGGTCTTCTCGAAGGAGGACCTGGACGCGATCCTGGACCCGTACGAGCTAACGGAGCCGGGTGTGGCCGGCGGTTTCCGATACACGCCGACCATGCCGGAGGGCTACGAGCCGCCGACGGGCCCGGTCGGGGCCGGAGGCTAGCCGGTGAGCGAGGCATCGGTGCTCGACCCGCGCCGCTTCCGGGAGACCCTCGGGCGCTTCGCCACCGGCGTGACCGTGGTCACCACGTTCTGCGGTGACGACGATGGTCCCGGCGGATGCGCGCAGCTGCCGCACCCGGCGGGCAGGCACGCCTGGGGAACCACCGTCAACGCGTTCAGCTCACTGTCCCTCGACCCGCCGCTCGTGCTCATCTGCATCGGCCGGGAGCGGTCCATCCACCCTGTGATCGCAGCGGCCGGCAGGTTCGCGATCAACATCCTGGGCGAGGGCAGCCAGCAGCTTTCGGACTGCTTCGCAGGGGCCCCGTCGGTGCTGCCGCGGTCCGCCTTCTGCGACGCGCCGTTCCATGCGGGCGAGCACGGCACGCCGGTTCTCGATGCCTCGATCGCGCATATGGAGTGCGAGGTGGAACGGTCGGTGGACGCGGGAGACCACACGATCTACATCGGGCGGGTGCTGGCCGCCGCCGCGGACGACGATCACCAGCTCCCGCTCCTGTACTTCCGCGGGCGGTACCTGCGCATCGAGAGAGCCGCGGCCTCGGACCTGCGCGGCAAACCCGACACCTGAGAGGGCGCGGGGGGAGCGGTGCCCACGGTCCGGGCCAACGGGCTCGACGTGCACTACGCGGCGGAGGGCAGCGGCCCGCCGCTGGTCATGCTGCACGGCGCCAGCTCGTCGGCGGTCGAGGACTGGTCGGCGCAGCGGCCGCTGTTCCGGCGCGCCTTCCGCCTGTACCTGGTCGACCTGCGAGGGCACGCGCGCACGCGGGGAGGAACCGGAGGGCCGATCAGCGCCGCTGACCTTGCCGACGACCTGCTGGCCACGGTGGACGCCCTCGGACTGGAGACGTTCCATCTCGCCGGGTTCAGCCTGGGTGGGATTGCGGCGCTGCACTTCGCGGCTGCGCGCCCAGAGCGGCTGCGAACGCTCGTGCTAGTCGGTGTCGACTCGCAGCGAGAGCCACGCGCCAGCGTCGCACGGGTGCTGCTGGACCCTGAGCGGATCGAGCGTCAGGAGCCGGAGTGGGCGGCGCAGCTCGAGCGTCGGCACGGCCCGGTGCAGGGTCCCGGGGCGTGGCGGGGCCTGCTGCGTGCCGTCTTAGGCGGCATCCGCGAGGAGCGCCCGCTCTCGCCAGCGGACCTTCGGCGGGTCCGCGTGCCGACCCTGTTGGTGGTCGGGGACCGCGACGTGTTCGTGCCTGTCGACCACGCGGCGGCACTGTACCGGCAGCTGCCGGAGGCGCAGCTTTGTATCGTGCCGGACTGTGGCCATCAGGCGATGGTCCTGCGGCCCGCCCTGTTCCGCGAGGTGGCGGAGCGGTTTTATCGATCGACCGCAGCGGTGGCGACGGAGCGTGCGATGGCCGCGCGGCGCCCCGGGCCCGGGCCGGGTCCTCGCCGCGCCCCGATGCCCGGGGCCCTGCTTGCGCGCCCGGACCGCGGAACGTCCAATGGAGGCGCGCAATGACCGAAGAGCCTACGACCGTCGAGCCTCGCGCGGGCGTGACGTTCCCGGCGCAATTCGCCGGGCCCGAAGACGCCGGGGTCGAGCACGCGCTTGCCGGCGTCGCACTCTCACAATCGACCGGCCCCGCGTCCTTAACACGGTGAACGCGGCGACCATCGACCTGCTGGCCGACGCGTTCGAGGAGCCCGACGCGGATCCGGCCTCTCTACTGCATCGTCCTGGCGGGAGCCGGGGATCGGGCGTTAGCATCGCCGCGGTGCGCGGCCCGGCGCTCGGCGGCGGCTGCGAGCTGGCGATGGCGGGCGACGTGTCGGCCGCAACGAGGTGGTGGACATCGAGCGCGAAGTCGAGCTGGCGGGCCGATCCACTCGAAAGGTGTCCTGACCCTCGGCGGCTTCCTGGGCGCTCGCTACTCCGCCGAACGCCCGCTGACGCTGCACGCGAGCCTCGTCTTCGGGCAGTCATACGGCGGCGTCGAAAGGGACAGCGCTTCGCTCGCCGAGCTCCGCGCCCTCCTGTCGGCGATCTCCGGGCTCCCCATTCGCCAGGCTGTGGCGGTCACCGGGTCGGTCAACCAGCTCGGCGCGGTCCAGCCCATCGGCGGAGTCAACGAGAAGATCGAGGGCTTCTTCGATATCTGCCAGGCGCGAGGCCTGACCGGGACGCAGGCCGTCTTGATCCCGGCCGCGAACCTCGGCAGCCTGACGCTACGGAGCGATGTCGTCGAGGCGGCGACGGCCGGCCGGTTCAGTACCTGGGCGGCTTGGAGTGTCGACGAGGCGATCGAGCTCTTGACCGGTGTGCCGGCCGGCATGGAGTTGCCGGACGGTGGCTGGCTCGACGGGTCGGTCAACGGGTGGTCGCGCGCCGACTGGCCGAGCTCGCCGAACAATGCCCGCAGCTTCCGCACCGAGGCCTAGAATTCGCCGATGCCCCGAGAACCCAACCGTCCGCTGCGCGAAGCCTGGATCGTCAGCGCCGTCCGCACGCCGATCGGACGATACGGCGGCGCGCTGAAGGATGTTCGACCCGACGACCTGGCCGCGCTCGTCATCCGCGCCGCTGTCGAGCGCGCGGGGATCGAACCTCGCTGGTTGAGGACGTGGTCCTCGGATGCTCCAACCAGGCGGGCGAGGACAACCGGAACGTCGCCCGGATGGCGAGCCTGCTCGCCGGCTTCCCGGTCGAAGTGGCCGGACAGACGATCAATCGGCTGTGCGGGTCGGGCCTGCAGGCCATCAATGCCGCCGCGCACGCCATCATGGTGGGCGACGGGGACGTGTTCGTGGCGGGCGGCGTGGAGAGCATGACCCGATCGCCGTGGGTGCTCGCCAAGCCGGCGTCAGGCTGGGAACGTGGCACGCACGAGTTGCAAGACTCGACGCTAGGGTGGCGCTTCGTCAACCCGCGCATGCCCAACGATTGGACGATCTCGCTTGGCGAGACCGCGGAGAGGGTCGCCGACGGGTGTCTCGTGAGCCGGCAGGACCAGGACGCCTTCGGCCTGAGGAGCCACCGGCTTGCGGTGGCCGCGATCGAGTCGGGGGCATTCGACGCCCAGCTCGTGCCGGTGACTGTGCCGCAGGGGACGGGCGATCCCGTGATCGTGGACCGGGACGAACACCCCCGGCCAGACACGTCTGCGGAGGCGCTGGCGAAGCTACGGCCGGCGTTCCGGCCCGGCGGCAGCGTGACCGCCGGCAACAGCTCGGGCATCAACGACGGCGCCAGCGCGCTGGTCCTGGTCGAGGCCGACCAGCTGCGGGCACTCGGTCTCCGCCCGATGGCGCGCATCGTCTCAACGGCCGTCGCCGGCGTCGACCCGTCGGTCATGGGCCTCGGGCCGGTACCCGCGGTGCGCAAGGCGCTCGACCGGGCGGGGCTGAGGGTCGGCGACATCGACTTGGTCGAGCTGAACGAGGCGTTCGCCAGCCAGGCGGTGGCGTGCGTTCGCGAGCTGGGGCTCGACCTGGACCGGGTGAACGTCAACGGGGGGGCAATTGCCCTGGGACATCCGCTCGGCGCCAGCGGCGCGAGGCTGATGACGATGCTCGTCCACGAGATGGCCCGGCGCGGCGCCCGCTACGGACTGGCTGCGCTGTGCATCGGCGTGGGCCAGGGAATTGCCACGGTCGTGGAGCGCACAGCGGGCTGACGCGAGTTCTGTCAGGACTCTTGTCGAAATCCGAGTCAGCCGGTAGGATTGCCACCGCGACCCGTGTCGCCACTCCACGAACGCATGACCTCCGGAGGGACGACCCCCGATGTTGAACACCGAGCCCCAGACCATCCCGCAGGCGAGCCCGCTCCAGCCGGTCGTGCGCCTCACCGACGCGGCAGCACAGAAGCTTCGGGAACTTACGGCGGAGGAGGCCAATCCGCTCGTTGGGCTGCGGGTCTACGTCTACAGCGGCGGGTGCTCCGGTTACCGGTACGGCATGATGCTAGAGGACCAGCCGACGGGCGAGGACCTCACGGTCGAGGCGAACGGGATCCGCGTCTACGTCGACGGGGAGAGCACGCGGTACCTTGCAGGCTCCGAGATCGACTACGTGGACACGCTGATGGGCGCCGGGTTCACCGTGAACAACCCGAACGCCGTGGCCGCCTGTGGTTGCGGCAGCAGCTTCCGAACGGCCGACTCGGCCGGCAGCGCGCACGCCTGCTCGCACTGAGAGCTCGCCCCGCACGGGGCGCGACGGATCCGGCTCGCCCTCCCGAGCCAGCGCGTCAGGCCCCGAACAAAATGCATCACGCTCCCGAAGCCGCCGACCTCCTCCGGCGGCTTCGCCGTCTCGTGGAGCGCGAGGAGGCGCTAGCGGCAGCCCAGCGGCCGTCGGGCGCGAATGCCTTTCGCGCGGGCCGGCGTCCTGGTCGTCGCGTCGCGAGTCACCGATCCGAGAATCGCTCTTCCTTCCAGGGGTCGCCCTCGTTGTGGTAGCCATAGCGCTCCCAGAACCCGGGCGCGTCATGGTCCAGGATCTGCAGGCCGCGAATCCACTTGGCGCTCTTCCAGAAGTAGCGCTTCGGCACTAGCAACCTGAGCGGGAAGCCGTGCTCTGGCTCGAGCGGCCTATGGTCGTACGTGTCGGCGAGGAGTACGTCCTTGTCGCGCAGCACGTCGAGCGGCAAGTTGGCCGTGTATCCCTGCTCGCAGTGCGCCAGCGCGAAGCGCGCGGTCGGTTTGGGGATCGCCAGGTCGAGGATCGTGGCGATTGACACCCCCTCGAAGTCCGTGTCGAGCATGGTCCACTTCGTCACGCAATGGATATCGCAGTGGACGGCCGTGCGCGGCAGCGCCCGGAATGCATCCCACGAGAGGTCGAGGGGCCGTTCGACCTCTCCCCAGACCTTGAAGTCCCAGGTCGACAGGTCTGTTCTCGGCACCGAGCCGTAGTGGAGCACGGGCCACTTCCCGGTCAAGTACTGCCCAGGTGGGATGCGGCGCTTCTCATCGTCGGAAGGGCGCGGACGCCCGAACAGCCTCTCCATGGCCGCATCATACCGGTCGGGCGGCCGCAGGCCCGTGACCTCATCCGGGCCGTCCGCCCGGGCCGCGTCGCGCCTACGCCTCGTCGAGCCCGCGGACGATCGCGCGCAGGATGAAGCGGGATGCCTCGGCGCTCTTGCCGCCAAGGGGCTGACCCTCGTCCTGCAACAGCGCGAGCCGCAGGTCGCCCACGGCCTCGTCGAGGCGCGGCGTGCGCTGAAGCTCCCCGGCCGCGAACGCCTGATCCAGCCGGTCCAGCGCGAGCCGCGCGTTGTCGGTCGGGTGGCCCCTGGCCTCGGCCAGCCGGCGGATCTCCGCGCGCGCCCGCTCTGCAAGGTCTCCCGTCGTCGCCATACGTGTCTACCGCCGTCCGTACCTGAGCGACGCGATGACCCCTCGGCGCGGATCCGACTGGTTGGCACGGGCGCGCCACTCGCTGTCGAGGATCCCCATGTGGATCTCGTCCCAGAACGCCCCATCGCGCCAGACGGCCTCCCGGCTGCGGCCCTCGACGCAAAACCCGACTTTCTCGTACGCCCGGATCGCGCGGCCGTTGAACTCGAACACGCTCAGGCCCACGCGGTGCAGCTCCAGCACGTCGAACGCGTGGCGGACCATGAGTTCCGTCGCCTCCGTGCCCAACCCGCGGCCCCAGCAGTCGTGCTCCCCGACCGTGATATGGAACAGCACAGAGCCGTTGTCCGGGTCGAGAGCGCTGAGGGTGGTCGTGCCGATCAGGCGCTCGTCCGCGGCGAGGTGGATCGCATAGGCGAACGCGTCCGCCGAAAGCAGCCGGGCTTGAAAGAAGTGCCTAACCTCGTCGTCCGACACAGGCCCGACCTGGAACCGCGTGAGGCGCGCCACCTCGGGATCCCGGTACCACCGGAGGACGGTCGGGAACTGGTCGGGTCGATGCCGCCGAAGGAGAACGCGGCGGCCCGGAATCATCTCGGGGTGCCAGCGAGCGGGGTCGACGTCCAGGGCCATCGGAGATCGATGCTATACCATCGGTCGCATGCGGCGGTGGGCTGAGACCGCATCGGACGTGGCAAACACGTCGCGCACGTCGGAGAAGACGACGTTGCTCGCCGCCTACCTCCGTTCGCTCGACTCGGCCTCGCTTCCAGTAGCCGCCGTGTTCTTCACCGGCCGGCCCTTTCCTGCGTCCGACCCGCGCTCGGCGGGCGTGGGCTGGGCGGCCATCCGGGAGGCGGCGGAACGGACGGCTGGGTCCGGCCCGGGCACGTTCGGCGAAGCCTACGATCGGTCGAGCGACCCGGGACGGGCGACGTTCGAGCTCCTCACGGACCGGGACGCGCGCCCCGGGAGGCGTGGCGACAGCGACACGGCGCCACTCGGAGCATCGGCCAGCGGGCCCGACCTAAGCGAGGTCCAGGCGGCCTTTGTGGCGATCGTCGAGGCGCGCCGTCCGTCGGCGAGGGTTGACCTCCTGGCGCAATTGCTCGGCTCCCTCGACCCCCTGGCCGCGATGTACGTCGTGAGGATCCTTAGCGGCGAGCTACGCATTGGGCTGCGCGAGGGGCTGGTCGAGGCCGCCGTCGCGAGCGCGTTCGGGCGCCCGCCCGCCGACGTGAGGCACGCCCTAATGGCGAGCGGCGACGTCGGCGAAGTGGCCCGGCTCGCCGCGGAGGACCGGCTGGGGGAGGCCCGGCCCGCCCTGTTCCGGCCGTTGCAGCCCATGCTGGCATCGCCGGCCCGCGATGCGACGGAGATCGCGGCGCGCCTCGGCACGCCACTTTGGGCGGAGGATAAGTACGATGGGATCCGGGCCCAGCTTCACAAGCGCGGCCCGGACGTGCGGCTGTACAGCCGCGACCTGCACGACGTGACCAGCCAGTTCCCAGACGTGGTCGACGCGGCTCGCCCGCTTCCCTGGGACGGAATCCTCGACGGCGAGCTCTTGGCAATGGAGGCAGGGCGCATCCAACCGTTCGCGCGGCTTCAAGTCCGCTTGGGCAGAACTGCGCCGTCGCCCGCGGTGCTGGCGTCGGTTCCCGCCGGCTATGTCACGTTCGATGCCATCGCGCTGGCCGACCAGCCGGGCAGGCCTGTCGCCCAGATGCTCGATGCCCCACTGGTCGAGCGCCGCGCTCGGTTAGAGGCGCTCGAGCTGCCGGAGCGGATCGTCGTTGGTCACCTCGAGCGCGTCGGCTCGGCTGCAGCTCTCGACGAGGCGTTCGACGCGGCACGTACGCGCGGCAACGAGGGGCTGGTCGTCAAGGATGCTGCGAGCGGCTACACCCTGGGAGGCGCGGGCTGGCCTGGCTGAAACTGAAGAAGGCGCTGGCGACGCTCGACTGCGTGGTGGTCGGGGTCGAGGTCGGCCACGGCAAGCGCCACGGTGTGTTGTCCGACTACACGTTCGCGGTGCGCGACGACCGGCCTGGGCACGATGGGGGACTCGTCACAGTCGGCAAGGCATACAGCGGGCTCACCGACGCCGAGATCGCGGAGATGACGCAATGGTTCGAGGCGCATACGCTGAGAAGGCTCGGGCGCTACCGCCTCGTCGAGCCCACGGTCGTCGTCGAGGTGGCGTTCGACCGGGTCCAGCGGTCAGACCGCCACGCGTCGGGATTCGCGATGCGCTTCCCGCGAAAATCGCCCGCCTGCGCACCGACAGGGACGCGTCCGAAGCCGACACACTGTCGGCGGTCGCGGCATTGGCCGGTTGACGACGCCGGAACTCAGCGACTGAGGGGCAGGTCCATGCGGGCGCCCCACTCCGCCCACCCCGCGTCGTAGACCCCCACGTCCGAGTAGCCCACCAGCGCGAGCGCGAGCGCGACCTTGCTCGCCCCGATGCCGGAGGCGTCGTAGACGATCACGCGGCGGTCTCGGGGCAGCCGGGCGCGGGAGAAGATGCTCGAGATCTGGTCGGGCGACAGAAAATGCTGTCCATCGTTCGCGGTGAGCAGCGCGGCCGGGATATTGACGGCGGCCGGCAGGCGGCCGAGGCGCGCCGAGTCTCCCTGCTGCCCCGCGAATTCGGCCGGGGAGCGGGCGTCGACCATCTCGACCTCCCGCGAGCCCACCAGCCCCCGGATGTCGGACGTAGACAGCCGGCGTCGCGGATCGAGGTGGGGCGTGAACGTTGCCGGTTCGGGCGCCAGCTGGGCGGTCGTGGACGGCCGGCCGCTGGTGACCCACGCGGGCCATCCACCGTCCAGCACGCGGGCGGACACGAAGCCGTACGTTTGCAGGCTCCACCAGACGCGGCTGGCGTAGAGCGAGCCCGTGTCGTCGTAACAGACCACGGTCATGCCGTCGCCCACGCCTGCCCGAGACATCGCAGCCGCGAACCGCTCCGGGCCGGCGAGTTGCAGGGGGACTGGGTCGTCCGGATCGACCAGCTCGATCATCCAGTCGAGGAACGTCGCGCCCGGGATGTGCCCGTCGGCGAACAGGCGGCGCGCGCTGAGGTCCGGTCGCCACCGGCAGTCGAGAATGCGCACCGCTGAGCGCGGGACCTGCTCCGCCACCCAGTCGACAGTGGCGAGCAGCTCCGGCCGGACGAAGGCTGGCGGCATGGCCGGTATCATACCGGCCGATGGATCAGCCTGACCCCCAGCAACAGGCGAGGGTCGAGCAGGCGCGCGCCCAGCTCCCGGCCCTGGAGGCCTCGATTTACCTGAACACCGGCTCGTCCGGGCCGATCCCGGTCGTGGCGGACGAGGCCATGCGCCAGGTGCAGGACTACGAGCTGCGCTACGGCCGTGCAGGAGCCGACGCGTATGAGGACCTCATGGCGGGCATCGGCGAATGCCGAGCGGCCGTGGCGGCCGTCCTGCACGCTGCGCCGGAGTCTGTTGCCCTGACGCGCTCCACGACCGACGGGCTGAACGCGGCATGCTGGAGCATCGACTGGCGCGTTGGCGACGAGGTCGTGACCACTACGATCGAACACATCGGCCTGCTCGCGCCTCTGGCCGCGCTGGCGGGGCGCGGCGTGCGCGTGCGCTACGCGGACGTCGGCGACGGCGGAGACGACGAACGGTCGCTGATGGCGATCGAACGGGAGCTGGGCCCGCGGACGCGGCTCGTCGGCGCGTCACACGTGTCGTGGTTGACTGGTGCCGCGCTGCCGGTCCGCCGCATCGGGGACCTCGCCCGGGCGGCTGGGGCATGGTCGGTCATCGACGGCGCGCAGTCGGCCGGCGCGATCGAGGTCGATCCTGCGTCGCTCGGAGTCGACTTCTACGCAATCCCCGCCCAAAAGTGGCTCCTCGGTCCGGAGGGGATGGGCGCGTTGTGGGTGTCTCGCCGCGCTGTCTCCGATGCGAGGCAGCCTCATGCTGCGTGGTGGACCACAGACGCGACGGCGGCGCATCTCGCCGGGGGCGAACACGACCCCGGCCTGCGGCCCTGGGACGACGCTCGACGCTTCGACACTGCCGGGTTCCACCATCCGTCCGTCGTGGGCTTCGGGCGCAGCGTGGGGTGGCTCGGAATGCACGTCGGGCTCGCATGGATGTACGAGCGCGGTCCGCGGCTGGCCGCGGCGGTGGCGGACGGTCTCATGTCGATCCCCGGCGTGACGGTGCTGACGCCGCGCTCGAACATGGCCACACTCGTCGCGTTCCGTGTCGACGGATGGGCTGCGGACGCGGCCTTGGACGCGCTCCGGCGCCGCGCCTTCGCCACGCTTCGCACGCTGCCCGGGCTCAACGCCCTCCGTGCGAGTGTGGGCTGGTTCAACTCCGAGCGCGAGCTGGAGCGGTTCCTAGATGCAGTCGCCGAGGTGGCCTCTTACACGCCCGAGACGCTTCCTCGGCAGGCAGAGCTCACCATTCGCGGGGAGTGAGCATGGCATGAGCGACGGTCGCACTGGCCGCACGGCCGGCGGCCTGCACGCGCGCCCGGCATCCGCGCGTCCGCTGGCGGACGGGGACTCTGCCCGTTAGGCCACGGCCCGCAGGTGCGGCCGGTGCTGCTCGAACCGCTCGGCCAGCCACTCGCGCTCGTCGGATGCTCGGCTCGCTTGACGAGCCGGACGATGCCGTGCAGGACGCTTGGCTCTGCCTCAACGGCTCGGATGCGAGCGGGGTTGAGAACCTGGGCGGCTGGCTGGCCACGGTCGTCGCCCGAATCTGTCTCACCATGGCCACCTCTGCCGGGCAGGTGTGGACCTGTCCCGGTGCCATCAACCCATCCAGTAAGCCACCTCCGGGCAGGTGCGATCTGGTCGCCGCGCTTGACCTCGGAGGTGTCGCCCAAGGCGCCACTGCCCGTCGGCTCCGCGCCACAATGGGGTGTGCAGCTCGGGATCTTCGCGCTCAGCGCCCTCGTGAGCCTGACGGCCAGCGTGTTCCTCGTGTCACACCTGGAGCGGGTCGGCGAACGACTCGGCCTGTCTGAAGCACTCCTCGGGTTGCTCGCCGCGCTGGCCGCCGATGGCCCGGAGATCACGGCCTCGGTGACGGCCATCGCGGGAGGGCATGGGACGGTCGGGATCGGGGTCACGCTGGGCTCCAATGTCTTCAACCTGGCCGCTCTGCTGGGGTTGAGCGCCGCCATCGCGGGTCGCGTCGGGTTCCATCGACGTTCGGTCCTCTTGGAAGGCGGCGTCGGGCTCTGGATCGCGTTCTTGGGCCTCGCCGTGGTGGCCGGGCTGGTCCGGCCAGTGGGCGGGCTGCTCTTGGCCCTCGTCGTGTTCGTGCCCTACGTGGCCTACAGCGCCGAGCATCCGGCCGTCCGCGCCCGACTCCACCTGCCCGGACGATGGTCAGACTGGCTGGCGGGTGCCCTGACGGAGGAGGAGGCGGAGCTAGCCGTCGCCATCCGCCCGCGCCGAGGAGATCGCCGGGATGTCGGGATGGCTCTGGCTGCCCTGATCGTCGTTGTCGCGGCCAGCGTGGCCATGGAGCAGGCGGCCACGAGTCTCGGCTCGCAGGCTGGCCTCTCGGCCATCGTCGTAGGCGGCCTCATCCTCGCCGGGGTGACCAGCCTGCCCAACGCCGTGGCCGCGGTCTACCTCGCCTCCCGTGGGCGAGGGGCGGCCACCCTGAGCGAGGCGTTCAACAGCAACGCGTTCAACGTGATCGTGGGCCTCATGGTGCCCGGCGTGATCCTGGGCCTCGCTGGTCCGACAGGGGGCGGGATGATCGTGGCTCTAGCCTACGTCCTCCTCACCACCGGATCTGTGGCCCTGGCGTGGCGGGGACGTGGACTGAGCCGTCGAGCGGGCGCGCTCATCATCGTCGGCTACCTCCTCTTTGCGGCCGTGCTGGCGACGCGCTAACCCCGAGCAGCGCATCGCGAGGTCGCCGCGGCACGGACTGTCGGGCCTCGACTCAACGTCGACAGCGAGCCATCAGCGCTCAAGCGGCCACCGTGGTCGAAGCACTCGTGGCCGAGCGCGACCAGCGCGGCGTCCGGCCGCTCGCCTCGCTGCCGACCGACCGGCCCGTGTTCAGGATGGCCGGATCGCGCACCAACAGCCGTGCGAGCTGGTGCGCTGCGGCCAGCGCGGCCTCCAAGGCGCGGTTCTCCTCGATCCCCATCTCACGGCGGAAACCACACGATTGGGGTGGTCGGCGAGTCGCTCACTGTGCGCGGTTCGCCGACAGGTACGTTTCCAACCCCTCGCGCAAGGGCGTCAGCCGGCGTGGCAAGGCCGCCAGCAAGGGCCCGACGTCGACCGTCGCTGGCTGGTTCACGAAGTCGACGCCATCAGGCGTCAGCATGCGGCCCGGCAAGCGCTGGATCGCCTGGGCCCCGAGTCGGAGCAGCGCCGCCGGCGCGGGGAGGACCAGTCGCCGTTTCCCGGAGACGTGCAGCGCGATGGCCACGATCTGGCGCATGGTGAACGTCTCAGGTCCTCCCAGCTCGAAGGTGCGGCCAGCCGCTGCCTGCTCCCGCAGCGAGTCGGCCGCGAGCCGCGCGACGTCGTCGATGAACACGGGTGCCAGCAGCTGGCTTCCAGCCCCCGTCAGGGGCACCACGGGCAGCCAGCGCGCGAACTTGAGGAACCGGTTGAGCGAGACGTCTCGGGGGCCGTAGATCCAGGTGGGCCGGATGATCGTGGCGGTGATCCCGCTCTCCTTCACGGCCTGCTCGGCGCGCCACTTGGCGCGGAACCAGTGGCGCCGGGCGTCCTCGGCCGCGCCGGCGCCCGAGATGTAGACGATTCGCTTGACGCCCGCGCGCCCGGCCGCTCCCACTAATGCCGCGGTGCCATCCGCGTCGACGTGCTCGTAGGTCCAGCCTCGGGCCGGATCTTCCATCGGAGCGTTGGGAAAGGCCAGGGCGACCACCAGGGCATCCACGCCAGCCAGTGCCATCTTCAGCAGGAATGGATCGCCGTTCACGTCGGCCGCGCGAACCTCCACGGCGTCGGGCAGGTTGGCCCTCGCGATGCGCGGCCGGTGCGTGAGGACGACTACGTGCTCGCCTCGGCGCACAAGCTCGGTGACGATCCCGCCCCCGACAAACCCGGTGCCCCCGGCGACCGCGATCGTCATAGCATCCTTCGGCAGTGCCGTGTGACCCGGCAGCAGCCGGCCCATGGCCGCGGCGCGGTGGTCGAAGATCGCGCGGAGCCGGGGACGGACGAGCAGCGGCTCCACGAGGTCGCCCAGCCGCCCGAGCGGCACCGCATACGTGACGTCGTCCTCCACGATCGTCGCGTCCCCGTCCGCGCGGAACGTATGCCGGTGCTCCCAGTGCGCATACGGGCCGCGCAGCTGGACGTCCGTGAAGGAGTTCGGTGGGTCGTAGGCCGTGATGCGGGAGCGCCAGCGGGCGGGCACGTGGGGGAACGGCGTGATCGCGTAGTCGATCTCGAGCCCCTCGCGCATCTGACCGACGGCACCGAGGATGCGCATCCCCATCCAGGGAGGCGTGATCCGGTCGAGGTATTCCGGGCGCTCGAAGAAGGCGAAGACCTCGTCGATTGGGCGATCGACCCTGAGGGTGCTGTGCAGATGACGCACGGACATGGGTAACCTCGATTGGTCTGCAGGCGTGCCGGGCGGTCGGCGGGGCGGCCGACGTGCTCAGGATGCCCCGGGCCCGCCTGGCGAGGCGCCTTGGGGGGCGGACCCTGCAAGGAGAGCCGCGGTGAGTCTGCCCGCGCCGATCCCATCAGGGATCGGTGGGCCGTCATCCCTCTTTTCGGGGCCTCGGGCACAACAGATTGACGGAGACGATCAGAGCCATTGCGCTGACTCGTGCACGTAAGCCGGTCGTCCCACCGGCCTTCGCCTATGGCAGCTACAAGACAGTATCCGCGCGTGGTCTAGGACGCTGCATGCCCTCCGGCTCGGTGACAACGACGAGCCCCCGGCGGGTGCCGAGGGCTCTGGTCTGTCGTTCCCCAGTCTGAGGGAGGAGGAGAGGAGGAACGATCCGAAGTATTGGTCAAATCGCTGAACTTGTCCTGAAACTCCGACCGGCCCACCTTCGGTCGGGCCGGCCCAAGATAGAAGTCCCCACGGTGTGGACGATGCCGCTGATCTTGCCGCCGAGAGAACGTGCCTGCGTTCACCATTCAGTATCGCCGGCAAGCCTGGACGAACAGGCCCTACGAGGACGGAGCCCCGGGGACCAGACGGCGCAACGGAGAGCGACCGTCGCCTGCTTGACGGCATGCAGACGATCCACCACTCGCTGTAGTTCCGGGGGACGTTAGACATGCACGCGGTCCCGTCCTAGGCTGAAGCTGACCGCGGAGCCAAGCGACGACGGCGAGCGCGTATGCGAGGCCGCACGGCGACGAGGCAACTCGTCAAGCGGACTCGCATCGGCGCGGCCCCCGTGCTGGTGACCCACGCCGTTCGGAGGTGAGCGATGCATCCTCGTCTAGCGGGGGGCTGACGATGCCGGTACTCATCATCGGGGCCTTGACCGGCCTGATTGCCGGGGTCCTCTCGGGCCTCTTCGGTATCGGGGGAGGCCTGGTCATCGTGCCTAGCCTCATCATCTTCGCCGGCTTCACCGCGACGCAGGCGGCCGGTACCTCGCTGGGGGCGCTGCTGCTCCCAGTGGGTGCCCTGGGAGCCCTGGAGTACTGGCAGGCGGGCAAGATCGACCTTCCGATGGCGGCGATCCTGGCGGTCGGCTTGCTCCTCGGCGCCTTTGTGGGTGCTCGCATCGGGATCTCGCTGCCGCCCCAGACAACCCAGCGCCTGTTCGGTGTGCTCCTACTCGTCTTTGGAGCCCGATTGGTGTTCTTCAGCTGAGGCGATTGGCGAAGCCCGGCTCGGCACATCGGCCGGGGTGGCCGGAGCGCAGAGCGCAGCTTCAGCGGCCACCACCGGACACACGAGCACCGCGCTGGTGCGTCGCTCCGTCCGCCATGGGTCAGGCTTCGTCGAAACTGCGAGCCGCTACCTGCTGGCGCTTCGACAGGACTGTGCGGGGCGGCGCACAGTGAGCACGTCGCCGACCGATGATCCCCCACGGTGGCCACCGGCCGGGCTCAGGGCCGCGAGCCGGACCGGCCTAGCATGAATTCGAGGGGGTCCTTGCGCGTTCTCCCGGTCAGGAGCCGTGCATCACGAACCAGTCTGTCTCGTCAGCCTCGGGCGGAGCGATCAGGAGGTCGTTCCATTCGTTCTCGCTGACCGTCGCCATGGCCCGTTCGAGTACGTTCAGGAGCTTCTCGGGGGTCTCCCCCTCGTACGCTCGGGCGGCGGCCGCCCACGTCCTCACGGCCGTCCCGTGATACGGACGCTCAAGGGCGGCTCGGATGGAAGAAGCCAACGTGTGGAGATCCGCGTCGGTGGGCGCGCGTGCGGCGACGAGGAACTCGTCCCCGCCGTAGCGATAAGCAGGCCATGGGCTCGCCGCGTCCCGCAGTCTGCTGCCGATCTCGCCAAGGAACGCATCGCCGAAGCAATGGCCGTGCTCGTAGTTCACGAGACCGAACCGCCGCAGGTCGAACAGGAGGAAGACCGCGTCGCCGGGCAGGGGAGCGAGCCACGGCGTGGCGAGTTCGGGCGCGAAGTGGGTGAACCCGGACCCGGCGTCGGGCGTATCGGGCCGCCACAGGCGGAGGAGGCCCGTCAGCGGGTCACGTGGCTCGGCGCTGGACACGGACACAAGCATCCGCCAACCGACCTAGCCGCACAAGGGCTGGCGGGTTAGGCCAGGGCGTGTCCTATCCCACCTGCGCTCGGCTGACGTCTGCCGCGGTCATGTGCTCGCCAGCGTGGTTGCGCACCAGCGCGCACGGCTCGCCTTGGGCGTTGACAAGGGTGCATCGCCACTGCCCCGGACCCGCCACCGGTGGGTGCGCTGGTGCCGTGGCCGCCGTGGCCGGCGCTGCGGCACCCGTCGTGCCCCCGACGGGCCTCAGGGTCCGATCGAGGATCAGGGCGATCAGAAGGGTCAGCCCAGCCATGGCAATGCTGAACACCCCCATCGCTTCGTAGAACAGCTCAGCGATCGTGTTGCCGGCAATCGAGTGTATGGAGAGCATCTCCGCGCCGGCCACGGCGAACGCCCCGGCCGTGAAGAACGTGACGATCGCGCCGAACAGCGCTCGTGGACCCATGGACGCTGTCTCCCTCGTGGGTCGTCTTCCAGTACGTCAACTGCGACGATGCCCTAGCTTGCCATGCGTAAGTTGGCCACGCTGCAGAGCAACGCGCTGCCCGTCCACCACTTCGTGGTCTTCGCATGATGGCACTCGGCGATCTCGATGGCCAACGGTAAGGATCTCGCCGGCCCGCGTTCACCGTCGCAATGTCTCGCGGCGCGTGGCGTGGTAGCTCTCGACATGCTCGAGGTGGACCGACAAGGCGGCGTGGGCATCCTCTGGGCCTCGAGGTGGCGCACGAGCGCGTCGAGCGAGGCGGGGTAGATTTGGCTCGTCTTTCGGAGACCGGGACGCGTGCAGGTGCAGCGCGAACGGGTGACGCCAGCTGTTCCGGTCCTGCCCACGCAGCTTTCCGTGCGCGTGCCCTGAGGGATCGGATGCGCCAGCTGGTCTCCTCGTGGCAGGTGGCGGTTACTGTAGTGCGGCTGCCGATCGTCCTACCGTGCCGACGCAGCTCCTTTGGACGAGTCCCGGACCGCCAGAGAAGCGGCCTGCGTCGTGCCTGGCTCCGGGATTGTTGCAGCGCGTGGAGCTACCGGCGCGGCTCGTTCGGACACACGACCGGCTGACTGCACGGTCCGACTGGTCACGCGCGATGCCCGGGGTGCCTCGGACCGTCACGCGCTGGGGCCGCAGACCAGTCGCGGGTTAGTCGAGCTCGGTGCTGAAGTCCCAGGTGATGACGATGTGCCCCGGAGGAGCCCACGTGAGGTTGGAGTCGCCGCTGATGAAGACGCCGCTGATCGTGAACGTCGCCTTGCTGCCTGCGCGCACCGTGACCGTGGCTGGCTGGACGGCGAGGGGTACAAGCTGTCCGGCATCATTCAGCGCCGTCAGGTCGCTGGCGCGCACGGTGAGCTGTCCGCTCTCGACCTGGACAGTGAGTTGCATCGTGCCTCGTGACGAGGCCGGTGGCGTCCCGCCGCCCTGGTACACGAAGTCGGGGCCGCTGGCTTTCACCAGTGCGACGGTCCCGTCAGAGAACTCGGCGCGTGCGGTGTTCCCCATCACGAGCAGCACGAGCTTGCCCGGGCGAGCCACCGGCGTAGCTGCCAGTTGCGGAGGCGGGTAGGCGATAGGGAACGACCCGAGATCGATCCCGGGCGTCGCGGTGGGTGCCGATCCGCCGCAGCCGGCGGCAAGCGCTCCCATCAGCAGGAGCGCCGCCGCCGACAGGGCGACGCTGGTCACCTGGCGGTGCCCAGCCATGTCGAGCGGGGTCCTTATGGACCCGGCGTGGGCGTGGGCGTAGGCGCCACGTCCTCGATGTTGGGCGGGATGATCAAGGAGAGCGGGTCGCTCGCGGGTCGCAGTTTGCTGTCCGGGATAGGTCGTCCGTTCGCCCCGAGTTGTGGCGTGTCGCTGGTGCCGCCGCCCCGTGCGGCGAAGACTCCCCGCGCCCCGGTGGACGCGGCCGGCGACATCGCGACGCCCGAGGGGTTGCTGTAGACGTCTGGCCCGAACGGGCGCAGGCCGTCCATCCCGGCAAAGCCCAAGTGGCCCTTGCCGTCGGTGCCGCCCTTCGTGATCCCGAAGAGATCCTCCATGCTGCGCAGCCAGCTGTAGTGGTTGTACGGCTGGTCGCTGATGGTGCCCGGGACGATGTAGCGGCTGATTAGGACCGAGCCCGTGACGCCGCCGCCCGGGGTGGTGTCCTGGCCGAAGGCCTGGTCGCCCGGTTCATAGCTGTTCGGACCGGGCAGCTCGTTGCAGCAGGCGACGACCGACTGGGCGGTGTTGCCGTAGTAGGTCTTGCCCTTGATGGTCTGCTGCACCACCGGGTCGAACCCGTTGGTCAGCACGCTGGCCACCGACGATGCGGGCAGGTCAGCGAATGAGTTGCCGAACGCCTGGTAGGGCGGGAACGCCTCGTCAAACGTGATGTCGATGAGGCCGTTGTCCTGGAAGGCCGGCGAGGCCATGATCTTCGGGATCCACGTCTGCAGCCACAGGTCGGAGGCATAGAGGCCGCCCTGCGTCTTGAGCGACGTGCTCGGGTCGTTCGTGGCGTCATCGAGGGTCGGATCGTCGTTGCCCTTGCACGTCGCGTCGTGCGCGTCGTCGCAGTTGTCGGGGGTAATCCAGCTGAAGGCGGGCGTCGTGGACTCCTTCAGCAGGTCGTGGGCGAGCCCCTTTGTGCTGGTCGGCGTACCCAGGGGCACCACGTTCTTGGCGCACTCTGGCGAGTCGATGATCGAGTGGAACCAGACGAAGGGGTTGTGTTTGGGGACGTACTGGTCGTTGGGCGTGGCGCTGCCCGGTGAGACGGTGGTCGGACCGACGCCCCCGGCCGGCTCACCGCACGTCGCTTGCTCGCGGGCCGGGTTATCGCCCATGTCCTGCATGTAACCCTTCCAGCTCACGTGCGCCGCGTCCAGCTGGTTGAAGAGGGTTAGCACAGACGCCGGATAGACGCAGCCGCTGGAGGCGTAGACCTGCCCGTCGGGCGCCGGGGTGCCCGGGGAGACGTTCTTGTACGTCGGGCAGTCCGACTGGACATCCGGCGTGACGCCCTGCCCGGCGACCAGGCTGATGTAGTTGGGTTGGCTGTAGTGCGCGGTGCCGTAGTACTGGCGCAACAGGACGCCGTACGTGGGCAGCGTCTTCCAGAGATAGCTGTTCTGGTTCAACCCGGTGAACGTCGCCTCGAACGACTTGTTCTCCAGGATGATGAGCCAGACGTGCTTGACCGGCGGGACCTTGAAGGGCGCGGATTTGGGCGTGCTGCCTACTGCCGCACTCGCGCCGAGCATCGAGAGCGCCACGGTGAGCATGGCCGCCACGCTGACGGCCAGGAGTCTCCGCCGTCCGGACCGAGTAGATCCAGCGATCTGCATGAACCAGCCCTCCGTTCCCGAGCGGTCCGACACCCCCTGTCGGAGCGATGGATCGGTCCCGCCAGTGGCTCGGCACGGTCCCGGCGGCCTGGGTCTGGACCGTGCGTCGACGCCTCCCGTCGCTACCCAGGAGTGTACAGGCGCAGGTCGCGAGTCGAGCCCGCGAGCGGCGTCCGGTCAGGATCCTCCGAGCTAGAGGAGTACCGACGCCTCCGGTGGTTCGCGCGTTGCATGACGGCGTGGCGTGACTGCTCTTGAGTACGACACGGAGGAACGACGAGTGCCTCAGACAACGATTGGAGGTTTGAATGAGCCGCTGGATCCCCTTTCACTGCCCCCGCAACAGGACGGGTTGGCGATGACTCGTCGGGCGGCCTGGTTGAGTTCTTCACTTTCCACTTACCGTGAGGAGTGCGCCTTCTCTCGACTGGACTAGCCCCGACGCAAAAGACCTACTCGTGGAGATGGTCCGGGTCGCGCAGCCGCGGCTCCCGCCGCACGTCGAGGTCGTGGCGTGACGGTGCGCCCCCGGTCGCTTATGGGGACCGTGTAGCCGATCATCGGCCAGGTTGGCGCGGGTCCAGTCCTGCTCCTGCCCCGTACAGAATGGACCCCGTTGGCACCCTCGGTTCGTGACAGTCTCAGCCCTCGCGCGGCTCTGCCGCCGATCCGGCTCTGGCCGGCCACGCGTGGCGCACGTCCGACGCCGACCCGTCAATGCTCCGGGATCGCGAGCTCGCCTGCGGGCTGGACCCGTCCTGATGGGAGCAGCAGCGAGAACACCACGCCGAGCAGCACGAAGGCTGCCGCCACGAACCCGGTCAGGCGCGCCGCGTCGACGAACGCGTTCTCGATAGGCGTGACCGTGCGCGGGATGGCAGCGAGGAAGGCCGGGTCGCGGAAGCACGCGGCCTGCGCCGGGCTCAGCGAGCCGGCGAAGGCAGCCTGGTCGCCTGCCGACTGCGACGGTTCGCGGAGTGAGGGCAGGATCTGGCCCGCGGACGCATCCACCAGCGAAACCACCGTCTCCCGGCAGATGGCCGGCACGCCCGGCAATGCCGCATCGAGGTTCGTTCGCGTGCCGCCGACCAGCGTGGCGAACAGGACCGTGCCGAGGATGGCGATCCCGAGCGCAGAGCCAACCTGTCGCAGGGTCGAGTTGGCACCCGACGCGATCCCAGAGCCCTCCGGCGGGACGTCGGAGAGGACGAGGCTCGTGAGCTGCGCCGTCGCGAACCCGACGCCGATGCCGTAGATGAACAGCGGCAGCGCGAGGGCGAAGCCCGAGAGGTGTGTGGAAATCAGCAGCGAGGTCGCCACGATCCCCACTGCCTCGAGGCTCATGCCCGCTGTGACCACCCAGCGGTTGCCGAACCGGTGCGCGAAGGTAGCCGCCAGATACGACTTCCTGGTGAGCCTTGCCCTCGGCGGCATCGACGGCGCCGACCTGCCAGCGGATGACCAGCGCTGGTTGCGCGAGGCGCGGGCCGGCCTGCCGGCCGACGTGCGTGCCGGGGTGTTTGTCGGCAACGCGGAGCACGAAGGCATGGCGCACGAAGTCGCCGGCGTGGTGCTGGACCATCGCGAGGTGCGGGACGCCGCAGAACTCGTGGCGGCGATCGAGGCTATGCTTCCTCACGAGGTTGTACGGGCCCTGCTGAACCGGACCCACGATGCGCCGCAACCCGGGCTCGAGGCGGACGTGGAGCGCGCCCTGGGCGGCGATCGCGAGGCCATCGCGGCTGTCGAGGCGCGTATGACCTCGCTCGGCGAGGGCCACGCCCTCGCGCCGCTGCGCGCCATCCTGCGCGACCCGATCGGCACCAGCGAGCGGCTGCACCTCGCGCTGCGGGCGTGGCTGGAGCCCTTCCAGTCGGTAGAGGAGCGCGTCGGCCGTGTACTGGAGCGCGACGTCGCCGCGCGGCAGGCGGATCTCGCGCGGCCCGCGACCGAACTCATCGAACGGACCACCGGCGGTATCCGCTTCCTGGCTGATCCCTCGGTGCGACGGGTGGTCCTCGCCCCGAGCTATTTCGCGCGGCCCTACAACTGGGTCGTCGCGGGGTCGGGCTGGCGGCTCTTCTGCTATCCCGTCGCGGACACCGCCTTGGGCGAGCAGGGTCGCTGGGACGCGCCATCGGGGACACTACTTCTCTATCACGCCCTGGGCGATCCGCAGCGCCTACGCATCCTGCGCCACCTCGCGGATCGCGACATGTACCTGACCGAGATCGCACAACAGCTGGAACTCTCGAAACCGACGGTCAAGCACCACCTCGCCCAGCTGCGGGCAGCCGGGCTCGTGACGGTCACCGACCAGGGGACCATGACCTACTACAGCCTGCGGCGCGAGCGCCTGGACGAGGCCGGCAGCGCGCTGCGGAGCTACTTGTCCTGAAGGACGTATGGGTGATAGGGGCGACCCATCCACCGTGTTCGATCACTGACTAACGCCAATCATTGGGTACGCGCTCGATCGACCATCGGGCGACAACGGGAGGCACGCGGGCATGGACCCCCAGCCGACACACAGCAACACGCAGAAGAATGGCATCGCCCACGAGCGGATCACGGAACTGCTGGCCGAGGCGGCGGACGCGCGGCTCGCGCGTGAGGCGAAGACCGGCCCACGCACCACGCCGGGGGCATTACGGGTCCGCCTGGGGCATGCCCTGGTGGCTGTCGGGGCAGCCGTCGCAGGCGAGCCCAGGCTTCGCCGCCACACCCACTGAATCACCCGGGGCCGCGCCAGGGTGCGGGTCCCGTCAGGACAGCCCAGTAGGCGGCGAGCGCGCCCGCGACACCGGCAGCCACGATCATGCCCGGTCCGCCTCTCGGATGACGCCTTCTCGATAGTCCGGCCCAGCCCGAACAGCAACCCGTGTGACACCGCCTCGATCGGAACAGCCCCGGGGCCCACACGTGAGCGCTCGGAGCCCATCCATGGCCTTCGGGATCAGTGGAGCGATCTCGGCCGGCGCCGCGCTGGCGGCAGTGGCATGGCGCCGTTCTGTGCGGTCGTCGCCCGACGCCGCGGGAAGACGGAAGACCAAGAGCCGTTTGCCAAGCCGAATCGCCAAGGCGATCTCGTCCTGCACCGCCGGGGAGGTCTCGGCTCCAACGAGCCGCATGACCAGCTCCGAGTTCTCGACCGCCGTCAGGTAAACGTCTCGCGGCTCGTTGGGCGATGGAGGTGTGTGCTCCCACATCCACGCTCGCTAGAGTCCGGTCGACAGGACACGGAAGCACGAAGAAGCACCGTGACCTCGCCGCCGCGTACAGCCAGCTCCTGAAGTATCGCGAGGCGCTCGACAACCCGCCGCTGCTGGTCGTGTCGGACATGGCACGCTTCGAGATCCACACGAACTTCACCAACACCCCGAACCGCATCTACGCCTTCACGCTGACCGACCTGGCGGAGCGTCCGGCAGAGCCGCTCCGACTGCTGCGCGCGCTGTTCGGCAATCCGGACAGCCTCCGCCCGGACGTGGTGCGCGCCCACGTCACCGAACAGGCCGCCACCAAGTTCGCCGGCCTCGCCAGGAGCCTGCGCGAGCGCAGCGTCGAGGGGCCGGCGGTCGCGCACTTCCTCGATCGCGTGCTCTTCGCCCTCTTCGCCGAAGACGCGGGGTTGCTGCCGCGCGGCCTCATGAAGCGCCTGGTGGAGAACCTCTACGCCAACCCGGCCGGCTTCAATACCGGCCTGGCGCGCCTCTTCGCGGTCATGGCGCGCGAGGGCGGGACGTTCGGGGCCGACTGGATCGAGTGGTTCGACGGTGGCTTGTTCGACGACGCACCCTCGGTCGACCTGCGGGCGGACGAAATCCGAGTCATCCGAGACGCCGCCGACCTGGACTGGGCGAACGTCGAGCCGGCGATCTTCGGCACCTTGTTTGAGCGGGGGCTTGACCCCGACAAGCGCTCCCAGCTCGGTGCGCACTACACCGACCGCGCCTCGATCGAGCGCCTCGTCGACGCGGCTGTAATGACGCCGCTCCGGCGCGACGTGGCCGAGACGCGGGCCGCAGTGGAGAACCTGCTCAACGGCGCTGACGGGGCAGCCGCACCAGCAGCCATGGATGAGGCCCGACGGCTGGCCCAGGCGCTGCTGGAGCGCCTGCGCGCGGTGACGGTGCTCGACCCGGCCTGCGGCTCCAGCAACTTCCTCTACCTTGCGCTCCGCCTGCTGAAAGACCTGGAGCAGGAGGTCATCGACTGGGCAGCCGAGCGCCTCGGGCTGCCGCGCCAGGAGACCCGCATCGGGCCGCGCTCGTTGCGGGGCATCGAGATCAACCTGTACGCCGCGGAGTTGGCACGGGTGGTCATCTGGATCGGCGAGATCCAGTGGCTGCGCGACCACGGCCATCCGCTGCCGCGCAACCCGATCCTGCCGCCCCTCGACGTGATCGAGAGGCGTGACGCGATCCTCGACCTGACGGACCAGACCCGCCCGGTCGAGCCGGACTGGCCAGCCGCGACGTTCATCGTGGGCAACCCTCCGTTCCTGGGCGGGAAGCTGATGCGGAGCTACTTGGGCGACGCCTACGTCGAGGCGCTGTTCGAGATGTACGACGGGCGTGTCCGTGCGGAGGCCGACCTCATCACCTACTGGTTCGAGAAGGCGCGTGCAATGATCGCGGCCGGGAACGTGCGCCGGGCGGGGCTGCTGGCGACGCAGGGCATCCGGGGTGGAGCAAGTCGCCGGGTGCTCGATCGGATCTGCGAGAGCGGCGCGATCTTCATGGCTCGCTCCGACGACCCGTGGATCCTGGACGGCGCCGCGGTGAGTCTCGTTCATCGCCTTCGACGACGGAAGCGAGCAGGAGCGCACGCTCGACGGGCGGCCCGTCGTGGCGATCAACGCGAACCTAACCGCAGACGTGGATCTGACGCGGGCGCGGCGACTGGGAGAGAACCTGGGCATTGCGTTCCAAGGCCCCGTCAAGGTCGGGCCGTTCGACATCAAGCCCGACCTCGCCCAGCAGCTGCTGCGAGCTCCAAACCCGGATGGCCGCAGGAACGCTGACGTGGTCCGGCCGTGGCTCAACGGGGCAGACATCACGCTACGCCCACGCCACATGTGGATCATCGATTTCGGAGACCTGTCGCGCAGCTCGACCACCGCGGAGCACGACCCCAAGGGCGGCCGGGACTATCAGGTGCCGCCATCGCGGCCAGCTCGCCGAGCTCGGCGCAGGCATCCGCGCTGCCAACGACCGGCTCGCGGTACGTCCCGGATCCGGCGCGGGTCTGCGCGGAGCGGAC
>CAWIHR010000037.1:0-54105 GCA_963835945.1 uncultured Chloroflexia bacterium
GCGGCGGCCGTCACCCGGCGAACGGACCGCGTAAGCAGTGCGACCGTAGACGCAGCAACCGCCGGGAAATCGTGTTGAGTTGTCCGAACGTGAGTCACGCAAGTCACGCCCCGACGCGCGCCCGCGCGTGTGCGCGGGCTGGCCCGAAGGGTTTCAAGGTGCCTGGCGGCTATCTGGAGATGCACCAGTATCTGGAGATGCACCAGCTCGCTCGGGGAGGTTCTTGCCATGCCTTCTAGGAACGAGTCACCGGGAACCCCTCGGCCTCCGCAGGCGTCTCAAGTGACAGCGAGCCAGTACAGCATCCGACAGGGAGAGTGGACATGTATCGGCGCCTCGCCATGCTACTCACGTTCGTCCTCGCCATCGGCGGCTGCGCCGGAGCCGCCTCCAGCCCGAGTCCCACTGCCTCCATTCAGGCGACTCTTCCGTCCAATCTGACCTCCTCTTCCCCGCTCTCGGGGATCACCCTCGCCCAGGCTCAACTGCCCCGGGCTTCGGCCGATCCGGCCACCGCGGCCAGCGCCGCCGACGATATCGACGCCTTCGGAATCGATCTGCTCCGTGCCATCAGCGGCGGTGGGAACACCGTCTTCTCACCGGCCAGCATCGCCTTGGCCCTGGCGATGGCGGAAATCGGGGCCAAGGGTGAGACGGCCAGTCAGATGAATGCCGTCCTGCACGGGGTCGCCGCCGATGGCGGGAGCGGCCTCAACGCCCTCTCGCAGGCCCTGGCCGCCCGCAGCGGCAATTTCAAGGATTCCGAGGGCCGCGAGACCAACCTGACCCTACGGATCGCCAACGCCCCCTTCGCCCAGGCCGGCCTGGAACTCGAGCCGGCTTACTTGGACACCCTGGCGAGCCAATTCGGGGCCGGACTGCGCGAAGTCGACTACGCCGCCGATCCGGAAGGCGCCCGCGCACTCATCAACGGCTGGGTCAAGGACGAGACTGCCGGGCGGATTCCTGAGTTGCTCGGACAAGGGGTTATCAGTCGATACACCAAATTGACCTTGGTCAACGCCATCTACTTGAAAGCCCCCTGGCTGACCGCCTTCGACAAGTCCGCGACCGCCAACGCCCCCTTCACCCGGGCCGACGGCTCGGTCGTGCAGGTGCCGACCATGTCCGGGGGGGAGCAGGCGGCCAGCTACGCCGCCGGGCCGGGCTGGCAAGCGGTGGAGCTGCCCTACGCCGACGACACTCTGGCGATGACGATCATCCTGCCCGACAACTTAGCCAGCTTCATCGCCCAGCTCAGCGGAACGCAGTTCGAGCAGATCATCGGGACGCTGGCTCACCGGCAGGTGAACCTCTCGCTGCCGCGCTTCAAGGTCCAGACTGAGGTCGACCTGGCCAAGACCCTGGGCGCGCTCGGGATGCCGCTCGCCTTCGAGCCTGGGCAGGCGGACTTCTCGGGGATCACCACCAAGACGCCCCTGAACATCTCGGTGGTGATCCACCAGGCGAACATCAGCGTGGACGAGCAGGGCACCGAAGCGGCGGCGGCCACCGCGGTGGTGATGGTCGGGATGGCCGCTCCCGAGGAACCGGTGACCGTCCAGGTCAACCGTCCCTTTCTCTTCGCCGTGCGCGATCTGTCTACCGGAGCGGCCCTTTTCCTCGGCCAAGTCACCGACCCTTCGGTCGGCAGCTAGCGCCTGAGCCAGTGATAAGGATCGTGGCCAAGACTGTACGTACGTACGATCGATCCACCTGATCTGGTCAGAGCCTCATTTGTCGCGCCGCCAGGCTCGTGGTGCGCGCGAATATTGTCCGGTGCGCCTTGAAGTCGCAGGGGGTCGCGGGCCATTGACGATCGCGTGGCCAAGCGCTGCGGGCTGCATCTCGGTCGGGAATGGAGAAGCGCCTGTCGTGGCCGCCGGGTGCATTCATGCCGCGCCGCAGTCCTTCGTCGCGGCGTTGAAACGTCGGCGGTCCACATGATCACGACGGTGAGCGCGTCCGTTGTGCGGCGTCGGGCGCCTCCCGGGAGCGCAAGGAGCGGGCCATGTCCTATGTCGTGGACTTCACCAACGTCTCGACCGTCGGCCTGGAGTCGTCGCCGGTGGCGGCCGCGCTCGCCGGCCTCCGGGCCAACGAGGCCCGCTACTTCAAGAACAAGTATGGCCACGACTTCACGGTGGAGCCGGCGAGCGAAGCCCAGGAGTCGATCGACTACGTCCACCGCATCCTCAAGGAAGAACGCGGGCTCGTCATCGCGTCCCGTCCGCTCGAGGCGTCGTCCTTCCAGGTCGAGAACATCCGCTGGGCGTACGTCTTCTACGAGAGCGGCCTGTCGATCAACGTGCTATACACGATCGACGACCCCACGAAGCGGGCGGTCGGGTTCAAGCTCTCCGACGGCATGGAGGTTCCCGCCGAGCTGCCGCCCCGCGGTTCAAGTTCGCAAGGCAGAAGTCGAAGCTGGCCGGGACCATCCGGGGCTCGTTCTTCGTGATCAAGGGCGAGTACTGACCTCCACCGCCGGGTCAGCCTGCAACGGCCCTGCTCGCGGCTCCCGAAGGTCACGGGTTCCAGCGCGGACCCTTCTCCGTTGCGCCTGCACGAGTGACCGCCCACCTGATCGTCACCCCGTGGCCGGTGCTCCCTCCGTGTAGAGGGCGAGGGTGCGGCCGCCTCCGCCGGCGCCGGTGCCTCGGCGGTGCCGAACTTGTCAGACCTGTCAGACCTGCCAGACCCCAACGCTCGCGCCTGCGCGCACGCGAGGTTGCCTCCGGGCGGCACCCAGCGGCCGGTGCTCCCTCGGCGTAGTAGGCGAGGGGATCGGCCTGCTCCCTCGTGCTGGGCGCGCCAGGACAGTGACCCGTCGAAGTCGTCGGCCGGGAGCGGCGAGTCGGCGCCCGACGGCAGGAGGTGCGAGTCCGGCAGCTGGGTGAACGTCTGGCCGGATCGTGGGTCGACCTGCGAGTCCTCCACCGCACTCTCGGCGTCCCAGGCGGAGGCCGGGTACTCCTCCTCGACGGGAAGGTCGAGCAGTCGGTGGTCCTCGGCCTGCCCATAGCCATCCAACTGCCCATGTCTCGGTGTCGCCGGGGTCGCCATGCTGCGAGCGTGCCGTTCGTCTGGCTGGTCCGGCAACAGGCCTCTGGCCCCTCGGCAACGCGCACCGAACGGCATGGACCCGGTGGTCCATCGCGCCCCTCCATGCGGCACGCAGCGATCGACCCTCACGAGTTGTCCGCTAGACGATCTGTTTGCCGGCGTCCGGGCCTGGCCCCATGTCCCAAACGGACTCGACGCTGATGCGCACCACGTACTTCATGGGCGGCAGATGGGCGGCCTGGCTCAACTTGGCGAGACGCTCGTTGACCTTGTCGAAGACCGGGCCCGAGTCGATGAGCTCCGCGTGGCCCTTCACCTGCAGCGCCACCTTGGTGTCGGGATCGTGGATGCCCACTGCAACGCGGCCGTTGTGCACAAGGTTCTCGCGGGTCTTGCGCGAGAACATGTCGGCGAAGTAGAGATGCTCGTCGTCGAGCAGAGCGCCGCTGCCCTTGATGGAGACATTGGGCATGCCGTCTGGGTCGACCGTGGCGACCCAGACGTTGTGGCCTCCGGCAAGCAGATCGCTGAGTTCCTTGGGGAGTTTGGCCATGGCGGTCCTCCTAGGCGATGTGACGGCAACATGGGTTCCCGTCCGATCCGACGCCACGGCGGCGACCGGGCGACAGGGGCGAGGATAGAGGAACCGGCCTCTGGTCATGTGGTTCTTCACCCGGCCCGGCCTCGCCCACTAGACCGCGTCCGCCGTCGAGCTCAACGAGCGGGCCACCGCCGTCTTCGGCTGGATCGTGTCAGGCTAGCTCAAGGTCAAGATCGGCGGCCGCTATTCCCTCGAGAAGGCCCGCGAGGCCCACGGCGCCCTCGAGGCTCGGAGCACTCTGGGCAAGCTCCTGCTGCTGCCCGGCGCCGACGATTTCGAATCAACCCCTTTGGGGATGTCCGAACCCCTCCGGGCGCGCCCAGAGCACGGCACGGTCACGCTCCCCGACCCGCGGGGCTCCGTACCGCCCGGAGAGTCTCGACGAATTCGTCGACCCCTGAGTCACGCTTGTTGTCCGCGCGGGCTCGAATCCTGCCGGGCGCGCCAGAACAACAAAGCTCCTGAGGTTCCGGTGTAGGACGCCCATCCGGCCAAACGAGTTGCCTGAATATCAAGTGCACTGCGGTTGCTTTCACGGCAGCCGAACAGCTGTTCGCCTCGTCCGCAACCTCCTCACCCGCGTCCGCAAGAGCGGCCAGCCGTTCGTGGCCACCCTCGTGCGCTCCATCTTCGCGCAGCCCTCGAGCGTCGAGGTCGAGGAAGAGCACACCCGCGTGGTCGAGCAGCTGGAGGGACGCTTCCCGGGTACGGCGGAGATCCTCGCCGACGCGAAGGAGGACATCGTGGCCTTCCGCCTGCTGCCCCTTAGCACTGGCGCCAAATCTGGTCGACCAACCCCTGAGGGGCGTCTGAACCGGGAGATCCGTCGCCGCACCGATGTGGTCGGGATCTTCCCCGACCGGGACGCGGTCATCCGTCTCGTCGGCGCCGTCCTCGCCGAGCAGCACGAGCAGTGGGCGGTCGCCCGCCGCTACATGAGTGCGGAGTCGCTCGCGAAGGCCCGCTTGGCGGCCGGAGACAACGAGCCCGAGGAGGTGATGCCCGTGCTGGCCGCTGCCGGGTAGTTGCTCAGTGGGCGGATGACCTCAGTCGGACGGCTGCCAGTGACTCAGTGGTGTGAGGTGTATTTGGTTGAAAGACCATACACAGTCGTCAGTCGTTGTCATTTTCCACGAGCACCCGTCCAATAAGCAGCACTTTGTTATCTGGCGAGGTTATCTGCGTCACTCCATTCGGAAGCGTTCCGTGCCAGCCAGGACCGCTCATGAGGAAGTTGCCGGCGTGAGTGCCGGTGGTGCGCGAGCCAACGTAGGCGAAGTCATCGCCCCGCGAGTCGACGAATTCTATGGCGTAGTACCGACCAGCCATGTTTGGTACGTGCAAGACCTCCGGCCCCTTGCTGAGGTCGAGCACGCCGATGGTATAGAGCGTGTCGCGGTTCGCGCCAGCCACCTCCAGGTTTCCCTTTGTGGAATTGGGGCCGGAAGGTCACGCTCCGTGTAGAGCGTGTTGACAGGGATGGGTCCCCCTCCGATGCCGCGCTGGATCATCGACTGCTCCCATAGGGTATAGACCAAGGGTGCAGCGAAGTAGTCGACGTAGACGAGCTCAACTATTCCTACTGTCAGGAGCATTATCACCGAGAATGCGAGGAGATTTTTGTGCTTCACCGTCAACTCACCTCGATGACGGGCGGCACTTTGTAGGAACCGTTCAGAATCGCCGGGCCGGGTAGATAGGCACGGAGAAATAGCAGGAACTTACCGGTCGGCGCGGGCAGCCAATTCGATTCATGGCCTGTCGGCGGCGTGTTCTGGATGTAGATGTCAAGGGATCCATTGGCGTTCAGCACGAGGCCAGACCTATCGCTGACCTCATAACGGTTGATGGAGTTGCTCACGAAGGTGGCATTGGAGTTGTACATGGTCACCGACCAGAAGGCACTGTTGGGCGGAAGCCCGCCAGGCGGGAACTGCAGTATGTAGTCATGCTGGCCGCTCAGCTTCTGGCCTGCGCCGTCCTTCGTTGTTTCCCAGTACATCGCTTCTTGGGGCAGGTTGGCGGCGGCGAGGTGTTCGGCGCATGCGGCCTGGACAAGGATAGGGTTTCCAATCTCGCCGCATTGCGGAGCGGTGCTCCAACCGTTAACGGTTGTTTGCATGCCTCCCCACTGCAGATTGATGAGAGCGCCACCCATTACGAAGGCCAGCAGCGCCCCCAATGCGATTCCGGCCACAACCGTTAAGACTGTTCTCACGCGCATGATTGCGATCACGTTCTCCTGTTAACAGGACACTCGTTGATCACAGACCCCCACGTAGTCAGGATCGTGCCCCACGTGCTGCGGGTTCCAGGTGTACTCGTCGGACTTCACGCAGAACAGCAGGGTGTCATTGGTCCGGCCGAAGCTCGGCGCGGCCGTCACTGTTAGGCGAGCGCCTCGTTCCACTCCCGGATGTACCAGCGCCGCACGACGCCATGCAGCACGAACGGGTCGCTCCGGGCGAACTCCTCGGCGGCCTCGCGGCTGGTGAAGATGCCCATGGCACCATCCTCCTGCGGGTTGGCGAAGGTGCCGATCATGAGCAGGCTGCGGGTGGCATTGAACTCGGCCCAGCGAGCGTTATGAGCGGCGAAGTGGGGTGCAGCCTTCGTGGCGACACCGTCTGCCGAATCCTAGAACAGCACGTACTTCACGATCCCTGCCTTTCGTCCAGCCAAGCCTGCCGCCCGGCGCTCAGTCGGGCGCTCCGACGGTGACCCGAGGGGCGTCCCACTCCGTCGGGCTCCCGGCGTCCTTCTTGCGGCAACAGCCCGCCAGACCAGGCGGCGGCGACCACCGCCCAGCCGAGCACGATGATGGCAGAACGACGCCGCCACGCCCCAATGGCGGTCAGCACGTCGCCGAGAGCGCGGACGGCCTGCGCCTGTGGGGTCATGTGGTCGCGGACGTACCGCCCGGCTGCGGAGGCCCGGAGCCGGTCCAGATCGTCCGTCTGGCGCATCAGGACGGCCGTGGCCACGACGGCTGGGACGAGGCGGACGACGAGACCGGCGACGAGCCGGTGGCGCCACAGGAGCACGGTGGAGGCGAGTTCCGCCGTCACGTCGGTGGCGAGCTTCGCCGGGTGGATCTGGCGGTCGGCCCTCACGCCTCAGTCTTAATCTGCGCCGGAGCCTGAGTCGCTGGCGGTCGACCCGACGCCGGGCTGGATGCCGGAGGGCCCATCGAGCCCTACCTGCCAGGCCGCGTCGAACCGATGTCCGGATGTGCGGCGGCGAACTCGATCGCCGTGAGCGCGTACGCGGGATGGTCGCGTCCGGTCGGAGCGTAGTACGCGTCGTGCGTGTGCCGGAACCCCAGTCGCAGCAGTACGCGGCGCGAGGCGTCGTTCTCGGGGTGGTGTCCGGCGATGAGCCCGGTCACCCCGATCGTCGTGAACGCGTACTCGATCGCCGCCCGCGCAGCCTCGCTCGCGTAGCCCTGGCCCCAGGCGTCGTGCCGGAGGTGGAAGCCAAGCTCGAGGACGTCGTCGGAACCAGGGACCGGCCGAAGCCCGCAGCACCCCACATGCCTCTCGTCCGACAGACGGAACAGGGGCCAGTACTGGAAGCCGAGCCCCGACTGCGTCGCGATCTCCAGCGCGAGTCGCTCCTCGATCCAGCGTCGCGGGAACGGACCGCCGATCAGGCGCGTGACCTGGGGATCCCCCCACAGCCCGACCGCCAGAGGCAGGTCGTCTGCCGACCACGTGCCGAACCCAAGCCTGGGCGTCCGTAGGAAGAACGAGCGCATCCCAGCGAAGCGTCAGTTGGCGGGTCCAGTGACCACTGGCACGGGCCGAATCTACGCTGGATGGCCGAGGCCATTCCGCCGCATCGCCTTCGCGGCGAAAGCCTGCACAGGCGTCAGGACGTGCCGCCGAAGTCGACATCCGTGGTCTTGACCGTCCCGGCCGTCCGCCCCGGCGCCGTCTGGTAGGTCCAGCCAAGAAGTGCGCGGTTACTCCGCGCTGCACGCGGGGCTCCTCTTCGTGCCCGTGGCGGCGGCGGCCATGGCCTCGGGTCCGCTGTCCGGCCGGCTGGTCGCGAACCGCGGTGCGCGACTCTCGCTGTTGGGGGCCGGCGCCGCTCTGACGCTCTGCGCGCTGATGCTCACCGGGCTCACCGCGACCACATCGGTCGGCTGGCTGCTCGTCGCCTACGTCGTCTTCGGCCTCGGCTTCGGCACGGTGAGTGCCCCCGTCAACAACACCGCCCTGTCCGGCATGCCGCGCGCGCAGTCCGGGGTGGCGGCTGCGATTGTCTCGACCGGCCGCCAGGTGGGCATGACCCTGGGCGTCGCGGTGGCGGGCGCGCTGCTCGCCTCCAGCCTGCACGGCTCGATCCAAGCGGGCCTCGCCCCAGCCAGCCATCCGGCCTGGTGGGTCATGGCCGGCGCGGGCGTGGTCGTCGTCGCGCTCGCGCTTGTCACCACCAGCGCCTGGGCACGCCGCACGGCCGTCGCGGTGGGCCGGGTGGTGGCGGGCAGTGCCGCCTGACTTGCTGCGTCGCCGAGCGCGAGGTCATCCGGGTCTGGGAGATCGCTGAGGCGGGGTGGCGTCGGCGCGTTGCCAATTGTGCGAGTGCCAAGCGAGGGGTACGCGGAGGCGTGGTCGGCCCACAGCGGCGATGGTCGCCGTCGGCACGCCCGCTTTGGTTCACGAGTTAATGCTCGGTCTCTGGCTGCTGTACCGTGCGGGCCAGATCGTCATGCGGTAGGGGACCTGCTGGGAGGGGAGTGTCGGCATGGGATCGGACGCTCGTGTGCCCCGGTACCTGGGGGCGGCGTTCGTCGCGCAATTCGTGACGAGCCTCGTGGCGGGGGTCCTGTCCGGTCCAATCCTCACCGGGAGCATCTCCAAGGTCTTGGTCAACGTCTCGGACAACCTTGCGCCGATGCGGGCCAGCATCGTGCTCGAACTGCTCACGAGCGTCGGCATCATCGTCTTGGCCTCGCTGCTCTACATCATCCTGAAGGACGTGCACCGGATCGTCGCGCTGGTCGCCCTTGTGTTGTGGCTGGCGGAAGCCGTGATGCTGGCGGTGAGCATGCTCGGCGTGTACGCCCTGCTTTCGTTGAGCACGGCGTACGTCGGGGCTGGAAATCCGGCCTCCTCCTATCAGACGCTGGGGACCCTCTTCCTCGGGATAGACCAGCACGCGGGCGACATCGACATGCTTTTCTTCTGTTGCGGCGCGGTTCTCTGGTACGCCCTGCTCTTCCGCTCGAGGCTCGTGCCACGGGTGCTCTCCGCGTGGGGCCTGTTGGCTGTGCTTCTCGTCCTTGTGGGCACCCTACTGTTCGTGTGGGATCGCAGCCTCAACCCCAGCATTGCGCTCTACATCCCGTATGTGCCCTTCGAGCCAGTGATCGGTCTGTGGCTCCTGGTCGAAGGTGCCGCCCTCCCGGCGACACAGGTCGAGTGACCGCGCCGCACACACCCCTAATCACCTGACCGGGTCACGAACTTTCCGAGGTCCGTCCGGTGGGCGACCGAGATCGCGCAGGCACGTCTCCGGGCTACGGCGACGAGCACGACCGGCAGGCTTGTCCGCGCTCCTGTCGGGTGCCCGTTCCGCCCGCTGGCCCGTATGGGACAGGAAACACGCCGACGCACATATTCCGCCGACCGGGAGGTAGGCACGGGAGTCTTCAGGTTCCCTCCAGCGCGGCGTCCCCATACGGTCGCCTCGACCGTCGCGCTCAGGCCACTGGCGAGACCGACCCGTCCGAATGGGGCGTGATCGCGCCCAGAAAGCTCACGGGGGGCTCTGCGATGTCAATGGATCACGCCACGACGGCGCGACGCATGTTCGACTCGATCAACGCCGGAGATATCGACGGTTTCGGCGACCATCTAGCAAACGATTTCGTCGAGCACGAGCAGACGCCGGGCCTTGCGCCGGGGAGAGACGGAGTCAAGGTCTTCTTCCAGATGCAACGCGCCGGCTTCCCCGACCTGCGCATGGACGTGCAAGACGTCATCGCGGGTGGTGACAAGGTCGTCACGCGGGTGAGGTACACCGGGACCAACCGGGGTGCGTTCATGGACATGCCCGCCACCGGCAAGAGCGTCGATGTGCAGCTCATCGACATCATGCGCTTCGGCGACGACGGCCTCGTGCAAAAGCACTGGGGTGTCCAAGATGCGCTGGCGATGATGCAGCAGCTCGGCCTTGTGCCAGCGGGTCCTTCCGCCTAGACCGAAGGACGTCCGGCGGTCCCCGCACGGTCAACGCCTCACGGTGCCGCTGCGTATCGCTCAACCCCGCGCCGCAGCCCCGAAGGCTCGGCCCCTACGAACAGGATGGCGTCCCACCACGGCAAGAGTGATCGTGCAGCATCACGTGGTCGACCACGACCGCTGGCACGCGGTGTACACCGAGCACGAGGCCGCCCGGCGCGGACACGGCGCGACCGGCCGCTCCCTCACTCGGGCATCGATGCCGGGATCTACGAGCTGAAGGGGATCTCTGGGGCGCGGCAGCTGTACTGCCTTGCTGCGCCCGAGCAAGCGTGACAGCCGCTCGTCCCCGCCGCGCGATCGTCTGTCATGGGGTTTGAGACTGTCGACCAGAGCGCGTCCCCGAACGTGGCCAGGGACGGCGCGGACACGGCAAAGCCCGAAGGAACCGGCTTTCCACCGACAAGCGCACCGACCACCGCGATTTCTCGCGATCGTCCATCCGCCGCTGGGCCGGTCGCCGGCGTCTGCAGTCGTCGGCCCGGTCTCGCGGGACCGCCCCAGGGATTGCTCCCCAGACCGGTTCGACAATGGATCTCAGCCCCTTCGGGCAAGATTTAGAATATACGTTCAATTCTTGTTTGCACAAGGGGTTTGTCCACCAACTCGCGGCCCACGCTTCAAACTTGTCCACCATCTGACGCGGTGCAGGCAGAGTGTGGAGAAGCCCGCCTCGATCCGCGGATCCCTGGCCGCGTCCGCCAGATCCGCTGGGGGATGGACGCTGGCCGAAGAGGGTACGCTCCGTGAACCTGCAGGTGCGTGCGGGTCAGTGGACAGGCTCTCGATGAGCGGGAGCGGGCGGGGCCATGGTCGAGCCTCGTGAGTTGATTGCGCGCTACATCGACGATCAGGCGGAGTGGCGGCGCCAACTGGCCGAACGCTATCCCACCTCGTAGCTGTGCCGGTCGGCGGCGCCCCGCCGCGATCGCCGGCGCGAGCGATACCAGGCGAGGTAGGCGAGCAGCTCTTCCCGCTCGTCGTCGGTGAGGTCGGCGAAGAGCGCCGCACCGACCGTGGTCGCACCGTTCGATCCCGACTCGTCAGGCACGGGGTAGCCGCTCAAGCGCATGAGCTCCGCATAGGGCACCGCTAGGGCCTCGCTCAGCTGATGGAGGACATGCGGCGAGGGCTTCTTGACCGCGTCGTTCTCGAGCTTGCTCAGGTAGGCCGCCGAGATGCCGGCCGCCCGGGCGGCATCGTTCGCCGACAGCTCCCGCACCTCGCGTGCCTGCCTGAGCGCGGCCCCCATCGACAGTGTCACGGCGACCTCTTATCTACAGTGGATGATGAAACCCACAGTTGACAATACCACCGTCCTGTGGTCTACTGCAAGTGCGGCGAGTGGCCGGAGCGTCGCCCGGTGGTGGTCTTCCTAGGCCCCGCTTCTCGGCGTCAGGCTCCGGACCGCTCGCCCGGGCGAAAGGTCGCATCACATGTCGGCGCTCCAACTGCTCATCCTCGCGGTTGTGGCCATGGCTGGCCTCGCGACGTTGCGATTGGCCCGCGTGCATGTCGGCCGGACGCCCTTCCCAGAGGGCCGTGGCAGACGCCTTCTCACCCTCGGGTTCCTCGTCGCGCCGCCCTTTGCCCTCGGGATGCTGATCGGACCGGTCGCGACCGCGGCCGCACTCCGCGGCGTCCTTACCGTGCCGCCATATCTCGCCATCCTCGCCGCGCTCGAAATCCTGCTCTGGATAACCTCTTTGGTCGTCAGGCGGGTTGCGCATGGCCGATCCCGCGCGCTCCTGCTGATTGCGCTCGTCGGGAACGAGGGCGATCGAGAGGAGGTCGACGCCCCGGTGACCGCCCGGCTCGCCGAGAGCGTGGGGCTCGTCGAGCGGGCCAACGCCGTGTTCCCGAGGGGCCCGGAGTTCCCCGCCCAGGTTGAGCGCGCCGGCTTCCGCGGCGACTGGGATAATCTCGAGGCCGCTACCGCCACGCTCGAAGGCCGGATCGCCGACGACCACCGGCTCGGCCTGGGCGTCGCGTCCGCAGCCACGGCCACGGCCAGGGACGCTCGCAGTCGCCTCGACACGCTCCGCGGACTTGCGCTCGACCACGGGCAAGCCTGGGCCAGTTGAGGGCGAGCCAGACCCATGGCGGCGTGCGCGGAGGATTGGCGCCGTGACCATCCACGGGGCCTACCACGACACCTGCCGAGCACAGGCGGAGTGCGACCTAGATCGCCGCGCCCTCGCTCTGTGGCCCGGTCTAGATCGCCGTGCCTTGGCGCGCTGCCGGCACGAAATGGCGCCCATCGTCAGGCTTGTGGCGCGTCGCTCCAGCCACGCTCCGGCCACGATCCGGGCGCTCCTGATGGCGCCCTTGGTCACCCGCGAGGAGGTTGCCACCTGGTTCGGCTGACGGCGGCTCGTCTGGCCGCTCGAGACGCTCATCACCGATCTGCCGGGGAAGACGAACGGTCGCTATGGCGGCGGGGACATGGGTTAGTAGCCCGAGCGGGCTTCAAGCTCAGGACACGTGGAGCCGGAGCAGCCGCCCGTCGAGACCCGGCTCTCAACTAAGTGCCAATTCCGCTCGTCGCCCGCTCATCGAAGGGGTGGGTTCCTCGCGTTCGTGCTCCATCACTGTCCTCGTCTCAGCCGAAGCGCAGAGTAATCCGCCGCGATAACTCGCCCCGATCTCATCAGCCCCCATCGCACAGATCATCGACGCATCCTGCAGTACCCGCGCAGGCCCGGCGTTGTACCGCAGCGCCCTGAACCGGCGGCTCCGGCTCGCGTACATCGCCAGGGCAGAGGAGCACTGGCGTCGTGAGGTAGGCTGACCTCTGATGAACAGGGAGTTTCGGTGGGTACTGGCTCGCTACCCCGGGGACTTACCGGAGCGGTAGGTAGCAGGGCTTGCGGAACGTCCCCGTTCGCTCGGACATCTAGGACCTCCCAGCCAAGGGCAAGGTGTCAGCGCCGGCTGCAGCCGGCTCGCCGCGCAGGTCTCGGAGGTCGACATCACCCCGCCGCCCGCGCCGGAGCGTCATGCCAGCACATGCAGGGTCGCCAGCTGGGGCATGACGAGCCAATCGTGGCCGGCGGTCCTCGGCCACGCTGCCCCCGGACCCTCCGTTTACCGCGCAGAGTCGCCCATCGGATGCGGAGGCCGACCAGGACTGTGCCCTCGATCGGGCCGCTGTTCAGGGTGCAGGACCTCTCACGATCCATTCGGGGGTCTGTGCGGAGCCGTAGCGACCAAAGAGGGCTCGCACGCTCAGAATCCGCGAAGACTCGCGGCACGGGACGGCCCCGGCTGGCGTTCGGCGCTGCCCCCTTGACGTCGGTGCTCTGACGCGCCATTGTGCGATCCTGCGCCCACGAGGGAGGAGCGTCGACCTGCAGCGACTCGCTCCCGCGACCGTTCTTGGCATGCGACTCCGCGCACGCTCTCGCCTGCGCCGAGTAAGCACGTGCCTGCTCCTCGCCGCTGTCCTAGGGGTTCCGGCCACGCTGGTGCCAGCGGCGCTCGTGCCGCCGGCCGTGCGCGCCGCGTCAGGGTGCACGAGCTGGACTAGTGTCAGCACGCCACCCACGGTCATCCGGGTGCTCCGCACGATGGGTCCTGCGGCCGGGACCGTGCAGGTCGTGTCCTTTCGCGCCTACGTCGAGGTGGTGATGGCCGCAGAGTGGAGCTCGACCGATCCCGTCGAGGCTCTCAAGGTGGGCGCCGTCGCCATCAAGGAGTACGCGTGGTACCAAACCGTGCACTGGCGCGGCGGGCGCGCCGCCCATGGCTCATGCTACGACGTGGTCGACTCGCCAGCGGATCAGGTCTACGCCCCGGAGAGGGAGATCCCCTCCAGGTCCGAGATCCGCGCGGTCGAGATGACGTGGGGGATCAGCCTGCGGAAGTCCGGCGAGTTCTTCGCCACCCACTACGACGGCGGCAGCAACGTCGCCTGCGGGGTCAACGCCGACGGCTGGCAGCTGTACCAGTGGAGCGTGATGCGCTGCGCGCGAGAGGGCATGCTCGCAGGCGCGATCCTCCAGCGGTACTACGGCCCAGACCTCGTAATCGTCGGCGGGAAGGCTGCGTCCACGGTCAGCCCTGAGAGACCCACGCTCTCATTGGCGGCGGCGGCCATCACGTGGGGCCAGAATGCCCGGCTGGAGGTCCGGCTCGTGCTGCCACGGGACACGGGGAGCCTCGCTCGACGCTCCGTACAGCTCCAGGAGTCACGCAATGGCACGGCGTGGTCGACGCTCGCCGACCTGACCACGAACGCCGTCGGACAAGCGAGCTTCAGCGCCCAGCCACTCACCAACCTCGATGTCCGCGTGCTCTTCCAGGGGCCCTCGAAACTGGGTTCGGCCACCAGTGCGGTCCGGCGCGTGCTGGTGCGCCAGTTCGTGCTCCTTCGGCCCGACGACCGTGGGACAGCTGACCACGTGGCCACGGGCACCGCGATCACGTTCACCACGCTGGTCCGGCCGGCGGGCGCGGGTCTGTCGAACTGTCGTGTCGTGTACCGGGTGTACTTGCTTGTCGGCCACAGGTGGACCTTGAAGCACGAGACGGTCGTGCCCGTGAATAGGTCCGGCGATGCGCGCTTCCTTGTCCGGTTCGCCACGCCAGGAAGCTGGTATGTGCGTGCGATGGCAATGCCGACGCGCACCAACGCCAATAGTCTCTGGTCACCCGTGGCGCGCTATCTGGTTGGGTGACTGCCCAAGAGGCAGCCAGCCTTGCCTCGCGCCGGCCATGAAGCATCCTCGTCGACGTGCTCCTGGCGGTGCGAGCCTTGTGGCGCAGCCGGAATTGCAGGGATGGAGGTGTCCCAAACAAGCGCCTCGGCCCGCTCTTGAAATCAGTACGCACCAGCTTGCGTCCGAGCCGCCTCTCGAAGCACCCGATGCAGCACCCACTGAGCCTCTCGAATGTGACGCCATCCTCCTGCCAGCGGATCATGTCGTCGTCGGGGCATACGGTGGCCCACAACTTATCGTGGACGCAGAAGTCCTCATGCACAATCCGGCCGTCGAAGTCGCGTAACTGCTAGGCATCGATGCCGCAGTCGCGGAACGCGCTCAGGCATTCGCCGCGGCTCATTCGGGCCTCCTCCTCGGCGTGCCGGGCCGCAACCCTGGACCAGATCTTCTCCAGGTCTGGCCAGCACTCACCACAGCGTCTGCCGCTTTCTCTGACACCGCCCAACCTCCTTCAGGAGTGTCGACAGCGCTCGCTGAGGCCGCAATGGAGGGCCAGCCAGAGGCGCTGGCAGCGCGCGGCTCGACCCGCCGCTGAGCGACTCATGCGGACCGGGCCTGGACGGCAGCCAGCCATCGGCGCGCCCTTCGATCGGGCTGAACTTCCTCCGGCAGCGCCAGCGCCAGACCGTGCTCGGAGGCCGCCGGGGTCAGCCGGGCTGAGACGATCTCTCGTCCAGCCACCACATAGCGTTCCTCGATGGCGTGCAGTAGCTCCGCCTTCGCTTCCGGGACGTCCGCGTGCTGCCACGTCTCGGCGAGGGTCGCCAGCCACTCCAGCGCCCGCTCGGCCGTCATACCCACCCGCGGCTCCTCGTGGAGCGAGGTGAGCTCGGAGCGGAGCTGCGCCTGTCGGGCGAGGTACTCTGCATCGCTGAGCTTTCCAGCGGCGTGATCCAGGGCGAGGTCGCGCAACTGCCGCTCGATCCGACCCCGGTCGATCATGACCGGAGGTCTGGTTGATGCGAGGGCGCTAGCGACAGCCGCTCGGGTCTCCTCGTCGAGATCCATACCGGGCACCTGCGCCAGGATGGGCGGTTCCACCTAGTGTCGGGAAGGCGGGCACTCTGGCCCCACGCGTCTGTCACACGTGTCGCACGGGTTCGGACGCAACTTGGGGCGTCGCAGACAGGTGGGTTGGCGCGCCACGGTGCCTGGCGCCGCTCCTCGTCGGGTCCCTGGTGTCAGCGCACCCAAACAAACGTTGGGTCGTGCAGGCACGCCACAAGTCGTGGCCGGCGGATCGCTGGGGGATGCTCCTCAAGGACGGCCAGGTCTGCTGACGGTCCGGCAGGCGCGGCGACTTGCGCTGACTTTCGTCGTCCCACGGCTAGGCTGTCGCCCCCTCCGGCATCCGGGCCGCTTACCCGTCAGCACAGCCCGATTTCCCTGCCGCGTGTCGCGCGGGATGACCGAGGCGAGCCGCTGTGGGAGCTGGCCGAGGAGCTGCGCACGCGCTCACAAGCGCACGATCCAGAGAGCGCTCGTCTCCCGCCCTCATGACAACGTAGAGCCCCCGGCGGGGGTGCGCCGGGGGCTCTACGTCTGGCGTTTCCCGGTCCGAGAGAGGGGACGGAGGAACGGTCAGCATCATTGTCCTGCGCGTTGAATAGGTCCTGAAACCGTCGCCGAGCTGCACTAAAGAAGCGCGTGTCGCAACAGAGCTACCCTGTCGGCCGAAAGGGTCGAGGCGTGGGCGGTGGCCTGAGGACGTTGTTCCGGTTGATCTTCTGGCTGGCCGTGGTGGTCGTCGTCGGGTTCGCCGGGCTCGTCTACCTCCACCCACACCAGCACTGCGTGGTCGGCGAGACCGGGCTTACGGCCAGCCTGACCATCGATGGATCGAGCGCCCAGTACCAGTGCGGCACCTTCGTGGGCAACGGACAGGGCTGGTACACGTACACGGCCGGGACGCAGCCGGGTGGGGACGTGGTCTGTCAGGTCTCCTATGCGGGGGACGTCTTTACCGTCCGCGACTCGGGGACCGCCGTGGCTGGCCGATCTCTATGCGAGAGCCTCAACGTGCTCGCGCAAGGCGGAACGCCTGCTCCGTGACGTCCAGTGCCTGCCCGCGCCCATCTAAGACGACCCAAGGCGGGGTGATCGCTCCTGTGCGCCTGAGCCCGCCGTGGTGGCCGTGGCAGCAGGCTCCTCGTCTAGTGCATTAGTGCGGGTCAATCCAGATCGTGAGGCCTACCAGCAGGGCCATGAACACACCGTCGATGACGAAGAACGCGAGGGCGCCAAGGAACCCCTGCAATGTCTCACTCATCGCTCGCCCTCCTCCTCGTACCCCATAACGGGCTAGCGAGTAATCACCATCGCTGGCCATTGTAGGGGCGGTGCCGGTCGCGGCGGCCGAGCTGAGCTGGGCCCGGTGAGCACTGCTCGTTCACCCGCAGCAGCAGGTTCAGGTGCTCGGCGAACAGGGCGTCGTAGTCATCGAGGCTGTAGCCGAACAGGGCGAACGACTCGATGAAGGCGCCGCGGCCGGCGATGATCTCGGCCCGCCTGCCGGACAGCAGGTCGACCGTGGCGAAGTCCTGGTACACCCGCACCGGGTCTGCAGTGGCAATCTGTGCAGTGAGTCGGCCGCGTCCGCCTCGTCAGGCGTCCCCGACGGGGGAGGGGGCGGGTGCGGTCAGGAGCAGGGTGGAGAGGGTGGGCTCCTCTAGTTCGAGGTGCGCAGTCAGCGTCGCGCCGAAGGCATACAGGTGCGCCCGCAGCTCAACGACCGCGCGACGACCGGGCTCGACGTGGAGGGCACGACCGTCTGCTCGCAGCTGCTCGAGGGACCCGCGGACGTGGTCATGCTGCAGCCGCAGAACCTGAGTCGCCCAAGGGGTGGCCGCCAGCCGGTCGGCCGCCGGGAAGCACACCTGCTCTTCCCAGGCCATGTGCGGCAGCAGCGTCTTGTCGAGTTCGTGGAGCAGGGCATCGACGACGCCCGAGAGCTCGGAGACCTCGTACGTGCCCGCTACCTCGGCGACGGTCTCGACGCGCAGCAGCAGGCGATCCAGCGCGCGGTGGGCACGCCCCAAGATGTGGCGCGCGACCGCCGCGACCTGTCCCTGCGCACCTGGCAGCGGACCTCTGGCGGGGGAGCCGAGCTCGAGCTACTCCGAGTGAGGTCTGCACGCGGGTGACCCTCGCTACGCGCCGCCCACTTCGCCCGCGGTGTCGAGTGCCCACGAAGGGGGTACGGCATCGCCCGGGCGGTCACGCGGACCGCGCGTAGTGTCTGGTGCCGGAGCCGGCGCGTCATGACGATTCGTCATCTCGCGGGAGGCGCAAGCGGCTACCAGCTTCGCCGGTGGCGACCCCTCTGCCGCACTTATCACAGCGACGCGCAGTGCCACGGCGGTGCGCCCGCGTCGTGAGGGTCGTGCATCGACGAGGCGCAGCAGTGGAGAGTTCGGCAGTCCCCTGCATGGCCGTGCTCCTGTCGGGGCCTGACCACTACATCGCCGACGTCCTCGAGTCGGCCCCGGCCAGCGGCAGCGCACTCATCCCGTCAATTGGAGCCCCGCACCGAGGGTCACCGCCAGGACGAGCAGGATGAGGAGGATCCCCACCAGGAGGCCGAGCAGCTCGTAGTCGTCTCGTCGGCGCACCCGCAGCCCAGCCTGGGTCCCGCTGCCACTCTCCAGGTGTCCATCGCGCTCGCGTGTCGCGATGCCCGTCAAGGGGTCGATCGCGCTCTCCCTCGTCGCTGCATGGCGCTCCGCCGGGCTGACATCTGCAAGTCCTGGGCGTCGGCTGCTTCATCCGCAGGCGCCAAGCGTGTCAGCTCGACGGCCCGGCGTCATGACGGTCTGTCATGCCGCTAGTCTCCGGCGACCCCTGTGCCGCGTTGTCCGCTAGTACAGGCGGGATCCCGTCGCTGCGTCTCCCGGGTGAGATCGTCGGCCCTGGCGTGAAGGCTTGACAGTTCGCTCAAAGCGGGTGCGCGCGACGGGATCCTGCGGCCCGAGTCGCCACGCTCGACGACTCCGGCCTGAGTGACGAGCCGCCCTGGTCCAGATCGGCTGCGACGGGTGCGCCCCGTCGCTCACAGGCACGGGTACGCGCGACCAGTGTGTCCTCCCGAAGCCGGCGCGTCATGACGGGTCGTCATCTCGGGTGCGGCATGCGAGGCGATCGCCAGAGTACGGTCGCTCCGGCCGGGGGCGCTCTAGTGGCGCGGCTCCGGGCGCGTGGCCGGCCCGCCGTCCCAGCCCAGGTTGGAGAAGGTGGGGATGAAGCGGTAGCCCTGGCCCGGCACCGTGGCGATGAAGCGCGGCTGGCGGTAGTCGTTCTGCAGCTTGCTGCGCAGGCTCCGGATGTGGCGATCCACGAGGTTGCTCTCGGCCACGAAGTCGGTGCCCCAGATGGCATCCAGTATCTCGTCGCGCGTCACCACGCGTCCGGCCCGACTGGCCAAGCAGGTACAGCAGGCTCTGCTCGATGCCCGAGAGGTGGACGACCGAGTCCCCCGCGCGGACCTGGCGATGGACGATGTCGATCTGCATCTCGCCGAGCGTGATGGTGGGCACGATGGGCAGCTCGCTGCCCATCGCCCGGCGGGTGATGACGATGGCGCGGGCCAACAGCTCCTCGGGCGAGAAGGGCACGGTCAGGATGTCGTCCACCCCGAGATCGAAGGCCCGAAGCTTGGTCGGCAGGTCGCCCCGGCGGGTGAGCCCGAGGACGGGGGTTCGGCTGGGCCGCGCCAGCGTGTTCGAGGCACCCAAGCGCCCGAGGAGCGCGGTGCTGTCGTCGTGGTCCATGTCGACCACGCTCAGGTGCGGGCGCCAGGCCGCCAGGATCGCCTCCGCCTCGGCCAGGCTGCGCGCCGCGCGCACCACGAAGAGGCCGTGGTTGAGGGTCAGCTCGATGAGGTCCACCACGAGGGGCTGGTCGTGCAGCACCAGGGCGCGGTGCGCCTCGATCTCCCTCGCCTGCACGTGGCCCTCGCTCATGGCACGTCCTCGCCTGTACATCCGAACAGGGGGATGCGCACGCAAATTCTACGGGATGGCAGAGCGGGCGGGGACAGGCGGGCGGAGAGGGGCCGGTGGAGCGACTCGCAGAGGGTGCGCGAGCGCACAATGAGGAGGTGGAGTGTCGTCCCGGTGCGGTGCGATGGGTCCGGTCGCCTGGTGGCAGTCGGTCTCGTCCGCACGGTCGGCCTCGACGGCGAGGAGCGCTGGACGACCGTCGGCGGAGACGTGCTGCCCGATGAGACGATCGAGGAGGCGATCGCGCGCTGCGTGGCTGAGACGCTGGGTGCAGCGGCGCGAGCGCATCTCGTGCCGTTGCCGCAGGTCGGCATCGCCGGCCAGCCCGACCTGGCTCGGTCCGAGGATGCCGCGCTCCAGACCGGTCAACGCGACAGCCAGGCCGCCTACGCCGTCGAGATCCAGGGGCGCCTCGTGCCGCAACCGCCGGCTCGTCGCTTCGCCTGGTTCCTCGTCACCGCCATGCCCATCCGTGAGGAGGTGTCGGTGGCCCAGTGGGCCCTCCTCGCCGACTTCCTGGAGGCGTGGGGAGAGCCGAGGCTGGCCGCCCGCATGCGGCAGTTCTGATGCTCATCGCCGTGATGGGCAGCCCGAAGGCCCCTCTGCGCTCGCACCGGCCAGAGCCCATGGCGACGGTGAGGCGGAGACGGAGGCGCTGCACTGGTCTGCCGAACACTGCGGGCGTCCTGAGGGTCGCTCCGGCGGCGCTGGCCCCGCACGTCCGGCCCGAGCGATGCGCACCGGTGGACGCGCCCATGGAAGGGGATGGTGGCCGGAGCCACTAACGAGAGTGATCGGCCCACCACCCCGGGTTGGTATGCGCGCTCCGGCCTGCCTCTGTCAAGGCCCACGCGTCCGTCAGCCTCGCTGTTCACAAGGGCACACATGGGCGACGCTCCACCGGCGTCTCTGGATCGATCCCGCCCGCGGGAACTATCACTCGACGTGGGCGGGGTGAGTGTCGCAGCGACACCGCACGGTGCTCGGCTTTTCGCTGCGCCCTAGTGGCGCCGGAGGCGCTCGAAAGGGCGGGTCCCGCACTCGGGTGCCGGATAGCGCATCGGGCCCCAGCACCTCGCGTGCCCGTCCTTGCTCACTGGGTGATGGGAGCTCCGTCGTCCTCCGCCCCTGCCCGGGCGGCACCACCGTCGGCACGATCGGCGCTCTTGACGATACCCACCCAGAAGTCCACCGCGGCGCGCTCGTACAGGAGGCCCATGCGCACCGTCTCCCCGCGCCAGCGCTCGACCGTGCGCCCTCCGGGACCGGCGGCCCCCGGCCCTGGCTCGAGGCGCTGATCCTCTTCGTAATCGGCAAGCTTCGCGCGGTGGATGACAAGCTGTTCGGCGGCGATCGAGGCTCGCGCCTCGGGCGGTCCGAGATCGGCGAAGAAGAGCTGCAGGAGTCCGGGGTCGCGCAGTTCACTCGGCTCCCCGGACGGCCGCCCGAGCCAGCGATGCAGGGCCGCCTGCCCGGCCTCGGTGATGCTGAAGATGCGGCGCCGGCGCCCCTCCACTTCGCGCCGCTCGCAGAGCAACCCGAGCTCGGCCAGACGGGCAGGCTCCCCGTACAGCAGGGAGTGCGGGAACGACCAGAAATGGCCGAGTGTCGCCGCCACGTGGCGCTTGAGCTCGTAAGGGGTAGAGGGGCCCTCGCGCGCGATGAGCCCCAGGACCAGATACGAGGTCGGCGTGAGTTGCTCGCTTGACATACTGCAGAGCATACCATACGATATACACGGTTCAAGACAAATGATCGCCAGATTGACGAGCCTTGTCGGCTGAGCCCGACGGTCCTGCCCGAGACGGCAGGACCAGAGAGATGGGTCTATGACTCTCATGCTGCGCGATCCGTTCGCGGACACGCTCTCGCTGCGTCAAGCGATGGATCGGCTCTTCGAGCAGAGCCTCCCCCGGCCGGACCGCGGTTGGCTGCCGGTCAATGTCTCCGAGACCCCCACCGAGCTCGTAATCAAAGCGGCGCTCCCAGGCGTCACGCCCGAAGACGTCGACATCGCCATCGATGGCGACATCCTGACCATTTCCGGCGAGTTCAAGGCCGAAGAGGATCAGCCGGGCACCGAGTACCACCGCCGGGAGCTGTACATCGGCACGTTCGAGCGCGTCCTGCGGCTGCCCGAGCGCTTCGAGGCCGAGAAGGCCGAGCCCGTCTTCGAGCACGGCATTCTGACCATCACGATCCCCAAGGTGGCGCAGGTCGCGGTGAAGCACATCAAGGTCCAACCCCGCGCCAGCGAGGCCGTCGAGGGCACCGTCAAGCGCTAGCGCCGAACGCGACGGCAACGCACCGCGGGGAGCCGCGTCGCTCGATCGGGGCACGCGGCTTCGTCCCGGTCACCGGTCAGACGGTACGAGGGCGTGGTTGGGCACGCGAGAGAGGCACGGCATGGCCGATAGCGACGAGATCCTCGAGCACGCGAGGGGCAACACCGACTTCCGCGAGCGGCCGGCCACCTCAGCCTGCCAGATCAACCCCACCGGCCTCGTCCTGTGGCGCTGCCACACCCACGGGTCCCCAGCACCGCGCCACGGGCCCTGCCTCGCGGCCAGCTCGGATCGGCGCCTGGCCCGGCTGGCCGTCGTGGTGAGCCCGGGATCAGCGGGACACCGGGCGATCGTGTCCGAGCAGCATGTCCGGGCCGCGCGGGGCGTCGGCGAGGCGCGCATCTGGGCGAGCCAGGCCACAGCGGCCAGGTCGAGCAGGGTGTACGCGTGAAGGCGCCCAGGAGGATGTCGTGACGGCTCCCAAGATCCGCGTGCTCCCCAATGTCCTTGGCAACGCCGTGGCCCCTAACACCCTCAGCGGACTGCGTTTCGCACCCGCCCAAGGGCCGGCTTCGGCGGTGCGCCTCTTCCCCGTGAGCCAGCTCTGGCGCGTCGCCGCGTTCGCCGGGTTCGGCCTCGCCCTCCTGCTCACGATCATCGGGGGCCGGTCGTGGTGACGCTCGTGGCCGACGCTCCGGCAGGGAGCGCACGTGCAGCGGTCCCCGCTCGCGATGCCGTGCATGCGCTCATCGAGGCCGAGCTGCGCTGGAGCGACGCGGTCCAGCGGGGCGACCGGGAGATCGCGGGGTCCTTCATGGCTGCCGACTTCACCGGCGTCACCGCGGGCACGACCGAGGCGCGCCTGGATCGCGCGGCCTGGCTAGCGTGTGTGTCGGTACTGTCCACCCTCGAGGCCTTCGCCTATGAGGACTTCCGCATTCGCGTCATCCACGACGTCGCGCTCGTGGTGTCGCGCTGCCGCGAGCGCGGGCGGTGGGACGACGCGGGGGACGCGACGACGTTCCGCTTCACGGACGTCTGGCAGCGCGAGGATAGCCGCTGGCGCATCGGCCTGCGCCGCGTAGGACTGAGCTAGGCCTAACCAGAAGGCACAGCGGCCGACCGCCCCACGCAGGGCCCAACCCGTTTCAGCAACGTTCAGGAGGAGACAGCGATGGCAACCGTCAAGGCCCCCAAGCGCGCCCCGAGCGCCAAGACTCCGTCGGTCCCACGCCGCGGGACGGGGCATGCTCCCGTGCCGACGTCCAAGCTGCGCCCCCTCGGCGACCGCGTCGTCGTCAAGCCGACTCCCCGCGAGGAGATGACTAAGTCGGGCATCGTCCTGCCCGACACCGCCAAGGAGAAGCCCCAGGAGGGGACGATCATCGCCGTCGGGCCCGGGCGCATCCTCGATGACGGCACCCGCGAAGCAATGGACCTGAAGAGGGGCCACAAGGTGCTGTACGCCAAGTACGCGGGCACCGAGTTCAAGCTCGACGGGGAGGAGCTGCTCATTGTGAGCCAGAAGGACGTCCTCGCCATCGTCGAGAGCTAGGCGTCGATCAGCCGTATCGGCCCCGTTCGCTCCCCTCCGGGCAGCGTCGCACTAGGAAGGAACCACTACCCGTGGCCAAGCAGCTCCTCTACGACGAGACCGCTCGTCACTCCCTCATGCGAGGCGTCGACCGCCTCTCTGACGCCGTGCGCGTCACCTTGGGCCCCAAGGGCCGCAACGTCGCCCTCGACAAGAAGTACGGCGCGCCCACGATCACCAACGACGGGGTGACGATCGCCCGCGACATCGCGCTCGACGAGCCGTTTGAGAACATGGGCGCCCAGCTCCTGCGCGAGGTCGCCATCAAGACCGACGACGTGGCCGGGGACGGCACCACGACCGCGGTCGTGCTGGCCCAGTCGCTCGTGACCGAGGGTCTCAGGAACGTCGCCGCCGGCGCCAACCCGATGATCGTCAAGCGCGGCCTGGAGAAGGCCGTCGATACGGTCGTCGAGGCGCTCAAGGCGCAGGCTCGGCCCGTCGCGACCCGCGAGGACATCGCCAACGTGGCCGCCATCAGCGCCGCCGACCCGGAAATCGGCGAGCTGATCGCCGAGGTGATGGACAAGGTCGGCAAGGACGGCGTGATCACGGTCGAGGAAGGCAAGACGACCGGGCTCGAGAAGGAATACGTCGAGGGCATGCAGTTCGACCGGGGCTACATCTCGGCCTATTTCATCACCAACGCAGACCAGATGGAGGCGGTCCTCGAGAAGGCCGCCATCCTCATCACCGACAAGAAGATCTCGGCCATCGCGGACCTCCTGCCGGCGCTCGAGAAGGCCGTGGCCCTCAGCAAGCCCCTCCTCATCGTGGCCGAGGACGTCGACGGCGAGGCACTCGCCACGCTCGTGGTGAACAAGCTGCGCGGCACGATCAACGTGCTGGCCGTCAAGGCACCCGGCTTCGGTGATCGTCGCAAGGAGATGCTGCGTGACATCGCCGTCCTCACGGGCGGCAACGTCATCAGCGAGGAGCTCGGCCGCAAGCTCGAGAGCGTGGTGCCCGAGGACTTCGGCGGGGCGCGTCGCGTCGTCGCCACGAAGGACGACACCACCATCATCGAGGGCGACGGCGACCCCGCCGAGATCAAGGGCCGCATGAGCCAGATCAAGGCACAGGTCGAGGAGACCACCTCGGACTACGACCGCGAGAAGCTCCAGGAGCGCTTGGCCAAGCTCTCCGGCGGCGTGGCCGTCATCAAGGTCGGCGCGGCGACCGAGGTGGAGTTGAAGGAGAAGAAGCACCGCATCGAGGACGCCCTCTCCACGACCCGGGCGGCCGTCGAGGAGGGCCTGGTGGCCGGCGGCGGCACGGCGCTGCTGCAGGCCATCCCGGCGCTCGCCACGCTCCATTTCGAGGGCGACGAGCAGGTCGGTGTGACGATCGTGCGGCGGGCCCTCGAGGCGCCCATCCGCCAGATCGCGCAGAACGCCGGCGCCGAAGGCTCCGTCGTCACCGCCGCGGTGCGTGACATGGCCGCCGGCCACGGCTACGACGCCCTCAAGGGCGAGTACGGCGACATGTTCGCCAAGGGCATCGTGGATGCCCTCAAGGTGACTCGCTCCGCGCTCCAGAACGCCGCCTCGATCGCGGGCATGGTGCTCACCACCGAGACGCTCATCACCGACCTGCCGGAGAAGAAGAACGGCGCCTCGGCCGGCGGGTATGGCGGCGGAGGCGGTGGCTATGGCGGCGGGGATATGGACTACTAGCCGCAACCTAGGAGAGCGCAGCGCCGGGCACCAGGACCCGGGGGCGACGTCCTCCTACCTTCTCTTGAAGGCTGCCGCCGATGCGTGGTCCGGGGCGGCGGTCGGAGACTCGGCCACGTAGCCGGTACCTGGGCCGGCAGGCAATCGCAGTAGCTGGGAGACACCATGGCGAGATATGTCGGCGCCCTCGATCAGGGCACGACCAGCACCCGCTTCATGATCTTCGACCACGCCGGGGCCGTGGTCGCGGTGGATCAGAAGGAACACGAGCAGATCTACCCCAAGCCGGGCTGGGTTGAGCACGACGCGAACGAGATCTGGACGCGCAGCGTCGAGGTCATCCGCGGCGGGCTCGCCAAGGCCGGCGTCACCGCCACTGACCTCGCGGCGGTGGGCGTGACCAACCAGCGCGAGACGACGGTGGTCTGGGACCGCCGCACCGGCAAGCCCATCCACAACGCGATCGTCTGGCAGGACACCCGAACCGCCGACATCTGCAACGAACTGGCCAAGGACGGCGGCCAGGATCGCCTTCGCCCGAAGGTCGGCCTGCCCCTGGCCACCTACTTCTCCGGCCCCAAGATCAAGTGGATGCTCGAGAACGTCGAGGGCGCCCGGGCCAAGGCCGAGGCCGGCGACCTGCTCTTCGGCAACATCGACACCTGGTGCATCTGGAACCTCACCGGTGGCGTCGACGGCGGCGTCCATGTGACGGACGTCACGAACGCCAGCCGCACCATGCTGATGAACCTCGCGACCCTCGACTGGGATCCCGAGATCCTGAAGCTCATGGGCATCCCGCGCGCCATGCTGCCGGCCATCAAGGCCTCCAGCGAGGTGTACGGGACGGCCGTCGGCGATCTCGCCGGCGTGCCGGTGGCGGGCGACCTGGGCGACCAGCAGGCGGCCCTCTTCGGCCAGACGTGCTTCAGCGCCGGCGAGGCGAAGAACACCTACGGCACCGGCTGCTTCATGCTCCTCAACACGGGCACCAAGCCCGTGCCCTCCAAGAGCGGCCTCCTCACGACCCTGGGCTACAAGATCGGCAACGAGCCGGCCGTGTATGCCCTCGAGGGCTCGATCGCGATCACCGGGGCGCTCGTGCAGTGGCTGCGCGACAACCTGGCCATGATCAAGACCTCGCCCGAGATCGAGGATCTGGCGAAGACGGTCGACGACAACGGCGGCGTGTACTTCGTGCCGGCGTTCTCGGGCCTGTTCGCCCCCTACTGGAAGAACGACGCGCGCGGCGTCATCGCCGGCCTCACGCGCTACGTCAACAAGGGCCACATCGCCCGGGCCGTGCTCGAGGCGACCGCCTGGCAGACCCGCGAAGTGCTCGACGCGATGAACGCCGACTCCGGCGTCGCGCTGACCGCCCTCAAGGTCGACGGCGGCATGGTCTATAACGAGCTCCTGATGCAGTTCCAGTCGGACGTCCTGAACGTGCCGGTCATCCGCCCCAAGGTGGCGGAGACGACGGCCCTGGGCGCCGCGTATGCGGCCGGCCTCGCGGTCGGCTTCTGGGCGGCGGTCGAGGACCTGCGCGTGAACTGGCAGAAGGACAAGGAGTGGACGCCCAAGATGGACGCCTCCACTCGCGACAAGGACTACAAGCTCTGGAAGAAGGCCGTCACGCGGACCTTCGAGTGGGTCGACTAGTCCACTAGGCAGCGACTCAAAGATCCGGGCCCCGAAGGGCTGGGTCGGAGACCGTCATGACCGCCATCGCTCGTTCGCCCGCCCCGCACGTCGTGATCGTCGGCGGGGGAGGCACGGGTGGCGCTCTGGCCCTCGACCTGGTCCTCCGGGGCCTCCGGGTCACCCTCGTCGAACGCGGCGAGATCACCTCCGGCACCACCGGGCGTCACCACGGACTGCTCCACAGCCGGCGAGAATTCATCTCGGTGTGGCTAACGACGAATAGCGTGTGCACCCTGCAAACCGCTCGGGTGCTCCGGGCGGCTTGCCTTATCCGACCGTGCGGCGGGCAGTCGAGCGGCTGCCTGGGGCTGCTCTTAGTGAAACATTGCATCCAGCCCTCGCCCGAAAGGAGCACCCGTCGTGCGCGAGTTTGAGGAGACGCCCAGCTGCCCCGCCTGCGGCGAGGCGATGCTGACGGGCCGCTTCTGCCGCGACCAGCACCCCGATCCAACCAATCTCGACGCCACCGGCCAGCGGGGCGACATGCCGCCGCACCTGCACCTGCAGTGCCCGGCCTGCGGCTACCAGGACCTCATGGGCACCAAGACCCCCGTGGAGTAGCGCCCGGCGCCCGCCCATATCGTCATGGTCCACAGGTCGCCCACCCGAGCGACGGCGGGGGGGCAGCGCCCCCCGTTACCGCGCAGTGACAGACAGGCCCACCAGCAGCAAGGAGAACCTCATGGCAGATCTCGTCATCATCGGCTACCCCGACGAGGCCACCGCGGAGAAGGCCCACGAGGTGGTGGGCCAGCTCGAGCACGACCTCATCATGCACGTGCACGGGGCCGCGGTCGTGGTCAAGCACGCCGACGGCCAAGCCAAGATGGTGACCAAGACCGGGGCCACCCGCTCGGGCGCCATCATGGGCGGCTTCTTCGGCCTCCTCTTCGGGCTGCTCTTCCTCATCCCCGTGGGCGGCCTGATCCTGGGCGGCATCTGGGGCGCCGTGATGGGCACCATGCGCGGCTGGGGCATCAAGGATGAGTTCCGCCAGCGGGCCCAGGACGTCCTGCAGCCAGGCACCGCGGCGCTCGTCCTCTTCTTGGAGTCATGGACCGAGGACAAGGCCCTCGCGGCGCTGGCCCCGCTCGGTGGCGAGGTCCTCAAGACCTCCCTCTCCGAGGAGGCCACGAAAGAGATCAACGCCGCTCTCGAGGCCGACAGGGCTGGCGGCACCCCCGCGGCACCCGCGAGTTAGGAGACCCCTCGGGCGGGCCGGACGAGTAGAAGAACACTGGCCGTCGCCCCGCCGGCGCGGGCCGGGCGCGCGGCTGGGCCGTGGTTCCGCTGCCCAGTGGGTCTCGGTGGCTCCCGACATTGACGTCCAGTGGAGATCACAGTGACCAGCGACTCCCAGAGTCCGACTGTCCACCGTACGCGGAAAGCGGCCGGCCAGTTCCAGCATCGTCTGCCGCCCGACGTGGACGCACCCAACTCGGTACAACGGCGCGAGGACATCACACAGGCCCAGTACCGCGCGTGGATGGCCGAACCGCATGTGTGCCCAGCGTGCGCGTCTCCCAACGTCGCCATCGACGGCGGCTGCTTCGGCGGGCTCTGGTGTCTGGCGTGTCGGACCGAATGGCGCGTCACCAGATTCCCCGGCGGGGTCGATCCTGCCTGGTGGACGCTGCGTGGCTAACGATGACGGCAATCCCGTAGCGGGTGACTGGCGCTCACCCGGCTGCGTCCAACCGCGGGCCAGGCAGGTCGTCTGATCGGAAGCCGCCGCCAAGCGCCATGTGAACGTCGCGCCTTCCTCTGGACTGGCGGCTGGGACGAGGCGCCTGATCGCGAGGACGGGTGCCGGCGTCACGCACAGACTGGTCGAGGCTGGAATCGATCTGCAGATCGCTGTCCCCGTAAGCATGAGGGGCGACCTGTCCAGATGGGGTTCGGAGCGCGCGGTGCGGGCCTGCTCAAGGACGCCCTCGGCGTCTGACTCGGAGGAGAGGCACCCGGGCTGGGTGCACTCGCTTCCTGCCAGTGCGGTCAGAGCGATGGGCCGGGCCCTTGGTGCAGCGTCCTGAGCAGGCGGATCAGCTGCCGCCCCGGGACTTGCTCCACGGTCGGGGAGGGAAGGCTGAGCGACTCATGCGGACCGGGCCTGGACGGCAGCCAGCCGATCGGCGCGCCCGTCGATCGCGATGCGGCAGGTTGCTAACGGGCGCCCGAGCCCTGCCGGGAGCGCCATTGCAACCTGAACTTCCTCCGGCAGCGCCAGACCGTGCTCGGAGCGCCGGGGTCAGCCTGGCTGAGACGATCTCTCGTCCAGCCACCACATAGCGTTCGTCGATGGCGTGCAGTAGCTCCGCCTTCGCTTCCGGGACGTCCGCGTGCTGCCACGTCTCGGCGAGGGTCGCCAGCCACTCCACCGCCCGCTCGGCCGTCATACCCACCCGCGGTTCCTCGTGGAGCGAGGTGAGCTCGGAGCGGAGCTGCGCCTGTCGGGCGAGGTACTCTGCATCGCTGATCCAGTCACCTGGGGTCTCAAGGTCCAGACCCGGGCGGCTCGGATCTGGGACGCGACCAGCAAGGGGACCCCGATGGATGACGGATTGAGACCGCATATCCCCGCGGCTGAGTACCCGGAGCGCTGGCGTAGGGTCCAGGCCACGATGGCCGCCCTGGATCTTGATTTCGTGGTGGCGTATGCGGATGATCGGGCCTCGTTCGGGCCGGCTCACGCTCGCTGGCTGGCGGACTTCCCGGTCCACTTCGAACCCGCCTGCATCTTGATGCCCCGCCATGGCGAGCCGGTGATGCTGGTGGGGCCGGAGAGCGACCAGTACGCCTTGGTGGCTGGTCGCATTGCCCACGTGCGGATCCTGCGCGAGCTGACCCACCCCGACGAGGACTATCCGTACGCCAAGATCCAGAGCCTCGCCGAAGTGATGGCCGAGACCGGTGGTGCATCCACCGCTAGGCGGGTTGGCCTTGGCGGCGGGGGCCTGATCGGAGCCGACGTCATGTCGGCATTCAGAGCCGCCCTCCCTGCGGCCGAGTGGGTGGACGTGGAGAACGTGCTGTGCGACCTGCGCGCTAGGAAGTCCCCGGCCGAGCTCGAGGTGATCCGACATGCGTACAAGATCGCAGAGGTCGGTCTCAACGCCGGGGTCGAGGCCATAGGCGGGTGTCACCGAGCGGGAGGTCGCCGCGGAGATCGAGGCCGCAATGCGTCGGGCCGGCGCCGAGGGTACCGGCATTGACACGATTGTGGCCTCGGGGCCGAACACGCGGCCCATCCTCGCCCGGTCCACGTTCGCCCGCATCGCGCCCGATGACCTGGTGTTGCTGACCGTGGCCCCGCGCTACGAGGGCTATCACGCTGCGATTGGTCGAGCGGTGCTGGTGGGCGAACCCGGTACGGAGGTCACACGGGCGCGGGACACGGCGGTCCGGGCCCAACGGGCGGCTGCGGGAGCTCTGAGACCCGGCCGGGAAGGCCGCCAAGTTGAGGCCGTTGGTCGCGGCATCGTGGCCGACGCCGGTATGGGGCAGTACTTCCTCTACTCAGGCCTCTACAGCGTGGGCGTCATTGAGTTCGAGCCGCCGATCTTCGGCCCCAGCAGCCCGGTAACGCTGGAAGAGAACATGGTGATCTCGATCGACATCCCCATGTTCAATGCCCCCTGGGGCGGCCTGCGGATCGAAGACGGCTACGCGATCACCGCCACGGGTGCTGAGCCGCTCAATCGGACACCCTATCAGATACAGAAGTAGGTGGCCGGCCGGACGGGGAGATCCGGTCTGTTAGGCAGGTGAACAGCGCTCCAATCGCCGCGTGTCCGTTGGGGCGACAAGCGGCAGGGCCTTCACATTGGCCTGCGAAGCCTCTTGCTGACGGGCGCGCCATATCAGCCGCGCGGCCACGTTGGCCCGGTGAGCCTGCAGGACGCCGCGGCGGCGTAGGATCGGTTCGATGGTCGGGCAGCTCAGACTGCGGCCGGCGCAGCCCCGCGACACCCGTGCGGCCGCGGAGCTTCACTACCGCAGCTGGGTCGCCACATACGCAGCGGGTCGCCAATACTGCTCCTCGATCCCGACCAGGCTGGCCGACTGACGCTCGCCGAGCGCGTCGGGCACTGGGGGTGGCTCCTCGGCGAGCGCCCGGTCGGTCGCGGCGCGGTGGTCGCGGCGCGGGATGGCGTGCTGGTTGGTCTCGTGGAATGGGAACTCGCTCCCGAGGGGGACTGCTCGGTCGGCGAGGTTCACGCAATCCACGTGGCTCCCGCGGAGCGAGGGCAGGGCGTCGGGACGGCGCTACTCAATGCAGCAGTCGAGGCGGTGCGCCGGTCCGGCGCACACCGGATCATCCTCTGGGCCCTCGAAGACAACATGCCTGCAAGGCCCTTCTACGACCGCTTGCGCTGGGCACCGGACGGGACCCGAGCCGTGCGCGAGTAGACGCCAACTGCTCAGCGCCTCGAGCCCGCCTCACGCACTGCGGCCCGGCGGGCAGGGGTCTCCATGGCGGCTGGCCGGGTGCCGCGAAGGGCTCGGGCGAGGGCTCGCCGCCGACCTAGGCACGCCGGAGCTGACGTCCTGGCTGCACCACGGGCGCAGGTGCGACGCGCGCTCTCCGGCGATCACTGCGAGGAGCTCGGCAACTGCGCGGGTCAGACGGGACGAAGGTTGATCCCGTATGTCCCATTAATAGTTTCTACGACGCCGTCCCTTATGTCCCATGCGAAGGTTCGTGCAACCATAAGCATCACCGCGCGAACCAAGTGGGCGCCGCCACAGGCTCGACGCGAGGGCGCTCAGTGGATGGATGAGCCCACGCTCAGTCGAGCAGCACGCGCTCGTGCCAGTGCGGCACCAGCGTCTCGAAGCCGAGCGACCTGACCTTCGGCTCGAGGGCTTCCTGGGCCTCGGGATCGCCGTGGACGATGAAGACTCGCTTCGGGACACCGGTGTCCCCCGGATGCCGGCCCTCCATGAAGGCGCCCAGCCACGCCAGGATGCCGGCTTCGTCGGCGTGCGCGGAGAAACCGCTGATCGACCGCACTTGGCAACGCACTTGGTGCGTCTCGCCATCGATGCGGACGGTCTTCGCGCCGGCCTGGAGATGCGCGCCCAACGTGCCCTCGCCTTGGTAACCCACGAACAACAGCACCGCGCGCGGGTCACCGACGAGCTCACGCAGGTGACCGAGCACGCGGCCGCCCGTTAGCATGCCGTTAGATGCCACGATCATGTATGGGCGCGGCGCGAGCGAGATGGCTTGCGAGTCTCTGAAGTCATTCGTGACGATCTGTGACGGGAAATCCAGGGGCGCCTCGTGCTGCGCCAAGAGAGCGCGCGTCTCCTCGTCGTAGTAGTCGCTGTATCGCCGGTAGATGTCGCTCGCATGCGACGCCATGGGTGAGTCGAGATACAAGCGAAGTTGTGGGATAGAGCCGGTCTCGACAAGCCGGTTCAACTCCCACACGATCTCCTGGGTTCGCCCGATCGCGAACGATGGCACGAGCAGCACGCCATCGTGATCGGCGACGAGGCGGACCGCTTCGGCCAGCAGACGGACGGCCTCTGCCTGCGGCTCGTGCTCGCGGCCACCGTACGTGGACTCGACGAAGACGTAGTCGGCGTCGTGCACCCGCGTCGGGTCGCGAAGGATCGGGGTGCCAGCCTGCCCGAGGTCGCCCGAGAACACGAGCGTCCGGGCCGGATGACCGGGGCCCGGTTCCACGTCGAGCCGGATGGTCGCCGAGCCCAGGATGTGCCCGGCGTCCAAGAAGGTCGCGACGATGCCCGGCGCCACCGGCACCGACTGGCCGTAGTCGACCCCGTGGAAATGCTCGAGCGCGGCGCGCGCCTCGCGCTGTCCGTAGAGCGGTTCCTCGATCTCTGCATCGACGCCGGCCGGGGCGGTCAGGATGGCATGCTCGGGGTTGGGGCGTCCCCTTGGTGTCGCGGCCGGCGGCAAGGTCCCGCCGCCAGTGCTCGGGTGGAGCAGCGCGGAAACCGGTTCGCCCAAGCTGTCTGCAGCCGCAGCGGTCCCTTCAGCCGGGGCGTCGGTTAGAGCGGCCGGTCTGACGGTCCCGTCGGCAAGGGAGACTGTCTCGTTGGCCGCCAACAGGCCCTCCTGCTCACGGAGCTTCTGCTCGCGCCTGAGCTCCTCCCTGGCCGCCCGTTCAGGGTGCCGCCGGGCCCACCGAGCTTCGCGCTTCGCGAATTCCTCCTGCAGCTTCCCGGAGTCCAGTAGAACCAAGCCGGCGAGTTCGACGGTCCCCCGAGTGGCGTAGATGGGCCCCGTGAACCCTTCCGCGACAACGTGCGGAATGAGGCCACAGTGGTCCAGGTGGGCGTGCGTCAGAACGATGGCGTCGAGCGAGCCCGGATCGAACGCGAGCGGCACCTGGTTGCGGACCACTTCATTCGGGCTTCCCTGGAACATCCCGCAGTCGACGAGGATGCAGGCACTGTCCGTGGTGACGAGGAACTGGGAGCCGGTGACGGTGTTCGCGGCACCGAGAAAGTGGACGTCCATGCGTGCATCGTGCCACGCACGGCGCTCTCGCGCGCTGTGCCTCACCGGGCGACCCCGCCGGGTTCCTGCCGCTACACTCTGTCGGCTGTGCCATCCGATATGCCGGCCGGGTCACAAGACCCCTTCGCCGCCGGCCCCCTCAACCGTCCGTCTGCGCTCGCCGTGCTCCAGCACGCCGACGCGCTCGCCGGCCAGGGCGAGTATCAGCAGGCCGCCCCCTTCTACTCGCGGGTGGTCGGTCACCGCGACCCCGACCTGCATGTCGCCGCGCTGCTCGGACTCGCCGAGTGCCGCTACCGGATGGACGAGGAGGACGCCGCGGTCGAGACTTGGAAGCTGGCGACACAGGCGCCGGACACGCCACTGAGCTGGGTAGCCTGGCGGCAGCTCGCGGCGGCGCGCGTGCGGCAAGGCGACCTGCGGGGCGCCCTCGATGCCTACCGCGAGGCCGACCGGCGTGCACCAGCAGACGCGCGCGCTGAGATCGCTTCTCGGCTCGGCTGGCTGAGCAAGGAGCTGGGGGACCGGCGAGCGGCGGGGCGGTATTTCGGGCGCTCGCGTGCCGCGACCGGCGACCGACCCATCGTCACCTACGCGATCCTCGCGGTCACCATCGCGATCGGACTCGTTCAGTTCTTCGGGGGCGTCGTCGGCGTGACGGCCACGAATTTGCTGATGCTCGATAAGACGTCTGTAGCGCGGGGCGAGTACTGGCGGCTGCTCTCGGTTGTGCTCGTCCACGACCCGAGCGATCCTCTCCACCTGGCCTTCAACATGTATGCCCTGTACCTCGTAGGTCCCCTGGTCGAGCGCATCTATGGACGTGCGCAGTACCTGCTGATCTACGTTCTCGCGGCCGTTGCCGCCTCGGTGACGAGCTACATCTTCCTGCCAGACAACGCGGTGGGCGCCAGCGGCGCGATCTTCGGCCTCTTCGCGGTGGTTTTTATCGCGTACCGAGTGCACAATCCCATCCTCGGCCGAGGCGCCGACGCGCTCGCGCGTCAGATCGGTTTCCTCATCGTGTTCAACCTGGTGCTCGACGTTGGGCTGATCGGCGGGGGCGTGGGAATCGACATCTTCGCTCACATCGGCGGACTGATCGCCGGCTTTTGGCTCGGGCTCATCCTGCTGCCGACCGGACTCACGCTGGCAAGCCTGTGGCAGCACCCGGCTGGCGCGCCGAAGCCCGCTGCCGCGCCGGTGCCCGGGGTGCTGCGGCTGGCGGGCGTGCTGCTGCTGGTCGTGCTGCTCGCGGCCGGATTGCAGTTGGGCACAGTCATCCGCACGGGTAGCACGGGATTTATCGGGGAAAGCGCGGGCGGGCTTGTCGCGCAACGCGCCGCACCGGTCGTCGACCCTCCAAGTGTCCTCGCCGCCACAGGTCGTGCGGGCGCCCGGGTCGTCTAGTCGGTTAGCCCGAAACGCTCCGCCTGACCGGCGCTGCCGGCTCCACGAGCAGGTCGCGACGGCTCCCGAACCGGTCGATGACCCGGTAGAAGTTGCGGCGGCCCAGGCGATTCCGCTCCGGCTCGGGCACGCTCAAGTGGCCGCGATACGCATGGCGGGTGGCAGGCAGGTCGATGCGCACGGCGCGGCGGTGACGAGCGGACTCGCCCTCGTCGCGCAGCACCAAGCTCCACCAGATGTCAAGGTGCTGATCGCAGCGGAAGTGCTCGTCGAGCGGTCCCCGCGTTACGTAGTCGGAGCGTCGGAAGGCGAGCACGTATCCGTCGATGGCGTCCACGTCGCCGGGCCCTGCGTCGTCGAAGTGCCGAAGGTCGGACGACCGGACTCCCCAGCCGCCCGCGACGGCAACCGCCGGGTCACGGAGGACGTCGACGAGCGGCGTGACGATGTCGCCAGTCGGCTCGATGCTGGTGTCCAGTAGGACCACGACCTCTCCGGCGGACCGCCGGATGCCCGCGTTCTGGGCCGCGGCATGTCCCAGGGATGCGCTCGTCCAGACCTGCTCTGGGGTGCTTCCCGCCGGGCGCACCGAGGCCCCGTCGTCCAGGGCGCCCAGGGCGTCGACCTGCTCGGGCGTGGGGTCATTAGCCACGATCACGACCTGTGTCCCGATCGGGGCGTAAGCCCGGATCCCGTCGAGGGTGCGAGCGAGATCCTCGGGCCAGCGGTCGGCTAGCAGCACTATCGTCGCCAGAGCCGTCGGTGGCTCACCGAGCAGCGATGGCACCGACTCGCTCGACCCGTAACGGACGCGTCCGGCGGTCTCGACGTCGGGTGGGTGCGCCGGCTCGAGCCGGAAACGGAGGCCTTGGTCGATGACCTTCCAGCCCGCTCCCTCGATCTCCGCCCGCAGCGCATCCGCGGCCGCCCAATTCCTCGCCGCACGGGCCCCGGCCCGGCGGCGGGCGCATTCCGCGATCTCGGGCGGAACGGGAACCTGAGTGAAGGATCCGGTCATGTGGCGGCAGTCTATCCGACAAGTTCGCACAAGGGTCCGGCGTGGTCCCCGCGCTCTCCGCGTTTGGGTACCCTTGTGGCGGTGAATTGCTCCCTCGTCGCCGTCCTGTTCGGAACGTTCACGCTGCGGTTCAGCACGGGGCTCACCGGGGCGCTACTGGTGTACTACCTGGCGGATCGGCCGCTTCACGGCGGCCAGCCCGTCGACCCCCTGGTCGTCGGCGTCCTTGCGGCCATGTTCTTTCTGGCGGAGCTTCTCTTGTCGCCGCCGTTCGGCGTCATCTCCGACCGCCTCGGCCAGCGCCCGGTGATGCAGCTGGGTCCCGGTTTTGGCGCCGTCGCCGTGATTCTGGCGGGCCTCACGACCAGCATTCCGCTGCTCGGAGTGACTCGCCTGCTCGAGGGAGGGTCCAGCGCCGCCAGCGTCCCCTCCATCCTGGGCTACATCGCTCGAGCCACGGCGCAGGACGAACCGCTTCGGGGGCGCGTCGTCGCACGGTTCGAGCTCGCCACGCTGGCTGGGCTGGGCGTCGGCCTAGTCGCCGCCGGGCCTCTGTACCAACTGCTGGGGCGGGTGGCCTTCTTCGCCAACGCGCTTGTGTACATCGGATCGTGGCTGGTCTACCGGTTCCTCGTGCTGGAGCTTCCGGCCACGGTGACGGTCGCCGACCGGCCTTCGAACACCGGGTTTGCCCGCTACCGCGCGCTGCTGTCCAGCTCGCAAGTCTGGCTCCTGGCGCCGACCTGGATCGCTGTCAATGCCGTCATCGGCTTGTGGACAAGCCAGTCGTTGTTCCAGCTCGTGCGGCGAGCCAACATCCCGATCGCCCGTCACCAGCTGCTCATGAGAGGTTTCACGCCCACGCAGGTAAGCGTCGGCGTCGCCGTCGGGATGCTGGTGTTCTTTGCCGGGCTGCTTTACTGGGGCAGTCGTTTCCGTACGCTGCGGCGCACCACCATAATCTTCTATGGGCTCGCGGGCGGCACCTTCGCGGTGGCCTGCACGTTCGTAGTCAACCACAGCGGCGGGCAGCCGCTCGTCGTCACGATCCTCTTTGCGATAGCCGCCGCCGCCGGCCTGTTCGTGATGGCGGGTGCGACGCCGGCTGCGCTTGGCCTGCTGGCCGACGTGTCCGAGGCTCATCCGTTCGACCGGGGCGCGATCATGGGGTTGTACAGCGTGTTTCTGGCGATCGGTCAGATCGCCGGCAGCCTAATCGGCGGCGCGGCCGCGCGGTTGCTCGGGATCGACGGGCTGCTAGCGTCCTCCGTCGTATTGCTGGGGTTTGCCGTGCTCCCTCTGTCGCGGATGCGGGCGGTCGAGCATCTGCTGGACGCGGACGGCAGGCAGCCCAGCAAAGGGGTGGGGGCCCTCGGAGCCTGAGCGCGCGGTGTGCGTGGTCAACCGCGGACGAGGCGGGTGGCCTCCTCGACGACCGCGGCGGCAAACGCCGCAACTCCCTCGCGCACAAGCGCAGAAGGCGCCGCTCCCAGTTCGAACGCGCTGCCACCCAACCCGACGAATACGCCGGGGGGCAGCGAGCCGCGGAGCGTCTCCGCAACCCCGAGCACCTCGCGCAGGGGCAGCATGTGCGACGACCGTGGAGCGTCGGCGTTCGACGCTACGCCAGTTAGCGGGAGACGGACGACGCTCCCGGGCGCAACACCGCGGACCGCGTCGATCACTACGACGGCCTCGTCGTCACCGATCGCCAGCAGGTGGTCCGGTTCGACCTGGTGGACGGGCCTGACCTCGACATGCCCGCGGAGAGACTCAAGTAGGCCACGGACCGGCACCGGCGGGTCGGCGAGGCCGTCGATCCAGCCACGGACCACGTCCGCCGCCAGCAAGCCTGCCGCGTCGTCGCCGCGTGATGTCTCGCCGCACGCCAGCACAAGGATCCGGCGGGGTGGACCGCCGGATCCGGGGATCGACGTGGCAGCGGGGAGCTGCCCGGTCACGCCCCCTCGATGGTCAGGTCGAGGAAATGCGTGGCGCAGGAGATGCACGGATCGTAGCTGCGGATCAGCTGCTCCAACCGCCGCGTTGCCTCCTCGTGCGCCAGGTCGAGGACTGCGGGCGCGAAGTCGCGCAGGTCTGCCTCGATCTGACCCTGGTTCTGGCTCGTGGGCGGGACGATCTGGGCGTGCGTAACCGCGCCCCGGGCGTCTGTCTCCCAATGATGCCAGCAGATGCCCCGCGGCGCCTCGGATCCCCAGCCGGCGGCGCCGGGGCGGGGCGTCCACGGCTCAAAGGGCCTCGAGGGCCGCTGGTACGAGTCGATGATATCGATCGCCTCGGCGCAGTAGTGCACCAGCTCCACGCCGCGGGCCGCGATGCTCCAGAACGGGTTCCGCGCGATCTGCGCGGCCAGTCCGGTCTTGTCAAGGGCCTCCCGCGCGAGGGGATGCAGCTGGTCTGTCGCAATCGAGACTCGCGCGGACGGCCCGAGCTGGTACGTCTCGCCGGTCGCCGTGCGGGCATGCAGGGCGTTGCTGCCCTCGTGATGCTCCTCGTGGAACACCGTGCGCCACTCCCCGATGCCGATGTCGATGGACCCATCGTGTGAGACGATGCGCCCCGCGAAGAGCGGGTACTCCGAGGGATGCTTGAGCGACACGAGGCGGACCTCGCGCTCGAACGGCGGGGCTTGAAACTGCGCCACGAACTCGAGCGTTGCCTTCGATTGTTCGAGCGCCGTGGCCAGCCTCGGGCGCATGGCCAGGAGGTCGTCGCGCGACGGCACGTGGTACAAGCCGCCGACCCGGACGTTGACCGGATGGATGGCGCGGCCGCCAACAGTCCGCATCAGGTCGTTGCCGACCTTCTTGAGCGCCAGGCCCTGCTCGACGACCGCGCGGTGGTCCTTCGCCAGGTCGATCGCGCTGGCGTACCCCAGGAAGTCGGGCGCGTGCAGCAGGTAGACGTGGAGGGCATGGCTCTCGATGTACTCGCCGGCGTACAGCAGGCGGCGGAGCGCGCGCACCTGCGGATCGACCTCAACCCCGAAGATCGACTCGAAGGCCCCGGCCGCGCTCATCTGGTACGCCTCGGGGCAGATGCCGCAGATGCGCGCCACGATGTCCAGCACTTGGTCCGGGTACCGCCCCACGACCAATTGCTCGAAGTAGCGGGGTGCCTCGAAGATCTTGAGCCGCGCTTCGGTCACCGCACCGTCGCGGACGACGAGGTGGAGCGAGCCCTCCCCCTCGACGCGGGTGATGCCCTCGACCCGGAACGCTCGCTCGAAGGGCGGTGCCTCGGTCGTCATGTGTTCCCTCCAGCGAGCGCGACCGCGTCGTCCGGTGCCGACGCTGTATGGGCCGACGCAGTCGTGCCCGGGACGCCGCCAAGCTCAGTGATTACGGCACGGAACGGCTCAGCGTAGCCCGTGAAGCCGGCGAACAGCCGTCCGGCCTCCACGGGCGGCAGGCCCGTCCGCATGAACTCTCGGCTGAGGCTGGCTGCGTTGGCCTGCTCGCGCGGACCGAAGCAGCCGTAGCACCCGCGGTCGAAGCCCGGGCAGAGCGACCCGCACCCGGTCATGGTGACGGGTCCCAGGCACGGGATCCCCCGCGCGACCATTACGCAGACCCGGCCGGCTCGCTTGCAGTGGGCGCAGACCGCCTCGTCCGGCAGGTTCGCCCGCCGCCCAGTTAGGAGCGCGGTTACGAACTCCACGAGCTGCTCGGCGCTGATAGGACAGCCCCGCAGCTCGGCGTCCACCTTGACGTAATCGGCAACCGGTTGCGCGGTGGCCAGCGACTCGACGTACTCGGGGTGCGCATAGACCGCGGCGCGGAACGCGTCGTGGTCCCGCCAGTTGCGCATGGCCTGGATGCCGCCGGCGGTGGCGCATGCCCCGATGGTGACCAGGAGCTTCGCCTCACGCCGGACCTCGAGGATCTGCTCCAGCTGCTCGGGCGTGCTGACGGACCCCTCCACTAGGACGACGTCGTACGGGCCGCTCGAACGAAGGGTGGTGGCCTCGGGGAACTCGACGATGTCGATGCGCTCGGCGATGGCGAGCAGCTCGTCCTCGAGGTCCAGCAGCATCAACTGGCAGCCGTCGCATGAGGCGAGCTTGACGACCCCGAGCCGCGGGCGCGGCGTGGTGGCGGCGCGGCCCATCAGATGCCCTCCCGTCCGAACACGTCGCCCAGCTGCGCGAGCGAGAAGACGGGGCCGTCCTTGCAGACGAAGTACGGTCCCATCTGGCAGTGCCCGCAGAGGCCGACGCCGCATTCCATGTGGCGTTCCATCGAGACGAAGATGCGGTCCGGCGTCACGCCGTGCAACGCCAGCGTGTTGACGGTGGCCTGGATCATGCGCTCCGGGCCGCACACGAAGGCGATGGCCTTCGTCCCGTCCCACTGCGCGTGATCGAACAGGTGCGTGACCACGCCCACGCGGCCGAGCCACGTCGCGTCGGCGCGATCCACAGTGACGCCCACCTCGAGGTCGCCGCGGGCCGCCCACTTGGCGAGCTCCTCGGTGTAGAGCAGATCACCCGGAGTGCGAGCGCCGTGGTAGATGCGCACCTCGCCGAACTTCGCGCGGTGCTCGATGATCTCGTCGATAACCGGTCGGAGGGGCGGCAACCCCATGCCCCCGCCCACAATCAGCACGTCGTGGCCCTCGGCGACGTCGACCGGCCAGCCACGACCGAGCGGAGCCGACAGCCCGACCTCGGCTCCGTGGCCAAGTCCGGTGAGGAGCGTGGTCGCTGGCCCCACCCCGCGGATCGTGAGCTCCATGCCGGTCGGAAGGCGTCGGGAAACCGAGATCGGCACCGAGCCCACCGCGGGCACGGACACCATCACGAACTCGCCCTGCACCTTCGACCAATCGATGCCGTTCGGCGTCGACAGCGCGAGCGTCACCGTGTCCTGCGTCTCGTGCCGGGCCGCTTCCACGCGGAACACGCCCGTGCGAGGCGAGTGCGCCTCGGAGCCATGGCCGTTGCCCAGCACAATCTGTGGCGGCGGGGCGATGACGTTCAGTTCCACGCGGACGTCGATTCCCACCGGGCACCAAGTGATGCATCGGCCGCAACCGACGCACCCGGAGGTTCCGAACTGGTCGATCCAAGTGGCGAACTTGTGTGTCAGCCACTGGCGATAGCGGTCCTGCACGCGCGGCCGGAAGTTCCCGCCGAGAGCCACTGCCGCGAAACCCTTGGTGAAGCAGGACTCCCAGCGACGCTCAGCCACCGACGTCTGTCCGTCGAGATCGGACCGCTGGCTGACGCTCGTGCAAAAGCAGGTGGGGCACGAGGCCGTGCAGTTGGTGCACGCGAGGCACCGCTCGGCGATGTCCGCCCAGCGAGGGTTGTCCAGCTTAGCCATCAGGCGGTCGTGCAGGCCCGCGGCAACCACGGGGTCGCCGATCCGTTGGCGGGCGGCGGCAAGCTGGTCGGAACCCGCGGTGATCTGGTCTGCCGACGCCTCCTCGAGGTCGAGCCGGTCGAAGATGGCCGACCCGGCTGGCGACCCGGCCGTAACGACGAAGCCCTCCTCTAGCTCGATCAGCAAGAGGTCGTGGCCGCTCCGGATACCAGGACCTGTGCCCATCGAGGTGCAGAAACACGTCCCGGCGGGCTCGGCGCACTGCACCGCGACCACCAGCGAGTGGGCGCGCCTAGCGCGGTAGTCCTCGTCCGTGTACGGGCCGCCCAGGAAGACGCGATCCTCGATGCCGAGCGCGGCCAGTTCGCAGGCCCGCACGCCGAGGAAGGCGAGCTTAGGGATTTCCTTGTGCACGGGGCCGAACGACACGTGCCCGTCCCCGTCGCGCTGCGACCGGCTCATGCCGAGCGTGGGCGGGAACACGAAACGCTTCCACGACGTTGGGCCCACGGCATAGGCGAAAAGCAGCTCGTCACCACGGTCGACCAGGCGGTACGACCCGGGCGCCTGGTCGGCGCCGATGCCTTTGGGAAGGTCGCTCGCGGCCCGGATTTCGCCGTACACGATGGCGCCGTCCGCCACCGTGGGCCCGATCACGGTGCGACCGTCGTCGGAGAGCAGGTCGATGAGTCGCTGGAAATTGGCGCGCGGCAGGAAGCCGATCGCGCTTCTGGTCACGGTAGTCACGGTGTTCTGGCTACCTCGCCAACAGGTCAAGCATCTGGAGCCGGGTCGCGCTCAACCGACGCGATATGGCCTGCAGGACGCGCGGGTACATTTGGGCGGCTAGGTCGTGGTCTGCGGCGAGCGCCGCCCGCAGACCGGGCCCGTCGAGGGCGAGCACATCGACTGCCTGGAGCGCGACGACGTTGGATGTGGAGCGGTACGGAGGCACCAGCGCGGACTGGCCGAAGATGTCGCCGGGTTCGACGGTCAGGATCGTGATCCAGCCTTCCTCCGGCACGAGGGTACGCAGCGAGACGCGCCCGGAGAGCACGATGCCGAGCTCGTTGGCGAGCTGGCCCTCCGTGAGCAGGGTGGTCCCCGCTGCCGCCTGGTAGCGTCGTGCCAAGCCCGCGAGCCTCACCTGCGAGTCGGGCGGCAGGTTAGCGCCGAACCACGTCGCGTTCAGCAGCGCGACCAGCGAGGCGTTGTCATCGGTCCGGGGCTCGGGGCCCTCGGTCTGGGGCATGCGGTCGTCCTCCATTGGCGGGCAGGTGGGACACACGGCTGCTCTTGAATGGGACCACGCGGCTGGGGATCACGACAGGGCCTGCGGTCACCGTAACGCGGTCCGTCCGACCCGGCATGGTCGCCCCGGCGACGGCATGGCGCCGCATCGGTACCAGCGGCCCGGGGCGTGTCTCACGGGCGACCTGACCGGACTAGCATGCGGCGCATGGGGGCCGTCAGGAGCATCGGGAGTCAGCCGGGCCTGGTCCGGCTGGGCCCGGTCAGAAGGGCGGCGGTCTATGGGGCCACTGGGTCGCTGATGGAAAGCGTGTTCACTACGGCGCGCCTATCCCGCAATGCGCGAACGTTTCGGCCGTCCGGGCCCGCCTCCCGGTGGATGCCCCTGATCTACGCGCTTGCGCTGCCACTCTTCGAGCCGGTGCACGATCGCCTGCGGCGATGTCCCGCCTGGTACCGGGGAGCGCTGTACGCCTCGGGCATTCTGACGGTGGAGGGCACGGCCGGCTGGGCGATGCGTCGCGCGACAGGACGCTGCCCATGGGACTACAGCGGCCGGACGCGGTGGCACCTGTCCGGGCTCGTACGGCTCGACTACGCCCTGTTCTGGGCGTTCGCCGGTCTTGGCGCCGAGTGGCTGCACGACGCGATGGTCGGCGGGGCGAGCCCGCCGGCGAAGCGGCCGCCATCGCATGCGCTAGAATCGGCCGCCGTGGGCCGGTAGCTCAACGGTAGAGCAGCGGTCTCTTAAACCGCGGGTTGAGAGTTCGAGTCTCTCCCGGCTCACCACTTCCCCATCAGATGGACCTGCTTGGGCCCTTGACCCCGTCTTCACGGGCGACACGCGGTCCGCCCTCGTGGGCCACATGGAACCGTCCGGGCGGATCGTGGTCGACTGCATCGATGGCTGGCGAGGCGGCCGGGGAAGCCGGTCCAGGTCGACGCTGCGCTCGACGCCGTGGCCGCCTTCGCGACCGCCTAAAACTGCGCCGCGGTCGTCACCGACCAGTACGCCGCCTAACCGATCCGCCATGGACTCGTGAGGCGCGGCCTCACCGCGCGCGAGGACCTGGACGAACGAGGTCTCGTCCGATCCCGTGGGCGCGGTGCGCCAGATGCTGTCTGCCAGCAGCCAATCCCGCGGCCGTCCGTGAACGTGACCTAGGCAAGCGGCCGGCCAAGTGTCACCACGACGAGCGGGATCGGACGCTCGGTCCGCGCCTGGTAGCCCTCGTACCGGTGGCGGTTGGTTCGTCCACGAGCCGCCAGAAGCGCGAGTACTCTGGGCCTCCCGGGGCGACCACGCGCGCGTGACCCTCTTCGCGATGCCGAGCGATCTGCAGGCGCACGGCGGGGTTGGCGCCCAGATTGAGGAGCCACTTGGGGATCGTCCAGCCCGTGGTTGGACGCGACCAGCACGAAGTCGGCACCGTCGCGGGCGTAGGTCAAGGCGACGGTCCGCGGACGCCCAGACCGTCGGCCGACCGTCGTGAGGAGGAGCGACGGCGTGCCGGGTAGTCGGTGGCCGACGAGGCCGCGCGACCCTTCGTCGAGCGCCTGATGGATGGGCGGGTACGCGCGCTGCAGCGACTGCGCAGCAGTCACCGTGACATCCCTCCTGCCTGACAGCGGATCTGGAGTTGCCCCGGTTTCGTGGACGGTGATGCGTCACACGGCCTGGATGGCCGGGCTCGAACGATAGCGCTCCTCGAAGTCGGCGGGGCTGAAGTAGCCGATCCCGCTGTGGCGGCGGACCCGGTTGTAGAAGACCTCGATGTACTCGAACACCGCGGCCTTGGCTTGGGCTGGGTCTGACCAGTCTGAGCGGTCGATGAGCTCGGTCTCGAGGGTGGCGAAGAAGCTCTCGGCCATCGCGTTGTCGTACGCATCGCCGGTCGAGCCCATCGACGCGGCGATCCCTGCCTCCCGGAGCTTCCGGCCGAACGCGAGGCTCGTGTACTGGGTGCCCCGGTCGGAGTGGTGGATGAGGCCATCGGCCGGTTGACGGCGGGCGATGGCCATGTCGAGCGCCCCGAGGATCAGCTCGGTCCGCAGGTGCGTGGCCATCGACCAGCCGACGATCCGGCGGCTCCAGGCGTCGACGATCGCCGCGAGATAGCAGAAGCGCGACCGGGTCGGCAGGTACGTGATGTCGGCGACCCAGAGCCGGTCGGGCCCCGGTGCGGTGAAGTCGCGCTCGACGAGGTCCGGCGCGGGGGTCGCGGTCCGGTCCTGCCGGGTGGTGGTGACGAAGCGACGGCGATGGACGCCGGCGAGGCCCGCTCCCGCCATGAGGCGGGCGACCCGCTTGCGGCCCACGTGGACGCCGTCGGCGCGGAGCTCTGCATGGACCCGGGGCACGCCATACGTGCCGCGGCTCCGGGCATGCGCGTGCCGGACCTGCTCGATGAGGGCACGGTCGGCGAGCGTGTGTGCCGACGGGCCGCGCTCGCGCCAGGCGTAGTAGCCGCTCGGGGAGACACCGAGCACGCGGCAGAGGGTCCGCACTGCGAACCTGGCCTTCTCTCGCTCGACGAAGCGGAACACCGTCACCGGGTCCGCTCGGTCTCCTGGGCGAAGAAGGCCGCGGCTTTTCGGAGGATCTCCCGCTCGGTCTCGAGGACCTTGACCCGCCGGCGCAGCTCGACGAGCTCAGCCCGCTCGTCGGCGGCGAGGGGCGTGCCCCGTGGCCGGGCGTCGGCCTCGCGGAGCCAGCGGCCGAGCGTCTCGTTCGTGATGCCGAGATCGAGCGCCGTCCGCCGGATCGACTGCCCCGAGCTGCGGGCCAGAACCACGGCTTCGGCCTTGAACTCCTCCGTGTAGAACCGCTGCTTCCCCAACGTGGACTCCTTCCGCGGACACTGCCGCGATGGTAGGTGTCCACGAAAGCGGGGTAGGTCCAGTTCGGTCTCGGACAGGCAGCATGACAGCGCACCCTCCCGCCGGAAGCCGCCACCTGACCGGGTCGCGCGGGTCTGGTCTATGGGATCAGCGTCGCACTTCGATCTCCGCCAGCCCGGCGCCTTCGTCGCAGCCGTTGAGCGCGTCGAGCGGCAGTCTGGGCAGCGCCCCAGCGGGTGGACGCACAGACGCCGGGCGAGGCGTCCAGCACGCCGTCCATCACCATGATCGGATAGCGAACAGTCCCGGGCGCGCCGACCTTACCCGCGAAGCAGCTCCTCCAGCGCCACCGCCAACGCCTGGTACTGCGCAGCCGAGTTGTACAGGTGGGCCGAGATGCGCAGCAGTCGTCGCGGGACCTGCTCCCCCGCCACCCACGCCTGCGGCCACGGGAGGACAGGCACCTCGATCCCGAAGCGCTCGCGGAGGACCACCTGCAGCGGGTCGTCATCGAGAGGTGAGAGCGCAGTGCTGAGAGCAGGTTCGCCCGGCAGCAGCACGGCCGCCATCGATCCCAGCATCTCGTCGGGAGCTGGTGGAGGCACGCCGAGCGTCTGGCAGATCGCATCGCGCCCCAGGCGAGCGAGCCGGCCGTTGGCCGCCATCACCGCGGGCCAGCCTCCCGGCAGCAAGGAGTCGACACAGCGGATCGCCGCTGGGATGCATAGATAGGCCGTGGGGTCCAGCGTCCCCGTCCAGTCGAACTCGAGGCGGAAGCGGGGTCGATCGGTGCGGGTCGCGTTGGCCCCGTGCGAGATGGCAAGCGGGCGGACGGCGGACCTCAGGTCGGCACGAACATAGAGGAACGCGGCGCCCTTCGGCGCGCACAGCCACTTGTGGGCGTTGCCCGTGTAGTACGCGGCGCCGAGCGCGTCGAGATCGAGCGGAAGCATGCCGGGCGCGTGGGCGCCGTCGACGAGCGTCTCAACGCCGCGGCGGCGCAGCTCGGGCACGAGCTCCCCGAGGGGCAGGATGAGCGCGGTCGGACTGGTCACGTGGCTGAGCAGCGCCAGGCGCGTGCGCGGCGTTACGCACGCGAGGATCGCCCCCAGGGCCTCGCCCGGCGAGCGGATGGGGAACGGGATCGGCGCTACGACCACCCGCGCGCCGTCCCGTTGCGCGGCGAAGCGAAGCGCGTTGACGCTCGCGTTGTACTCATGGTCAGTGGTCAGTAGCTCGTCGCCGGGCGCGAAACGGAGCGACCGCAGCACTGTATTGACGCCTGCCGTCGCATTCGACACGAACACCAGGCTCTCGGGATCACCGCCAAGGAACCGGCCCAGCTCCACCCGTGCGGCGTCGAGGAGCCCCTTCGAGCTCACGCGCCAGGAATGCCACCGGCTGGCTCTCCAGCCGCTCACGCAGCGACTGCTGGGCGGCCAGGACCGTACGCGGGCAGGCCCCGAACGAGCCGTGGTTCAGGAAGAGGGTCCCGCGCTCGATGAGCCAGTTTGCTGCGACATCCATGTCCGGCGCCGGCGACTGGTGCGCAGCCGACCCGCGCTCGTCCGTGGCGCCGCAGGGCCCGCCGCCATCGACGGCTCGATCCAGATTGCGCATAGCGTCCTCGTTCGACCGCCCGGGCATCCCCGGGGCCTAGGACACCCGGGCGCCGGTTCATGACGCTCTTCGTGCCCGACGGGAGCGTCTCAAACTGCATCACCCATTCTCTCGGATACGGAGTGCCACCGCGGCGCGCGCGGCCTTGATCCCGGCGAGCTGGCCCATCTGCTGGAGGCGGAACATGCTGCGAACGTCTCGCTGAGCTAGCTGTGATTCCCGGATACGTTGTTGACGTTGGAGAGCCTTTCCACGAAATCGGTGACGGTATCCACGGCCGCGACGGGCCAAGGAGGCTGACATGGGCCGAATTGTCGTCATGAATCAGGTGACCCTCGATGGGGTCATGCAGGGGCTGGCGCGGCCAGGAGAGGACACGCGAGGCGGTTTCACCCACAGCGGTTGGGGCCTCCGATCCACGCAATCGCCAGAAGCAGTGACCAAGGCGATGAGCGAGCGGATGGCCGCTGGCGGGGGTCTGAAAGGGTGGCTGTTCGGGCGGTGGACGTACGAGGATCTGCTAGCGGTCTGGAACTCCAGAGGCGGCCCGTTCAAGGACGCGCTCAACGCCACACCCAAGTACGTCGCGTCGAGCACGCTTAGCGACCCGCTCCCATGGCCAAACTCGACGCTGCTGCAGGGCGACACTATTGCGGCCGTTCAGACTCTCAAGGCACAAACCGACGGGGTGCTGGCAATCATGGGCAGCGGTGAGTTGATCGGAGCGCTGATGGCCGCCGACCTGATCGACGAATATCTGCTGATGATCCACCCGCTTGTGCTCGGCAGCGGACGGCGCCTGTTCCCGGAGGGCGTGGAGGCGCCCCTGCGGCTGATCGAAGGTGTCGTCACGCCTGCCGGCACGGTGATCGTTAGCTACGAGCGGGTGAGGGCCTAAGGGGCTCGCAGCGATGGCCTGGCTCGTCAACAACGTGTCCGGGAATCACAGCTAGGCGAGCGCGCTACCGGGTCGTGACCAAGAGGGCGAGTGAGAGCGCAGGACTTGCCGCGCAGGCCAGCCCGCGGTACAAGTGCCGCACAGGGAGGTGAGGGCATGCTGCGCGATACGCTGCGGATCGTCGCACTGACTGGCGCGGTGGTGGTCCTGATCGCGCTCGACGCGAGTCCGGCGTTGGCCGCGAGCGCGCTCGGCGGGAAGCTCCGCTACGGCGACACAGTGATAGTGCCGGCCGGCGAAACCGTGAACTCCGACCTGTACGTCTTCGCGGGCACGGTCACAGTCGATGGCGCAGTGCACGGCGACGTCGTCGCCGCTGGTGGACGCGTCACGCTCGATGGCCCGGTGGACGGCGACGTCATCGCGGGTGGAGGCACGGTCGAGATTGGCGGAACCGTGGGGGGTGGGGTCCGCGCGGCGGGCGGGCAGGTCACGGTAGCTGGTGCAGTCACGAAGGACGTCCTCGCCGCAGGCGGGACGCTGACCATCGCGATCGGTGCCCGCGTGGGAGGCGACCTGATCTTCTCCGGCGGGCGGGTCAGCGTCAATGGTGACGTGGCGGGAAGCATCCAGGGCAACGCCGTCGCGTATACCCGCACGGGCTCGCTCGGCGGCACCGAGACCGTGCGCGTGGGTCGGCCTGCTTCCGCCATCGCCGCGCCCACTCCCCAGGCCCCCGCAGGGGGCCCCATCTTGGCTGCCCTCCGTCACTACGTGGTCGTCCTGCTTCTCGGTTTGCTCGTCCTCTGGCTCCTGCCGCGCGGCCTGCGAAGTGCGACAGAGCTCGTGCGGGCACGCCCGCTCGCGGTCGCCGGGAGCGGGGTCGTGAGCGTGCTTGGCTACGTGCTCGCGCTCATCGCGCTCCTTGCGGTGATGGTCGCGCTCGCCATCGCCTTCGGCAGGCTCACGCTCGGGACGCTGGTCGCGATCGACGTGGTGGCCTGGATCCTGGCGAGCATGGTCCTTACCTTCGCGTTCATCCTCGCCGCAGCGTTCCTGTCCGTCGCTGTGGTGGGCCTGACGCTCGGGCGGCTTGCCCTGTCTCCGGGCGGGGTCGAGCGCTGGCAGGAGCTCGCGGCTCTCGCGCTTGGTTCGGCTGTGGTGGTTCTGGTGACCTCGCTGCCGCTGATCGGTCCGTGGGCGGAGGTCGTGGTCATCGTAGTCGGGCTCGGTGGGCTGCTGCTGGCCGGATGGACCGCCTGGCGCAGCCGGCACGGCGGGCCGACCCCGCCCGTGCCGGTCACGTGGTCCTCGCCCGCCAGCTAGCAAAGCCCCGCGTCCGGCGCTGTCCCGGGGCATCGTGAAAGGCGAGTGATTCCCGCCCACGATGGCGAGATCGTGCAGGTGCGAGTCATCAGGGTCGCGGATGGCAGTGCTCAGCCTGCGGGCGAGCGCGACTCCTCCCGGGTGACGTTCAGGATGTCTCCCATGCGCACGCGCAGCACGAAGCGACTGTTCTCGGTGACGAGTGGCAAGGTGAGCGCCGGTCGCGGTGCTCGACCCAGACCGACAGCACCCCGGCCGGCTTCAAAACGCGATCGAGTTCGGCGAGCACGCCGCTTGTCCGTGATCCCGGCGATGGCGTCGTAGAGCAGGACGAGATCGACACTCCCGGCGGGAAGGCCGGTGTCGCGTCCGGAGACGACGGTGGTCACGTTGTGGATCCCTGCCACCCGCGCACGGTCCCTGACCATGGCCGCGGCCGCCGGCTGAATGTCAAGCGCGTAGACGCGACCTGTCGGCCCCACCATCCTCGCCGCGGGGATTGTGTAGCAACCGGGTCCGCAGGCGTAGTCGAGCACGGTCTGGCCCTCGCGGACCCCGGAGCGCCGGCGACGCTCCTCGAGGATCAGGCCTGGGCGGCTTCGCGTGAAGGTCCACGCCATGACCCGGAACCCGACGCGCGAGCACATCCCAAGGTTGGCCACGGTACCTGCTGCCTCAGCCCTTGGAGACGGCGAACCCGATGCCTCGTCCATGGGTCCGAGCGAGGGCGAGCCACACGCGGACCATTTGCTCGAGGGCCTGCGCGTTGGCGAGCCCCCCGGCGTCCTCGGGGACGAAGCCTAGCTCGGCGGCCAGCTCCATCGCCGCGCGCTTGGCATCGGGGTCGTCGCCAGCCACGAACATGGCTGCGGGCTCGCGGCGACTGCGCGCGGTGGCGAGGTTCTCGAACCCGATCGTGTTGAAGGCCTTGGCGAGCTTCGCGCCGGGCAGGAGGACGGCGAGATCCTGGGTCGTGCTGCGGCCCGGGTCGCCGTCGAGCCGGTTCATCGCGTCGATCACGATGCGCCCGGCCAGCGGCGGGAGGCTGGCGACCGTGGTCGTCACGGCGTCCCAGCGCAGGGCGAAGGCGATGACATCGGCGCCATCAACCGCCTCGGCAGGAGTGGTCGCCGTGGCGTCCGGCACTGCCGCTAGGGCCAGCATGGTCTTCAGGCTGGCGGGGTCACGGACGCCGAAGACAACTTCGTGCCCCAGTGCCGCCAGGGCGGCCGCAAGACCACCGCCCACGTTGCCGGCGCCCATGATCGCGATCCGCATCCCCGCACCCTCCGAGCGGGCCCGGCTAGGGGCCGCGCGACTGCCTGACCGATCTGCAGCATACAGGCCGAGAGGCACTTACGGGACGCGCAGGGCGACACCCGGTCAACCGCCGGTTCTCATCGTCACGTCGCTGGCGGCCGGGCCGGAACGGAGGTTGAAGGGCCGGTCACCGGGCCCGAGTGCTCAGACTGTGTATAACGAGGTCGGCGCCACCCGGGAGGAGGAACTCGGTAACGGAACCCCTAGCGGACGCCGGGCGTCCGCTAGGGTGCTCGGAGCCCTGCCGCATACAATCCAGGCGCGCCCCGTCACGGCAGCTACGACCGGTTCGTGGCGGGGTGCCGCTGATCGGGGGGATTCGCGCATGACCGTACCCGACCAGGAATTGCGAGCGCGCATGGAGGACCGCCTCCAGACGGTCCTCGTCGGCCTGGACCCGCTGACGGGACAGGAAGGCCGTGACCCCGGCTACCACCAACTCTCGCAGGCGCTGCGCCGCCTCGCGGGGCGCCTGGTGCACGGCATCGCCAGCGAGGCCGAGCAGGCCCGACTTGAGCGGTTCGTGGCGGAGTCGGACGTCCTGATCCGGCAGGCGCTGGTGGACTTTGCGGTCGACATCGAACGGTTCCGGCAGACCTGAGCCGCGCGGGGTCGCAGGCACGATGGACGAACAGGAGCGTGCCGTCCCGTGGGAGGAGCTGTACGACGCGCTTCCCGACGGCTGGGCCCCCATGCACCCGCAGTGGCGCGAGGCGGACCACCTGTGTGCCGCTCTACGGGCGACACCTGATCGGCGCGAATCTCACCCTCGATGATCAGTGGCACGAGGCGTTCGGCCCGACCGAAACCGTCGCCCTCCGGGCGCTCGCCCAGCTGTTCCGCAATCAGCGAATGTGAGGAGCGTGCGCAGGTTCCCGCACCCATGCCCAGGCAGGTTATCCACACCGGGCAGGGAGAGTTGTGGATATCCGACCACTCCGCTCGGAAATAGCCCGCGGCGCGCGTGGACTCCGCAGTGCCCGGTGAGCGTGTGAGCCGGGCTGCGCCCCGCCCGCGGAGCACCGAAGTCTCCCAGCTGACAGCTTCCCGGCGGGGCGGATACCACAGCGGCGCACGCGGGGTGACGCGTGACCGAGAGAGAGCTGGAGACGCGGGAACGTGCGGCACGCCGTGCCCTGGTCCTGCACGACCACGCGGTGCTGACGGGCCTCATCGAGCTGACCCTCAACCACCGTCTCTTCGTCGTGCGTGTCGCGCGCAGTCTGCCGGAGGCCGAGCCGATCCTCGCCGACTAGCGCCCGCACATGACCGTGGTCGACAGTGAACGACCTCGGCCACAGCCTGTAGACTCCGGGCTGCCCGACCTGCATCCGGGTTGCGTCCCGCCGGTGGGCCTGGCGTGAGGTCTGCCTCCAGCCACCCTGCTGACTCGCTCTAATGCGCGCGGGTCCCGTCGCACAGGGAAGGAGCCGCATGAAGGTCCGCCATCGCTCGCTCGTCTCGCAGCTCTACCGGACGGCACGTCTAGCGAATGACCTGTCCGTGGTGGCGTCGGGCAACCCGCACCGCATGGCCCGCCGGGCCAAGAACAAGATCGTCGGCCGGGCGATGGCCCGGGCCAGTATATGGCGGATGCTGTGGGGCGGACGACGATGAGGGAAGAGGACCCGCAGGAGTGGTGGGACGAACGGGCCAAGGCGGCGGACGACCTTGTGGACTACTACCTCACGCTCCGGGCCCCCGCCCTCGACGGGCTAGAGCGCGAGCGATGGGCGGACGATGCAGCGTTCTGGATGCACATCGGAATCCTGCTCGAACATGCGACGAACGAGACTGACCCGTCGGACTTTCGGGCGGACGTGCTCACGGCGCACGTGATCGAGGACCACGAGCTGGCTGAGGAGGCCGATGCCGACGACAGCGACGCAACGGCTGAGGAAGAGCCTTCCACGCGGCGGCCCCGGCGCCTGAACTGACTATTCCTCACGGACTACTCCGAGGCCCCGCTTCGCGGTCAGGGCGGAGCCTCTCTCGTTGCCATCCGGCTCTGCAAGCACCACCGAACGTCGTAGGGTGTGCTCATGGGCAGCCTGCAGAAGGAGAGCCGCCGCAAGGCCGAGCGGGAGGCCGCTAGGCGCCAGCGTGCTCTCGAGCGCGAGCGCCAGCGGCGCACTGCGCGCGACGCTGACACCGCCACGGACGCGCCGAGGGATACTGCGTCGCCCGTCGACCCACGCACGCCCCGGCCGTCATGGTGGCGGCGGGCCGCCCACCAGCACCTCGGCTACAGGCGTTCCACCTCGACCCCCACACGGCCGGGCCATGGTGTGGGGGTCGGCGGCTACCCGAAGGCCAGAGGCAGCTCGGTACCGGTGGACAGCTCACCCGCCACAGGACAAGAGCCCGGATGCTTCCTTGGCTCGGAGAACGCGCAGCGCCGCGTCGTCGACTCGAGCACGGAACGCACGGTCCGAGGTCGAGCGCGAGCTGATCGCCTGGGCCATGGTGATCGCTGGACCGAGCGTCTTCGAGATGATCATGTCGCCACCCGCGTCGAGGAAGTCGACGGCGCGCGTAGCCGGGGGGATGGAAGCGACCGCGGCAGCGGCGCCTAGGTCGTCCGAGATGACTACGCCAGCGAAGCGCAAGTCGCCCAGCAGTATCCCGCCCACGATGGTCGACGAGAAAACCGCCAGCTGGGTGGGGTCGATCCGCGCATAGGTCGCCAACGACACCATGACGAACGGCACACCGGCCGCCACTGCTCCGGCGAAGGGGTCGAGGAACCGATCATGCGGTGTGGTAACGGCGTCGGTCACGCTCCCCGCGACGTCCGTATTGCCGCTGACCCTCCCAAGCCCGGGGAAGTGCTTCGCCGTGGTCGCGATCCCTGCCTGCTGCATGCCACGGATGAAGGCGACCACGTGGCTGCGAACGGAGGCGGGTGCGTGCCCGAACTCCCGCTGCAGCTGGCCGATGGGCGCGTTCGATGCATCGGTGCCCGGGGGCACCACATCCGCCACAGGCGCGAAGTCGAGGTTGATACCGGCGGAACGGAGCTGGCGCCCCCAACCCGCCGCCAGACCCTCAAGCACGGACGGCGCGAGGCTCCCTTGGTCGAGTGCGGCCGGATCGTGCTGAACCCGGGTCCCGACAGCGCCTGGATAAGACCGCCTTCCTGGTTCGCGGCCACGAAGAAGCGCACGCCTGCGGTCGTCCCGGCGGCTTGCGCCTGGACAGCGTCCGCGAGCGTGCGCACCAGCGACACGCCCTCGCTGGTCGGTGCCGTGAACCAGACCGACCCGAAGTGGTACGCGGCGATGGCGGCGCGCTCCGAGGCGCCCAGACGGTCGTCAGCCAGGCCGACCATAAAGAGCTGGCCGATCCGCTGCGGCTCCGTCATGGAGGCGAGCGTTTGACGGGGCAGCTCGACGTGGCCGTGGGGGCTGGCGTGGACGGGGAGCGCGCGGGTGGGGACGGCGACGCCAAGCCGGAGCTTGCTAAGACGGCCGGGGTCGTCGCCGGTGAGGATGCGGCCGGCGAGGTCGTCGGAAGGCCGCCCCCACACGCCCCAGTGATGGCGACGAGGAGTAGGGCCAGGCCGCCACGGATGCCTTGACTGGACGTGCTGTCACCTCACGTTCTTGGTCGGAATCCGGGGTCGGTGCCGACGCTAAGGAGGCTACGAGATCACGAGTCCGTGCGTCACGCACACGTGATC